>JAGPBF010000129.1 GCA_018063505.1 Rhodoferax sp.
CCTGGTGACAACGTGTCGATCACGGTCAAGCTGATCAACCCGATCGCGATGGAAGAAGGCCTGCGTTTCGCGATCCGCGAAGGCGGCAAGACCGTCGGCGCCGGTGTGGTTGCCAAGATCATCGCGTAACCAGCATGTTTGCGGGACAGATCAGACCAGCGCAGCTTTTTGCTCAGTCCCCAACTGAATAAAACAAGGTAACACCATGGCCACCAAACAGAAAATCCGCATCCGCCTCAAGGCATTCGACTACAAGCTGATCGATCAGTCTGCAGCAGAGATTGTCGACACCGCCAAGCGCACCGGCGCCATCGTCAAGGGCCCCGTGCCCTTGCCTACGCGCATGAAGCGTTTCGACATTCTGCGTTCGCCACACGTCAACAAGACCAGCCGCGACCAGCTGGAGATCCGCACCCACCAGCGCCTGATGGACATCGTCGACCCGACCGACAAGACGGTCGATGCGCTGATGAAGCTCGATCTGCCCGCAGGTGTCGACGTCGAGATCAAGCTGCAATAAGCCTGGGTTGACGTGATTCTGATGGGACGGGCAGCACCGCTGCGTGTCCCATCGTGAGAAAAGAGTTGCCGGTTCAAAGGAACCGGCATATAATTTTTGGCTTCGCCTTGATTGTTCTGCAATTGAGGCAGAAGTTTTATTAACAGTCTTTCACATCAAAACGTCCCGGCCAATTGCAGTCGTGGCGGTGGAAGTTACGGAGAAAACAATGAGTCTTAGCAACTCCCTCGGGTTGCTGGGCCGCAAGGTGGGCATGATGCGCCTATTCACCGACGATGGGGACTCCGTTCCTGTCACGGTGGTGGATGTGTCTAACAACCGCGTGACCCAGGTGAAAACCCAAGAGAACGACGGCTACGTTGCCTTGCAGGTAACGTTTGGCGCACGCCGCGCTTCGCGCGTGACCAAGCCCGCCGCGGGCCACCTTGCAAAAGCAGGGGTGGAGGCCGGCGAAATCATCCAGGAATTCCGTGTGCCGGCCGATGCCGCTGCCAAGTACCCTGCTGGCACGTCCGTGCCAGTGCTGGACGTGTTCGCCGTGGGCCAGAAGGTCGACGTGCAGGGCACTTCCATCGGCAAGGGTTACGCCGGCACGATCAAGCGCCACAACATGAAGTCGCAGCGCGCGTCGCACGGTAACAGCCGTTCGCACAATGTGCCCGGCTCGATCGGCATGGCGCAGGATCCTGGTCGTGTGTTTCCAGGCAAGCGCATGACCGGTCATATGGGTGATGTCACCGTGACAACCCAGAACCTCGATATCTTCCGCATCGACGAAACGCGCCAGCTGTTGCTGATCCGCGGTGCCATCCCCGGCGCGTCGGGTGGTTTTGTCTCGGTCCGTCCCGCCGTCAAGGCGAGGCCGGCCGCTGAAGCAGCAAAGGGAGCGAACTGATGCAGCTCGAACTCCTCAATGAACAAGGCCAGGCGACGTCGAAATTCGACGCGCCCGAGACGGTCTTCGGTCGCCAGTACAACGAAGACCTGGTGCACCAGGTGGTCGTCGCGTTCCAGGCCAATGCGCGCCAGGGCACCCGTGCCCAGAAGGACCGCGAGCAGGTTCACCACTCGACCAAGAAGCCGTTCAAGCAAAAGGGAACGGGCCGTGCCCGCGCCGGTATGACGTCCTCGCCGTTGTGGCGCGGAGGCGGCCGGATCTTCCCGAACATGCCTGACGAAAACTTCAGCCACAAGATCAACAAGAAGATGTACCGCGCCGGCATGGCGTCGATCTTCTCGCAACTCGCGCGTGAAGGCCGTCTGGCTGTCGTCGAGTCGCTGGCTGTGGATTCGCCCAAGACCAAGCCGTTTGCGGCCCGCCTCAAGGCGATGAATCTGGACTCCGTCCTGTTCATCTCCGAACAGGTCGACGAAAATCTGTACCTCGCCTCCCGCAACCTGGCCAACGTGCTGGTTGTCGAGCCGCGTTACGCCGATCCGGTGTCGCTGGTCCATTACCGCAAGGTGCTGGTGACCCGCGCCGCGATGGAAAAGCTCAAGGAGATGTTCGCATGAACGCCGTGAAATTCGATGAAGGCCGTTTGATGCAGGTCCTCGTGGCGCCGATCGTGTCCGAGAAAGCCACCATGATTGCCGAGAAGAGCAATGCGGTGACGTTCAAGGTGCTGCAGGACGCCACCAAACATGAAATCAAGGCGGCCGTTGAACTGATGTTCAAGGTCGAGGTCAAGGGCATTTCCGTGGTCAATACCAAAGGAAAATCCAAGCGTTTCGGCAAGTCCATGGGACGCCGTGACAACGTGCGCAAGGCGTACGTCACGCTCATGCCAGGTCAGGAACTGAACCTTGGCGGGGAGGCTGCGTAATCATGGCTGTCATCAAGATGAAACCAACCTCACCAGGCCGTCGTGGCATGGTGAAGATCTCGCGTGACCATCTGCACAAGGGTGAGGGTTACGCGCCATTGCTGGAGCCCCAGTTCCAGCATGCCGGCCGCAACAACAACGGCCACATCACGACGCGTCACAAAGGTGGTGGTCACAAGCACCATTACCGCGTGGTCGATTTTCGTCGTGCCAAGGATGCCATTCCGGCCAAGGTCGAGCGTATCGAATACGACCCGAACCGTTCGGCGCATCTGGCCCTGGTCTGTTACGCCGATGGCGAACGCCGTTACATCATTGCCCCGCGTGGCCTTGAGGTTGGCGCAACCATCCTGAACGGTGCAGAAGCGCCAATTCGTGTCGGCAACACCTTGCCGATTCGCAATATCCCGGTGGGTTCGATCATTCATTGCGTCGAGTTGCAGGTCGGCAAGGGCGCACAGATCGTGCGTTCGGCGGGTACGTCCGCAACCTTGCTGGCGCGCGAAGGCGTCTACGCCCAGGTCCGCATGCGGTCTGGCGAAGTGCGCAAGATTCACATCGACTGCCGCGCAACGATTGGCCAGGTGGCCAACGAAGAGCACAGCCTGCGCCGTCTGGGCAAGGCCGGTGTCAAGCGCTGGATGGGTATTCGTCCAACGGTTCGCGGTGTGGTGATGAACCCGGTTGATCACCCGCACGGCGGTGGTGAAGGCAAGACCGGTGAAGGTCGTCATCCCGTCGATCCATGGGGCAATCTGACCAAGGGTTACCGCACCCGCAACAACAAGCGCACGCAGGTCATGATCGTGTCGCGTCGCAAGAAGTAAGGGGCACGTCAATGACACGTTCACTCAAAAAAGGTCCTTTCGTCGACCACCACCTGGCCCAGAAGGCCGACAAGGCGGTGACCAACAAGGACAAGAAACCCATCAAGACCTGGTCGCGTCGCTCTATGGTCCTTCCGGAATTCATCGGACTGACGATTGCCGTGCACAACGGCAAGCAACACGTTCCGGTCTACATCACCGACCAGATGGTTGGCCACAAGCTGGGCGAATTTGCGCTCACGCGGACCTTCAAGGGTCATCCGGCCGACAAAAAAGTCGTGCGAAAGTAAGGCAATACCATGGAAACCAAAGCAACATTGCGCGGCGTACGCTTGTCTGTCGACAAGGGTCGTCTCGTCGCCGACATGATTCGCGGCAAGAAAGTTGACCAGGCGCTGAATGTTCTGCAATTCACGCAGAAAAAAGCTGCCGTGATCATCAAGAAGGTTCTGGAGTCGGCAATCGCCAACGCAGAGCACAACGATGGTGCCGACATCGACGAATTGAAGGTCAAGACCATCTATGTCGAACAGGGCGCATCCCTGCGTCGTTTCACGGCACGTGCCAAGGGTCGCGGCAACCAGATCCGCAAGCCCACGTGCCATGTGTACGTGACGGTTGGTAACTGAAAGAGGCCAGGAACATATGGGACAAAAAATCCACCCCACCGGCTTCCGTCTTTCGGTCAGTCGCAACTGGTCGTCGCGTTGGTACGCGAGCGACCGTGACTTCGCCGGCATGCTGGCCGAAGACATCAAGGTGCGCGAGTACCTGAAAAAGAAGCTCAAGAATGCGTCGGTATCGCGCGTTCTGATCGAGCGCCCCGCCAAGAACGCACGTATCACCATCTTCTCGGCGCGTCCGGGTGTGGTGATCGGCAAGAAAGGCGAGGACATCGAGAACCTCAAGCGCGAACTGGGCAAGCAGCTCGGTGTGCCGGTGGCAGTCAATATCGAAGAAGTGCGCAAGCCCGAAATCGATGCCAAACTCATCGCCGACAGCATCACGCAGCAGCTTGAAAAGCGCATCATGTTCCGCCGCGCGATGAAACGCGCCATGCAGAACGCGATGCGTCTGGGCGCCCTGGGCATCAAGATCATGTCGTCCGGTCGTCTGAACGGCATCGAGATCGCACGTTGCGAGTGGTACCGCGAAGGCCGTGTGCCATTGCATACCCTGCGTGCCGATATCGATTACGGAACTTCGGAAGCCAAGACCACCTACGGCGTCATCGGCGTCAAGGTCTGGGTCTACAAAGGTGACACGCTCGGTCGCAATGACCTGCCGGCCGTTGTCGAGCCACGTAACGAAGACGACCGTCGCCCACGTGGTCCGCGTCGTGACGCACGTCCTGGTTCCGACCGTCCCGCTTCGCGTCCTGCCGCCCGTCGTCCTGCTGGTGCCAATATGGCCCCTGCAGACGGCAGCGACAAGCCGGCTGAAGCCACGGGAGCACCTGATACCACCAAACCCGCCGTTAAGCGCGTCCGCAAGGCAAGCGCGCCAGCTGCAGCAGCTGACGGAACCAAGACCTGATCACGGTCTAGCAATCGGAGAATTACATGCTGCAACCAGCTCGCAGAAAGTACCGCAAGGAGCAAAAAGGCCGTAATACCGGCATTGCGACGCGCGGTAATACCGTGGCATTTGGCGACTTCGGTCTCAAATCCACCGACCGTGGCCGCCTGACGGCCCGGCAAATCGAATCCGCGCGTCGGGCGATCTCTCGCCACGTCAAGCGTGGTGGTCGCATCTGGATCCGCATCTTCCCGGACAAGCCAATCTCGCAGAAACCTGCTGAGGTTCGCATGGGTAACGGCAAGGGCAACCCTGAGTACTACGTTGCCGAGATCCAGCCCGGCAAGGTCCTCTATGAGATCGTCGGCGTTCCGGAAGAACTGGCACGTGAGGCGTTCCGTCTGGCAGCGGCCAAGCTGCCGCTGCGCACCACGTTCGTGGCGCGCATGATCGGCCAATAAGCGCCACCTGCCCGGAGAAACCTCGTGAACACCAAAGAACTGCGTCAGAAAGACGTTACCGCCCTCGAGGCGGAGGTCAAGTCGCTGCAAAAGGCCCATTTCGGTCTGCGTATGCAAAAGGCCACCCAGCAACTCAACAACACCGCAACGCTGCGTTCGACACGCCGCGATATTGCCCGCGCCAAGACCATCCTGGTCGAGAAGCAGCATGCGGCCAAGTCCACCGAAGGAGCGGCCAAATGACCGAAGCGACCGTAGCGACCGAAGCCAAGGTATCCCGCAAACGCACCCTGATAGGCAAGGTTGTCAGCGACAAGCGCGCCAAGACCGTGACCGTTCTGATCGAGCGTCGTGTCAAGCACGAGCTGTACGGCAAGATCGTCGGAAAATCCAGCAAGTACCACGCCCATGACGAAAATGGCGAGTACAAGATGGGTGACACCGTCGAGATCACCGAAAGCCGTCCGATCTCCAAGACCAAGAACTGGGTTGCGACCCGTCTGGTCCAGAAGGCAGCCATCGTTTGATGGTATTGCGCAGCTCGGCTGCGTCTGTTGTCAAAACGGCTCACAATGTGAGCCGTTTTGCTTTGGGTTGTTATTGCCACGTTTGTGTGCGGTGGCACCCGATCCGGACACTGTCTATTTCCCCATAATCAGGAGTACTTGATGATCAAAATTGGCGACACCCTGCCGCAAACCACACTGATGGAATTCTCGGAGGTCGAAGGCAATGGCTGCAGCATCGGCCCCAATCCGGTTCCAGTGGCAGCGGCAACGGCTGGCAAGACGATTGCCCTCTTCGCATTGCCAGGCGCATTCACACCCACCTGCTCCGCCAAACACGTGCCGGGATATCTGGAGAAGTTCTCCGAGCTCAAGGCCGCCGGCGTCGACGAAATCTGGTGCGTCAGCGTCAACGATGCCTTCGTGATGGGTGCATGGGCCCGTGACCTTAAAGCGGGCGGCAAGGTTCGCATGCTCGGCGACGGCGATGCGGCCTTCACCAAGGCAACCGGGCTGACGCTGGACCTGACCGGCAAGGGTATGGGTTTGCGCAGCAACCGCTATTCGATGCTGGTCAAGGATGGCAAGGTTGCTTCGCTGAACGTCGAAGCACCGGGCAAGTTCGAGGTCAGCGACGCAGCGACGATGCTGGCTCAGGCCAAGGGCTGACACCGGACGTTCAGAGATTTGCCTTCAGGTAATGCGACCCGGCAATCGGGTTGTAGTAATAAGGCGGAATCTCGACAAAACCCAGATCCTGGTACATCGCCCGCGCGGTTTCCATGGAGTCCAGCGTGTCGAGCAACACGCTGGCATATCCGGCCAGCCGCGCGGCCTCCATGATCTCTTCGGCCAGCTGCCGTCCCAGGCCCAGGCCACGGAATTGCGGCCGTACATACAGGCGCTTCATTTCGCAGGCGTTCGGGTAGTCGACCGAGTCGATCGGGCGCAATCCGCAACACCCTGCAGCGTGCCCGTCGACCCGTGCCAGGCGCAAGGTTCCGCGAGGCGCAGCGTAGGCGCCGGGCAAATGCGCGAGTTCCCGGTCAAAGCCTTGAAAACACAAATCCACGCCCAAGCCTTGCGCATATTCCCGCATCAGCAGTCGAACGTCCGTCCAGTCCGCGGTGGAGTCGGGTAGCAGCAACTCGGACATGTCAATCGTTGATGTCGCCGCGACGTTGCCAGTGTCAGCCACCCAGCGAGACGCCCCACCCGACCAACGCAGCACAGGCGGCGAATACCACGGCGGCAGCGAGGCGCGATACAGCATCGTCGCGCGAGCCGGGCAAGGCGCCAGCGTGCGCCTTGTCACCTGTCAGCATCGGCTTGACCAGGTTCTTGCGCTGTGCCAGATAGTAGTAAAGGATGGCGCCCAGGTGCAGCGCAACCAGGGCCAGCAACAGCAATTTGCCATACGACTTGTGATACGTCGTTGCCATTGACACAGTGGCATTGCTGACGAACTTGGCAAATGGCCCGACTGCGGCAATTTCGTCATCACTGACCACGCCAGTCGATACCTGTGCAATCAGCACGACCAGCATGGCAAAAACCGACGCCGCACCCAGCGGGTTGTGACCGATCGCATGCTCGGGCCGGCCCTGCCCCTTGAGATATCGGAGCACGGTTGCGGGGCTGTATAAGAAAGAGGCAAAACGCGACCAGCGCCCACCCACAACACCCCAAGCCAGACGAAACAGCAGCAGGGTGGCAATCGTGAATCCGCAGCGGAAATGCCAGACCATGGCGTTGCCACCGATCTGCGATGTGACGACCGACCCGATGATGGTCATCACCAGCAACCAGTGGAACAAACGGGTGGGAAGGTCCCACACCCGGATCGAATCTGTTTGCGTAGGCATCGTGCTTGACGGGTTGAGGTTGGAAGTTGGGGTGCGAGGCAATGATACGGCAAGCCCCATCAGGCCGTGCGTCGCCAGGACCGCGGTTTGGCATGCATGCTGCGGATCGTAAAGATCAGCGCCACACCGATATCCAAAGGTAAAGCATGTGCGTCCCGGCGCCGCCGGACATTGCCAATCGCGCTGGGTTCGGCGCAAGATGTATCCTTGGAAATCAATACAGGGAAACACCATGGACCGTCGCCAATTCAATACCGTCTCAAGCCGTACGCTGGCTTCTCTCGTCGCGCTGGCGTATGCCCAGGCACACGCCCTGTCGCTGAGCGATCTGACCGAAGGAGAAGCTTCCCAAGGACTGAAGACTGCTCTGGAAAAAGGTGCACAGGCAGCTATCAGCCTCCTCGGGCGTCCGGATGGTTTCCTGGGCAATGAGAAGGTCAAGATTCCGTTGCCCGGATTTCTGAATGACGCAGCGAAATTGCTCAAGACTTTTGGCCAGAGCAAACGTGTGGACGAACTGGTCACCGCGATGAACCGCGCAGCTGAAACCGCAGTGCCGATGGCCAAGGATATCTTGATGGCTGCCGTCAAGTCGATGTCGGTCACCGATGCGAAGCAGATCCTCACCGGGGGTGACACGTCGGTCACCAATTTCTTTGCCGGCAAAACACGCGAGCCACTGGCTGGAAAGTTCCTCCCTATCGTGACGACAGCGACGCAAAAGGTGTCTCTGGCATCCAAATACAACCGCGTGGCGTCCAAGGCGGCAGGGTTGGGTCTGGTCAGCAAGGACGACGCCAATATCGAAAAATATGTCACTGGCAAGACACTCGACGGCCTGTATCTGGTCATCGGCGAGGAGGAGCGCAAGATCCGCCAGGACCCGGTCGGCACCGGCAGCGCCATTCTCAAGAAAGTGTTCGGCGTCTTCAAGTAACACAGCCGTCACTGTTGTTCCGGTCGCCTGACCGGCCGGTTTCGCGCATCGCGATAATCCGCGCATGCGTGTCTTGTCCATCGCCATCACCGTGGCCGCCATCGGTCTGCTCTCTGGCTGTGGGCCGACCCTCAATTGGCGTGACGTGACGATTGGCGCAACACCGCTGCGCGCACTCTTTCCCTGCAAACCCGACGATGCCGAACGGACCGTGCCACTGACTGGCGCAGCGCAGCAGATGACGATGCGCAGCTGCAGTGCCGGTGGCACCACATTCGCGGTAGGGCATGCCCGTCTGTCGGATCCCGCACTGGCCGCGACTGCCCTGGCGCAGTGGCGCGACGCGACTCTGGCCGGCCTGGGCCCTGAACCGGTCGCAGTATCGCTGCAGCCTCCATCGGATAGTCCGGCGCTGCCGATGCTGTTGAGCCTTCGCGCCACCCGTGACACCACCAGGGAGCCGGTCCAGAGCCTGCAGGGCTTGTGGTTCGCCCGCGGGCCTGATGTATTTGCAGCGCTGGTGTTCGCACCGACCCTGGTCAGGGAGGTGACCGAGCCCTTTTTTGCCGGCTTGCGCATGCCATGACGGTACTGGCCAAACGGACGGCCATTACCGTCTTCGTGACCTTTGCGTTCGCCTACTTCCTGTCTGCGCTGATCCGGGCCATCACGGCGACACTCTCGCCGCAGCTGACGCTCGAATTCGATCTGCATGCGCGGGATCTGGGCCTGCTGGCCGGGGGCTATTTTCTGGGCTTCTCGGCCACCCAGCTTCCATTGGGCAGCTGGCTGGACCGTTATGGACCAGGGCGGATGCTCGCGTGTTTCCTGGGCGTGGCCGCGCTGGGTTGCGTGGCCTTCGCGTACGCCAACAGTTTCTCCGGCTTGCTGATGGCGCGATTCCTTTGCGGCGCAGGGCTGAGCGCCTGCCTGATGGCGCCCCTGACCGGTTACCGGCGCTGGTTCGCGCCCGCCATCCAGACCCGTACCAACGCCTGGATGCTGATGACCGGATCCTGTGGCATGGTCGCATCGACGTTGCCGGTTCAGTGGTTGCTTCCGGCGCTGGGTTGGCGCCCGATGTTTCTGGGCCTGGCGGTACTGCTGGTGACGGCCTTGTTGCTGATCATCTGGCGCGTGCCTGGCTGGAACCGGACCGGTGCCGTGCCGTTGTCGACGCCGGAACCGGCGCATCGCTACGCGCGTGTCTGGCGCGACCCCTACTTCCGGCGCATGGCCCCGCTGGGATTTTTTGGGTATGGCGGACTGTTGGCGGTGCAGACATTGTGGGCCGCACCCTGGATGGAGAAGATGGCAGGCTACTCGCCGCTGGCGTCGGCGACCGGGCTGTTCTGGATCAACATCACGATGTTGTGCACCTTCTGGACCTGGGGCATGGTCAGTCCAAGGCTCGCCCATCACGGGTTGGGCGCCGACCGCTTGATCAGCCGCGGTTTGCCGGCCAGCTTCCTGGTGCTGGCGCTGATCATCGCGGCGCCGGACATGCTGGTGCCGCACACCGGGGCCATGCTCGCGCTGTATTGCATGGCGTGCAGCTTCGTGACGCCGTCGCAACCCGCCGTGGCCATGGCATTTCCGTCCGAACTGGCCGGGCGTGCCCTTACAGCTTTCAACCTGGTGATCTTCCTCGGTGTATTTGCGATCCAGTGGGGTATCGGCCTGTTGATCGATGGCCTGATGGCGGTCGGCGCGAGCCAGCAGGCGGCATATCGTCTCGCATTCACCGCATACCTGAGTTGTTGTGTGGCCTCATACGTGTACTTCATGCTTGGCGCGAGACATAATCAGAGAGCTTGAACCCATGACTGTCGGCCTGTTGCTCATCACCCATTCACCACTGGCCAGTGCGCTGCGCGAGTGTGTGCTTCACGTGTTTGCGGACGGCGCAGATGCGGTTGTGGCGGTCGACATACGCAGCGATCTGCCGTTTGACCAATTGCTGGAGCAGTCGCGCCTGGCCATGGCCGGGCTGAACACGCCGCACATCCTGGTGCTGACCGACGTGTTCGGCGCCACACCGTGCAACGTGGCGCAGAAGCTGGTCGACGGCGTACGCAGCCGACTCGTGGCCGGCGTAAACCTGCCGATGCTGCTGCGCGCCATGACCTACCGGCGCGAACCGATCGAAGCGCTGGTTGCGCGTGCCATGGCCGGAGGGGTTCAAGGGGTGATGCAGGTGGCAACAGCCGCTCCACAGAATCAAGCCAGGAAGAAACATGATCAAGACCCAGGCGACCATCAGCAATAGGCTGGGTCTGCATGCAAGGGCCTCGGCCAAACTGACCAAACTTGCCGGAAGTTATCCGTGCGAGGTATGGCTTTCGCGTGGCGAGCGCCGCGTCAATGGCAAGAGCATCATGGGCGTCATGATGCTGGCTGCCGGGATTGGCGTCGAAATCGAAGTCGAGACCCACGGAGAGTCAGAGCAGGAAGCCAACGACGCCCTGGTCGCGATGATTGCAGACAAGTTCGGAGAGGGGGAGTGAGCTTCACGATCCACGGGCTGGCGGTTGCGCGTGGAATCGCGATCGGTCGCGCCGTGCTGGTGGCGTCCAGTCGGGTCAACGTGGCGCACTATTTCATCACCCCGGACCAGGTCCCAGCGGAAATCGACCGCGTCCGGGAAGGGCGCAATGCGGTGATCGACGAAATCCATCGACTGCAGCGCACGATCAGCCTGATGGGGCCGAAGGAGGCGCCACACGAGTTGACGGCGCTGATGGACGTGCACCTGATGTTGCTGCAGGACGAGGAACTGATCCTGGGTGTCAAGCACTGGATCGTGGATCGCCTTTACAACGCCGAATGGGCGTTGACGACGCAGCTCGAGGTGATCGCGCGCCAGTTCGACGAGATGGAGGACGAGTATCTGCGCGAGCGCAAGGCCGATCTCGAGCAGATCACCGAGAAGGTGCTGGCAGTGATGAGTGGCGTGGCCTCGCCGATGGCGACTGCCGGGTTGCACCCGACGCGCAAGGCGACTGCGCACGATCCGGCCCACGATGGCAAGGCCGATACACCCTTGATTCTGGTCGCCCACGACTTGTCGCCGGCCGACATGCTGCAGTTCAAGCAAAGTGTGTTTGCCGGCTTCGTGACCGATGTCGGCGGGCGCACCTCGCACACCGCGATTGTTGCGCGCAGCATGGACATTCCTGCGGTCGTGGGTGCGCGTTTGTCCAGCCACCTGATCCGTCAGGACGACTGGGTGATCGTCGACGGCGATGCCGGCGTGGTGATCGTCGACCCATCGGCGATCGTGCTGGCAGAGTACGACTTCAAGCAACGCCAGGGCGAGATCGATCGCGGGCGGCTGACCCGGCTGCGGCATACGCCTGCGCTGACGCTCGACGGGCAGAAAGTCGAGTTGCTGGCCAATATCGAAATGCCGGAAGACGCGGCGGCCGCAGTCAGTGCCGGCGCAGTCGGTGTGGGGCTGTTTCGCAGCGAATTTCTTTTCATGGGGCGCCATGGGCACCTGCCCGATGAGAACGAGCAATTCCAGGCCTATCGCAACGCGCTCGACGGCATGGCCGGATTGCCCGTCACGATTCGCACGGTCGACATCGGTTCCGACAAACCGCTGGACAAGTCATCCAAGGACGAGACGCATCTGAATCCGGCGCTCGGATTGCGGGCGATCCGCTGGTGTCTGGCGGACCCGGACATGTTCCTGACCCAACTGCGCGCGATATTGCGCGCCGCCGCGTTCGGACGGGTCAATCTGCTGATTCCGATGCTCGCTCACGTCAGCGAAATCCGCCAGACCCTGGACTTGCTCGATCGTGCCCGCAACCAGCTCGATCAGCGTGGTCTCGCCTACGGCCCGCTCAAGCTGGGCGCCATGATCGAGATTCCCGCGGCAGCGCTGATGGTCGATGTTTTCCTGAAGTATTTTGATTTTCTGTCGATCGGCACCAACGACCTGATCCAGTACACACTGGCGATCGACCGCGCGGACGAGGCGGTAGCACATTTGTACGACCCGCTTCACCCGGCAGTGTTGCACATGGTTGCCGACACCATCGCACGGTGCAACGCACAGTCCAAGGATGTCAGCGTCTGTGGCGAGATGGCGGGGGACGTGACATTCACA
>JAGPBF010000318.1 GCA_018063505.1 Rhodoferax sp.
CCGAACTCAAGGTCGGCGACGCTTCGCCCGGTGACTATGTCTGCCGCACCGGGCGTGAGTTGACGTATTGGTTCGGCGTGATCGACGGCCTGCTCAAGATGAGCAGCGACAACATCGACGGTGTCAGCATGACATTCACCGGTGTGCCACCCGGTGGTTGGTTCGGTGAAGGCACAGCGCTCAAACGTGAACCTTACAAATACAACATCCAGGCCCTGCGCCGCAGCATCGTTGCCGGGCTGCCGGTGGACACCTTCCACTGGTTGCTCGACCACTCGATTGGCTTCAACCGCTTCGTCATGAACCAGATCAACGAGCGACTGGGCCAGTTCATCGCCGCGCGCGAGATCGACCGCATGAACAATCCGGACGCCCGGGTGGCGCGCAGCCTGGCGGCCTTGTTCAACCCGGTGCTTTACCCCGGCGTGGGCGAAGTGCTGCGTATCACGCAGCAGGAACTGGCCTACCTGGTGGGACTGTCGCGCCAGCGCGTGAACGAGGCCCTGAGTGCATTGCAGGAGCAAGGCGTGATAAGGGTCGAGTACGGCGGCCTGCGGGTTTTGAGCCTCAATGCATTGCGATCGAAAGTGTTTCCCCGCCACGAGACCCCATGAACAAACCACCATCGGGCCCGGCACTGCGCCGTGCCCCGCAACCCGTCGACGCGCCTGTGCGACGCGCCCCCGCAGCCAAACCCGGCGTTGGCGGCGCTGCCGGCACCAGCCGGCTGAACAAACGCATGGCCGAACTGGGCATGGCCTCACGCCGCGAGGCTGACGACTGGATCGCCCGCGGCTGGGTCAAGGTCAACGGTCAGATTGCCAGCATGGGCATGCAGGTCACGCCCGAGGCGCGTATCGAGATCAACAAGCAGGCCCAGGGTCAGCAGGCCAGCCAGGTGACGATCCTGGTCAACAAACCCATGGGCATCGTCAGCGGCCAGGCCGAGGACGGGCACCTGCCGGCGATCACGCTGGTCCAGCCGCAGAACCGCTGGGCCGATGACAACGCCCGCTTCTTCTTTCACCCCAAGCAATTGCAGAGCCTGGTGCCGGCCGGGCGACTGGACATCGACTCGATCGGACTGCTGGTGCTGACGCAGGACGGCCGGGTCGCGCGCCAGCTGATCGGTGAAGATGCGGTGATGGAAAAAGAATACCTGGTGCGTGTGACTTACGGCGGCCCGCCGCAAAGCAATTCGGGCGACCAAGCACTCGACGAGATCCACGAGAACGACCCGGTCACGCAGAACGTCCAGGCGGTTTTCCCGCCGGAGCAGCTCGCCCGGCTGCGCCACGGCCTGGCGCTGGACGGGCAGGCGCTCAAGCCGGCCCGCATCAGCTGGCAGAATCCGGAGCAGCTGCGGGTGGTGCTGACCGAGGGCAAGAAGCGCCAGATCCGGCGCATGTGTGAACTGGTCGGCCTGAAGGTGGTCGGGCTCAAGCGGGTACGCATCGGCAAGGTGATGCTGGGCAATCTGCCGCTGGGACAGTGGCGGTATCTGGCGCCGCACGAACAGTTCTGAGCATGCCTACGAGACACCTCAGGCCCTCCGATCTGCGCGCGGCCGCCGCGCTTGCGACGCAGGCCACCCATGGCATCGCCGGCATGACAGAGGCAGTACACCAGTCGGTGCTTGGCGCGATGGGCGCCCAGGCAGCGGCACCCGGGCGCACCCGCGGGCTGACCGGGTATGTCTACCGCGCCGTCCACGGCGTCACGGCGCTGCTGGGCAAAGGCATGCAGAGCGGTTTTGCCCGGCTCGAGCCCTTGCTCGAGACACTGGTGGATGCGCCCCCCGACACGCCACAGCGCGAAGCCGTGTTGGCGGCGCTCAATGGTGTACTCGGCGACCGCCTTGCCGACGACCACAACCCTCTGGCCACGCCGATGACGCTGCGGGCGCAGCGCCGGACACTGTCGCTGCGTCCCGGCATGACGGTCGACGGTGCCACTGACAAGATCATGCTGTTCACGCACGGCCTGTGCATGAACGACCTGCAATGGCAGCAGCGGCCGGGGCCCGACGGAGCGCCGGGAAGCGACCCGTGGCAGGCCCTGGCCGTGCCACTGGGCTACACGCCGGTCTACCTGCGCTACAACTCCGGGCGCCACATATCTCAGAACGGCCGGGAGCTAGCCACCTTGCTGGCGCAATTGCTCCAGAACTGGCCAGTCGAGGTGCGTGAACTCACGGTCGTGGCCCACAGCATGGGCGGCCTGGTCGTGCGCAGCGCCGTCGACATTGCACAAGGCCAAGCGCAGCACTGGCCGTCAAGGCTGAAGAATATCTTTTTCCTGGGCACGCCCCACCATGGCGCGCCACTCGAGCGCGCCGGCAACGGGATTGACCTGCTGTTGGGCAGTTCGTCGTTCAGCGCGCCGCTCGCCAAACTGGGGCAATTGCGCAGTGCGGGTATCACCGACCTGCGCTACGGCTTCACGGCAGACGCCGACTGGCTCGGGCGAGACCGTTTCCGACGCCAGCCGGACCAGCGCCAGCCAATGCCACTGCCCGCGGGTGTTGCCTGCCATGCCATCGCGGCCACCACGGGAACCAGGCGCAGCCTGCTGGCCGAGCGCTTGCTGGGCGACGGCCTGGTGCCGCTGCGCAGCGCGCTGGGGCAGCACGACGACCCCGCCCGGTCGCTGGCGTTCAGGCCACAAGACCAGGCCATTGCCTATCGCACCAGCCATATACAACTGCTCAGCGACCCGGAGGTGGTCCGCACGGTCGGAGCCTGGCTCACGCGCAGCGGCCCGGTAACGCGTTCGACACCACCCGACAGCCGCTGAGGGCGGGTTGTCAATGGCGCCAGCGTCAGCCGCCGGCGCGGCGACACCAGCGCCCCGACCGCAAGAATGCCACTTCGCCAGGTGTCGACCCTCTCCTACAAGTCACGGCGGCATGAAACTACAGCCGATCGGCAGCCAGTCGCTGAAACTGACGACAAGCTTCAGGCTTGGTGTGAAACCGCAAGGGCACCGAACCGAAGTGCGCGCCCGCGCCGCTGGATAACCACACTCCAGGGCACGCTGCACATCCCGCAACCACAACAGCAGGAGGAACCATCATGCTGCATTGGGCACTGATCTTCCTGGTCGTATCCGTCATTGCCGGCATATTCGGCTTTACCGGGATTTCCGCCGCCACCGCAGGTATGGCGAAGGTCCTGTTCTTCATTGCGATTGCCGTCTTCCTGATTTTCCTGGTCCTGGCGTTGATGGGCGGCGCACTGGTTTTATGACGGTGCCCCGGCCTGACCGGGGCACTTCGTCTGCGTAGCGACGGTTCGCTCAGATCCGGCTCGCGCGCGGGTATTGAATTCCATCCCATCGCCCATAATTGAGGGTTTCCGGTGGGATGGCCGTGGCGCATCAAGGCACAGCCATTTCTGTATCTCCGACTGTGAATTGAGTTCCATGAGCAAACAAACCCTTTCTTTTCAGGCCGAAGTTGCGCAGCTGCTGCATCTGGTCACCCATTCGCTGTACTCGAACAAGGAAATCTTCCTGCGCGAGTTGATCTCCAACGCGTCGGACGCCTGCGACAAGCTGCGTTTCGAGGCCATCAACGATCCCGGCCTGTTCG
>JAGPBF010000319.1 GCA_018063505.1 Rhodoferax sp.
CACAAGGTGGCACTCAAGGACATGGCCGTCGGTGACACGGTCGTGAAGTACGGCATCGACATGGGCAAGGTGGTTGCCGCCATCAGCGTCGGTCAACATGCCCATGTGCACAACATCAAGACCAAGCGCTGGTGATCGTCCCCTCGCCACTCGCTCCCCACACCTCATCACCGTAACCGGAACAACCCCATGTCCATCATCGACAAGAACACCACCTTCCTCGGCTACCGGCGTGAAAACGGCCGTGTCGGCATCCGCAACCACGTCATCATCCTGCCGCTGGACGATCTGTCCAATGCCGCTGCCGAAGCCGTGGCGCACAACATCAAGGGCGCGATGGCGATTCCGCACCCCTATGGCCGCCTGCAGTTCGGCGCCGACCTGGACCTGCATTTCCGCACCTTGATCGGCGCTGGCTGCAACCCCAACGTCGCTGCGGTGGTCGTGATCGGCATCGAAGACGGCTGGACGCAGAAGGTCGTCGAAGGCATCAAGTCCACCGGCAAGCCGGTCGTGGGTTACGGCATCGAGCTGCACGGCGACCATGACACCATCCTGCGCGCCAGCAAGTCGGCCAAGGAATACGTGCAATGGGCCAGCGAGAAGCAGCGCGAGGTCTGCCCGATCGCCGACCTGTGGGTCAGCACCAAGTGCGGCGAGTCCGACACCACCAGCGGCTGCGGCGCCAATCCGGCGGTCGGCAACGCGTTCGACAAGTTGCACCCGCTGGGCAACTACCTGTGCTTCGGCGAGACCACCGAACTCACCGGCGGCGAGCATATCGTGGCGGCACGCTGCGCCAACGACGACGTGCGCCAGAAGTTCATGCACATGTTCGATCGCTACCAGGAGGTCATCAACCGTCACAAGACCAGCGACCTGGCCGACAGCCAGCCGACCAAGGGCAACATCGCCGGTGGCCTCACGACGATCGAGGAAAAGGCGCTGGGCAACATCCAGAAGATCGGCAAGATCTGCACCGTCGACGGCGTCATCGACAAGGCCGAGATGCCGACCCATCCGGGGCTGTGGTTCATGGATTCGTCGTCGGCCGCAGCCGAGATGGTGACCTTGTGCGCGGCATCGGGTTATGCCGTGCACCTGTTCCCTACCGGCCAGGGCAACGTCATTGGCAACGCGATCGTGCCGGTCATCAAGCTGTGCGCCAACCCGCGCACCGTGCGTACCATGAGCGAACATATCGACGTCGACGTCACCGGCTTGCTGCAGCGCGAGATCACGCTCGACCAGGCCGGCGACAAGCTGCTCGAGAACATGTTGCGCACCGCGAACGGCCGCCTGACCGCTGCCGAGTCGCTGGGTCACCGCGAGTTTGTGCTCACGCGTCTGTACGAAAGCGCATGACCCACTGAAGCGCGCACGAACAAGCAGTGCAGTATGTGCCGTTCGGCGCGCGCCATCAAACCATCCAGCGAGACAGCATTGCAGATGAATATCCTGATATCCGAGTTCATGGACGAACGCGCAGTGGCTCAGCTCGCAGCGCACCACGATGTGACCTATGCACCGACCCTGGTCGACGACTTGCCGCAGCTGACGCAACTGGCGGTGAAAGCCGATGCACTGATCGTCCGCAACCGCACCCAGGTACGGGGTCTCTTGCTGGCGGCGCTGACACGTTGCAAGGTCATCGGCCGCCTTGGGGTCGGACTCGACAACATCGACGTGCCCGGCTGCGAGGCCAAAGGCATGGCGGTGATTCCGGCCACAGGCGCGAACGCATTGAGCGTCGCCGAATACGTGATCGCCACCAGCATGATGCTGCTGCGCGGCGCATTCTCGTCGACCGCGGCCGTTGCCGGCGGCCAATGGCCACGCAATGCCCTGGCCAACGGACGCGAGACGGCCGGCAAGACCATCGGCATCATCGGCTTTGGCTCGATCGGCCGCACCACCGCCCGCCTGGCCCAGGGCCTGGGGATGACGGTCATCGCGTTCGACGCCATGCTCGATGCCGACACGCCGGTGTTCTCGGAAACCGGCGTCAGATACGTGGGGCTGCAGGAACTGATCCGGCAAGCCGACGTGGTGACACTGCACGTACCCTTGGTCGATGCCACGCGCGGACTGTTCGATGCGAAGAACATGGCGTCGATGAAACCCGGCGCCATTCTCATCAACACCTCGCGCGGTCACATCGTCGATCTGCACGCCGTGGCCGCATCGCTGCGCAGCGGTCATCTGGGCGGCGCTGCGATCGACGTGTTCGATACCGAACCGCTGCCTGCCAGCGCCGCATTGCAGGACTGCCCCGGATTGCTGCTGACCCCGCATATCTCGGGCGTCAGCGCAGAGTCCAACGAGCGGGTCTCGCTGCTGATCGCCGACAAGGTCCTGGAGGCCTTGCACTGATGGCGCAGCTGAGCATCACCCAGGCCACCGGGCTCGTGGCAAACGCGCTGGTTGCGTCCGGCGCCAATCCGGCGATGGCGCACTCCGTTGCGCGCGCACTGGTGCTGGCCGAATCGCAAGGCCTGTCCAGCCACGGCCTGAGCCGGGTCGGGCAATACTGCACCCACCTGCGCAATGGTCGCGCCGACGGCAAGGCGGTTGCCACGGTGGCGCGTCAAAAAGGCGCAGCCGTGCTGATCGATGCCGGCACCGGCCTGGCTTTTCCGGCCTGCGACCTGGCGATCCAGACGGCCATCGCCACCGCCCGGGAACTCGGCGTGTGTTTTGCCGGCGTCACCAACAGCCACCATGCCGGCGTCATGGTGGACCACCTGCGCCCCGTGGCTGCGGCCGGCATGGTTGCCATCGCCTTTGCCAACTCGCCAGCGGCGATGCCGGCTGCCGGCGGCAGACATCCGGTGTTTGGCACCAATCCGGTCGCGGCGATCTTTCCGCGCCGCGATGCGGATCCGCTGATGATTGACCTGTCGCTGTCCGAGGTCGCACGCGGCAAGCTGATGGTGGCGGCAAAAGACGGAAAGTCGATCCCATTGGGCTGGGCATTGGACGCCGACGGTGAACCGACCACCGATCCGCAAAGAGGCATGCTGGGCGCCATGTTGCCGGTTGGCGCTGCCAGCAGTCCCAAGGGCGCGATGCTGGCGCTGATGGTCGAACTCCTGGTCACGGCCGTCATCGGTGCGCAGTTCGGCTTCGAAGCCAGCTCGTTCTTCGTCGACGAGGGCAACCAGCCGCGGATCGGCCAGGCCTTCATCGTCATCGACCCCGGTGCACTGGCCGGCACCGCCACGTACTACGACCGCATGGAAACCGTGATCGTCGAGATGTTGCGCGACGACGGCGTACGACTTGCGGGCGCACGCCGACTGGCACTGGAGCACAAGGCACGGGACAGCGGAATCACGGTCCCGGACGCCCTGCTCGCACAGTTGCAGGCATGGTCTCAATAGCTTCTTCAACCCCTGTCAGGAACTTCAACATGCGTCGTCGCGAAATCATGCTGGGTGCAGCAAGTGCAGCCCTTGCCTCCATACCCGCCTTGGCACTGGCCCAGGATTTCCCCCGGCCCGGTATGACCATGAAATATGTGGTGCCGTTTCCACCCGGTGGCCTGACCGACGTGATGGCGCGCTCCGTTGGTCAAAAACTGGCAGA
>JAGPBF010000320.1 GCA_018063505.1 Rhodoferax sp.
CGGCCATCTTCCGTCGTTCGCGGCCGACCGCTTACCGGCGGGTCAATCACATCGGCAGCGCGCCCGGATTGCGCCGACAATTCGGTTCGCGCTTGGTTGATATCCCAGGGAGTGGTGTAAGTCTTTCGCCGCGCGCCATGCCGCTTCGGGCTTTGCCCTGCGCGCCTTGCCTCGACGAAAGACTTACACCACTTTTGCGGACCTCAGTTGCAACTCGACCCAAACCTCTTCGTAGCCAGCCAACGGACAGCCATTGCGGGCAGCGCCTGGCCAACCGATGCACCGCACGCCTTTCACCTGCTGGCCAAGCCCAGCGGGTCGACTTGCAATATCGACTGCAGCTACTGCTTCTTCCTGTCCAAGGAGGCGCTGTACCCGGACCAGCGCCAGCACATGTCGGACGGCACCCTGGAGACCTACATCCGCCAATTGCTGGAGTCCCACCAGGCACCGAAAGTACAGGTCGCATGGCAGGGGGGTGAGCCGACGTTGATGCAACTTGCTTTCTTCCAGCGCGCGGTCGAACTGGTTGAAAGGCACCGCCGGCCGGGCCAGATCGTTGAACACAGCATCCAGACCAACGGCACCCTGCTCGACGACGACTGGTGCCGCTTCTTCAAGCAGCATCGGTTCCTGGTCGGACTCAGCGTGGATGGGCCGCGTCAGCTGCATGACCACTACCGGGTCGACCGCCTTGGCCGCGGCACGTTCTCACGCGTGTTGCAAGGTTGGCGGCACCTGCGCCAGCATGGCGTCGAATTCAACATCCTTTGCACCGTTCACGCCGCCAACCAGCAACACGGCCGCGCCGTCTACCGTTTTCTGCGCGATGAACTCGACGCGCGCTGGATACAGTTCATTCCGATCGTCGAGCGCATCGGCACTCGAGTGATGTCGACGGACGACCAGGACCAGCACCTGCCATCGACGAAGACGCGACCGCTGTATACCCAAAGCGGCAACCTTGTCACGCGGCGTTCGGTCGACCCAGCCCAGTACGGACAGTTTCTGGTGGATGTGTTCGAAGAATGGGTCCGCAACGACGTGGGTCGAGTGTTCGTGCAGCAATTCGACGTGGCGCTGGAGGCCTGCTTCGGCAGACATCTACTGTGTGTCCACGCTCCCGAGTGCGGTTATGGGCCCGCGCTCGAGTACAACGGGGACCTTTACTGCTGCGACCACTATGTCGAGCCGAACTACCTGCTGGGCAACATCCACCGGACCCATATGCTGGCGCTTGTGGCAGGCGAGCGGCAGCAAGCGTTCGGACAACACAAGCGGGGATCCCTGTCCGCGAAATGCCGGCAATGCGCGGTGCTCCGATGGTGCCATGGGGGTTGCCCGAAGGACCGGTTTGTCCCTTCGCCCGATGGTGATGCGGACCAGAATTATCTTTGTCCGGGTTATGCACGCTTCTTCTCCCATGCACAGCCTGCGATGCAGTGCATGGTCGACCTGCTGCAACGCAGGCGTGCGGCGCTTGGCGTGATGGCCTGGATGGCGCAGCGCGACTCGGCCGACGGCCCTTACCAGGTCTGCTCCTGTGGCAGTGGCCGGAAATTTCGCTTCTGCCATGGTGAACGGGCGCCGACCTCGTCATTCGATGGCGTGGCCGACGACCAGGTGGATGGCAGTCCGGCGGGCGTCTGATGGCGGCCAAGGCGACAGCACCCATGTGCACGTACGCCATGTCAGGCTTGACCGCACCGGCACATTGCGATCGCAGGCATCGCGCAACGATGGGGTGATTGGAAAGTCGTTTGCGTTCGAAGGCTTACGTTGCGATTTTCATGGCGCCGATTCAAACGCAGAATGCCGAGCGGCGTATCGAGAAATCAAGGGCGTGGATTCGATAGACTTGTGGCTGTCGATCTGACCGGACGCCCTGTAGCCGCTTCAATAGAAGTCGATACGAGGTTCCCCAGGGATAAAGGTGCGCGATGGATATCTTCCGAAGGGCCCGGGTCGGTATGGCGGTGCTCGCTGCACTCGGCCTGGTCGTCGGCGCCCCGGCCCAGGCACCGGCGACGGGGGCGCCAATCGCCGAGGCGTCGGCCAAAGTCGCCAGGCAGCCCAATATCGTCCTGATCCTGGCCGATGACTTGGGCTACGCAGACGTTGGAGCGTACAAGGCCGACCGCTATCGAACCCCCAACATCGACAAGCTTGCCAAGCAAGGCGTGCGCTTCACCGCCGCCTATGCTGCAGCACCTGTCTGCGCCCCTTCGCGTGCCGGGTTGCTCACCGGGCGATATCCACAACGGTTTGGCTTCGAGTTCAACCAGGGCCCGGCCAACCGGGAGTTCAGGAGCGGCTACGGGCTCGACGCCAAGGAGCTGACGATAGGGAACGTCCTGCAGACGGCCGGGTACAAGACGGGGCTCGTCGGCAAGTGGCACATGGGAATCGCCGACAAGTTCTACCCGACAAACCGCGGATTCGACGAATTTGTCGGGCTGCTGACCGCCGAGACATCCTATGGGGATCCGGCGCAGCCCGGCGTAAAGGTTTGGCCTCAGGATCGTGTAGCTGCGGCCGCTGCGACGAAGGATGGCGTGTTCCAGCGCTGGCACCATGCCAGGATCCTGGATGGACCGAACCGCACTCCAGTCACCGACGGCAGCGAGTACCTTACCGACTACCTGACAGACCGCGGCGTCGAATTCATCGAACGCAGCGCGAAGTCGGACAAGCCCTACTTCCTCTATGCGGCCTACACGGCGCCCCATAGTCCGCACATGGTTGTGCAGAAGTACTACGACCGCTTCCCCGAGATCAAGGACGAACAGCAGCGCATCAATGCGGCCATGATTGCATCCCTCGACGACGGGGTCGGCCGGATCATGGCGGCGGTGGAGGCGTCGGGCGAAGCCGACAATACGATCGTTGTGTTCACTTCCGACAACGGCTGCGAGGATTACTACAGCGGTTTGTGCTCCTGCGACCCAATGCGCGGTGGGAAGCTGACCCTCTATGAGGGTGGAGCCCGGGTGCCCATGATCATGCGCTGGCCCGGCAAGCTCAAGGCGGGCGATCTCTACAGTGGCACCACCTCATTGATGGACCTGCTGCCGACCGCCGTGGCCGCCGCCGGCGGACGTCTGCCCGCGGATCGCACCTACGATGGTGTCGACTTCCTGCCCTTCGTTGCGGGCAAGGTGCCTGGACAACCTCATGATGTCCTGATCTGGCGGCGCGAGCCCCTGGTCTCCATCCGCGCGGGCGACTGGAAACTCTGGGAGGTTTCCGACAAGACCCGCATGGCCGATCAGTCGCCCTACGGCGACTACACCTTGCTCTTCAATCTCAAGGACGATGAGAACGAAACCACCAACCTCGCCGGGCAGAACGCCCCCAAGGTCGAGGAACTGCGTGCGTTGATCAAGGATTGGGAGAAGGACAAGAAGCCGGCTGCGTGGCCGAGCGCCCGCGACGTCACCTGGAACGTCTGTGGCAAGGGTTTCACCGTGCCGATCTGATGATCAGGAGGAGGTGGTAGCGCGTCAGCCGCCGCGCACCGGCGCTGGCTCTCGGAATTGACGCTGCCTGAGTCGGCGCGGCAAATCGTGTTCGACGAGCATGTC
>JAGPBF010000321.1 GCA_018063505.1 Rhodoferax sp.
GCACCGAGGCCTCGTCGCGAATGTCGACCTGCAACGCCAGCGCCTTGCCGCCGGCCTGCGTGATCTCGGCTGCGGCACTGTAGATCGTGCCCGGCAATTTGGGGTTGGCGTCGGTGGTCTTGGCTGCTACCACGATGTTGGCACCGTCGGCGGCTGCGCGCCTGGCAATGGCCAGGCCGATGCCGCGCGACGCGCCGGTGATGAAAAGCGTCTTGCCTGCGAGGGTGCTCATGCTGTCTCCCGGACGGTTCTGGTGACGGCTCAGATTCTGGAGAAGTCCGGCCTGCGTTTTTCCATGAAGGCGGTAAAGGCTTCGCGCGCGGCCGGCTCGCCCAGCATACGCGCGAAGCTCTCACCCTCTTCGGTCATCTGTTTCTGAATCAGCTGCGCCTGTCCCTTTTTCATCAGACGCTTGGTCTCGACCAGCGAACTGATCGGTTTGGCCGCCAGCTTGCGCGCCTGTGCCTGTGCCAGGTTGCTGGCTTCGGTCGGTGGCACGATCCGGTTGACCAGTCCGACCTCGAGAGCAGCCTCGGCCATGAAGGGCTCACCCAGCAGCAAGGCTTCGGCAGCGCGGTGGTAGCCCAGCATCTGCGGCACCAGCAGACTCGATGCTGCCTCCGGGCACAGGCCCAGGTTGACGAAAGGCAGCGAGAACGCCGCGTTGTCGCCGGCATACACCAGATCGCAATGCATCAGCATCGTGGTGCCGATACCCACGGCCGGGCCGCAGACTGCAGCGATGATCGGCTTGGGGAAAGACGCAATGCCGAACAGGAAGCGGTAAACCGGAGAGTCTGCCGTCGCCGGCGGGCGCTCGAGAAAATCGGCGATGTCGTTGCCGGCCGAGTAGATCGCTTCATGCCCCTGGAACACAACGACGCGGATCGCGTCTTGCTCCACGGCCTGCGCAAGAGCGTCGGCCATCGACGCGTACATCGCACGGGTGATGGAGTTCTTCTTGTCGGGCCGGTTGAAGGTGATGGTCAAAACGCCATCGGTGACGTCGGTCAGTATGTCGCTCATTCGGGTTGCTCCTGGTCAGTCAATTGCTTGTCAGTGCGGCGCGCACGAAGT
This sequence comes from Rhodoferax sp., assembly GCA_018063505.1. Classification (GTDB taxonomy): domain Bacteria; phylum Pseudomonadota; class Gammaproteobacteria; order Burkholderiales; family Burkholderiaceae_C; genus CAISIP01. The sequence continues at coordinate 1,078 of JAGPBF010000321.1, forward strand.
CGAGCCGGTCCTGGCCCCAGAACATCTCCTCGCCCACAAAGAAGGTGGGGGCACCGAAGGCGCCACGCTCCACCGCCTGCTGTGTGCGGACCTTCAGCGACTCCTTGACCTGCGGGTCGGCCGCCATGGCCAGCAGTGCCGGCGCGTCCAGCCCGGCCTCTGCCAGCACCTGCGCCACGGTATCGGCGTCATTCATGTTGCGCTGCGCGACCCAGATCGCGTGAAATACCGCGTCGCGATAGACCTGCAGCTGCGCATGGCCGGCTTCGAGCATGCCCACATCGATACGCATCAAGGTGATGGTATTGATCGGGAAATGCGGATTCATCACCAGCGCAACGCCGTAGCGGCGGGCATACCGGTTCAGATCCTTGAACAGGTAGCTGCCCTTGAGCGGCACCGTGATCGGCGCCCGGTTGCCGGTCGCCTGGAATACGCCGCCGAGCAGGATCGGCTGGGGAACGACGGTGGCACCGGTGTCAGCGGCGAGTTTGCCCAGTTGCGTCCAGGCCAGGTAGGCGGCGGGGCTTCCGAAATCGAACAGGAAATCGACCGACTTTTGCATGTTATTCCTTTGTTGCGGGCGGTTCATGCCCGATGGTGTCAGAACTTCTCGGTCCAGGGTCGCAGGTCGAGCTCGTGGGTCCATGCGTCGCGCGGTTGCTGGTGCAGCATCCAGTACTGGTCGGCGATATGGTCCGGGTTCAGGATGCCTTGCTGCGACTTGAGCGCATATCGCTCGGGAAAGTTGTCGCGGATGAAGGCGGTGTCAATCGCGCCATCGATCACCACATGCGCCACGTGAATGCCCTGCGGCCCGAGTTCACGCGCCATGCTCTGGGCCAGCGCACGCAAGGCATGCTTGGCACCGGCAAACGCGGCAAAGTTGGCGGAACCGCGCAAGGATGCCGTGGCACCGGTGAACAGGATCGTGCCCTTGTGGCCGTCGCCGCTGCGCCCGACCATGCGCCTGGCGACTTCGCGGCCATTGAGAAAGCCGGACAGGCAGGCCATCTCCCATATCTTGGTGTAGCGCCGCGCAGTTTCCTGCAGGATGCTGCTGGGCGCATTGGCGCCGATATTGAATACCAACACCTCGATCGGGCCGATCGTTGCCTCGATCTGCGCGACCAGCGCCACCACCGCATCCTCGTCGCGCGCATCCGATCCGAAACCATGCGCCACGCCGCCCTCAAGGCGGATCTGCGCCAGCAAGGGCTCGAGCTTGTCGGCATGGCGACGGGTGGCGCATACCTGCAGGCCTTCCCGCGCGAAGCGGCGGGCAATGGCACCACCGGTGGCGTCGCCCGCACCAATGACCAGTGCCACCGGTGGCTTGTCCAACGGATGGATCGCCTCCACCACGGCTCAGACCCGCTCGAAGATGCCTGCGGCGCCCTGCCCCATGCCGACACACATCGTGACCATGCCGTAACGCTTCTGGTTGCGGCGCAGCGCGTGAATCACCGTGGCGGCGCGGATGGCACCGGTGGCGCCCAACGGGTGGCCCAGTGCGATTGCGCCGCCCATCGGGTTCACCTTGGCCGGGTCCAGCCCCAGCGTGTTGATGACCGCCAGCGACTGCGCAGCAAACGCCTCGTTGAGCTCGAACCAGTCGATGTCGTCCTGTTTGAGGCCGGCACTGCGCAAGGCGGCCGGGATCGCCTCGATCGGTCCGATGCCCATGATGTGCGGTGGCACGCCCTTGCTGGCAAAACTGACGAAACGCGCCAACGGGGTCAGGCCGAACTGCCGGATCGCCTTTTCGCTGGCCAGCACCAGCGCGCCTGCGCCATCGGACGTCTGCGAGCTGTTGCCCGCCGTCACCGAGCCACGTGCCGCAAACACCGCCTTGAGCCGGGCCAGGCCTTCGAGCGAAGTATCGGGGCGCGCGCCTTCGTCCAGCGACACGGTGCGGGTGCTCAGGCTGACCTCGCCGGTTTCCAGGTCCGGCGTGCGTTCGGTGACCTCGACCGGCGTGATCTCGTCGGCAAACAGCCCGGCTTTCATCGCGGCAAGCGCACGCTGGTGCGACTCCACCGCAAACGCGTCCTGCGCCTGGCGCGACACCTTCCACTGGTTGGCGACCTTCTCGGCGGTCAGCCCCATGCCGTAGGCGATGCCGACGTTCTCGTCGTTGTCGAACATGGACGGCGACAGCGACGGCGAATTGCCCATCATCGGCACCATGCTCATGCTCTCGGTGCCGGCGGCCATCATCACGTCGGCCTCGCCGACACGAATACGGTCTGCCGCCATCTGGATCGCGCTCAGTCCCGAGGCGCAAAAGCGGTTCACGGTGATGCCGCCAACGCCATGCGGCAACCCTGCCAGCACGGCACCGATACGCGCCACGTTCAGGCCTTGTGGTCCCTCGGGAATGGCGCAGCCGCAGATCAGGTCTTCGATCGCCTGCGGATCGAGTGTCGGCACCTGGGCCAGCGCTGCGTGGATCGCCTTGACCAGCAGGTCGTCCGGGCGCATGTTGCGAAAGAAAC
>JAGPBF010000322.1 GCA_018063505.1 Rhodoferax sp.
GACCTGCACAGTCACCAATCCTGCAGGTGAGCCGATCGATGTGATCAAGGTCAGTGGGTACGGTCAGGCAAGCTTCGACGAGTTCAAGGCGAACTTCTCTCTCGCTGCAGTGCGCGCCTCCAACCAGGCCTTGAAATTGTTGATCAAGGCTTTGACCGACTCGCCCAAACTGAGGCACTGATACAGATCGAGATTCGAGCGGTGGCTCGAACCTCGATCAGGCCTGCTCGGTCAACCGCCCCCGATCCAGCCTCAACTGCCGCCCGCAACGCGCGGCCAGGCTCTCGTCGTGGGTGACGACGATAAAAGCCGTTCCCTGGTCGCGCGCGAGTTGCAGCATCAGCTCGAAAACCCCATCGGCGGTGCTACGGTCCAGATTGCCGGTGGGTTCGTCGGCCAGCACGCAGGCAGGTTTGGTGACCAGCGCCCGGGCGATCGCCACCCGCTGGCGTTCGCCACCGGAGAGTTCGGACGGCCGGTGCTCCAGCCGCTCCTGCAGGCCGACGCTGCACAAGGTTTCGGTCGCCGCGCGTGCGCTGTCGGCGGGGGCCATGCGCCGGATCCACAGCGGCATCGCAACGTTGTCGCGCGCGCTGAATTCCGGCAGCAGATGGTGAAACTGGTAGACAAATCCCAGATGCCGGTTGCGCAGCGCACCTTGCGCGCTGGCGCTTTGCTGCGACAGGTCCTGGCCCATCAGATGCACGCTGCCGCTGGAGGGTGCGTCGAGCGCGCCGAGCAGGTGCAGCAAGGTGCTCTTGCCCGAGCCAGAGGCGCCGACGATGGCCAGTGTTTCGCCGGAACGCACCTGCAGGTCGACGCCCTGCAACACCGTCACGTCGAGCCGGCCTTCGGAAAAACGCTTGGTCAGGCCTTGCGCCTGCAACACCAGTTCACTCATAACGCAGTGCCTCTGCCGGGTTGACGCGGCTGGCCCGCCAGCTCGGATAGATCGTGGCCAGGAAAGCGAGCACCAGCGAGATCAGCGTGATCGGAACAATGTCCGCTTGCTGCGGCTCGCTCGGCATGCGACTGATCAGATAGATATCCTTGGGCAGGAAACTGGCGTTGAACAGTTGCTCGAGCGCCGGCACGATGACATCGATGTTGAACGCCACTGCCAGGCCCAGCACCAGCCCGGCCAGCGTGCCGATCACACCCACCATCGCCCCCTGCACGACGAACACGGCCATGATGCTGCGCGGGCTGGCACCGAGCGTGCGCAGGATGGCGATGTCGGCGCGCTTGTCGGTCACCGTCATCACCAACGTGCTGACCAGGTTGAACGCGGCCACGGCCACGATCAGCGTCAGGATGATCGACATCATGCGCTTTTCGACCTGCACCGCAGCAAACCAGGTCCGGTTCTGGCGCGTCCAGTCGCGGATCAGCACATCGCCGCTCAGGCTGCGCGAGAGCTGTTCGGCCACCTCGCGCGCCTGGTGCAAGTCCGCCAGTTTGAGTCGTACGCCGCTGGGCCCTTCGAGCCGGTACAGGCGGGCGGCGTCGTCCATGTGCATCAGCGCAAGTGCCGAGTCGTACTCGAAATGGCCGGAATCGAAGGTGCCGACCACCGTCATCTGCTTGAGCCGCGGCACCACGCCGGCCGGTGTGATCTGGCCGCTGGGCGTGATCAGCGTCACCCGGTCGCCTTCACGCACACCCAGTGACCGTGCCAGTTCGGCGCCCAGCACGATGCCGAACTCACCGGGCACCAGGCGCGCCAGATTGGACTTGCCCATGTCCGCGCCCAGTTCACTGACCTGGGACTCCAGCGCCGGGTCGATTCCACGCACCAGCGTGGCCTTCATGTCCTCGCCACGGGCAATCAAGCCCTGGGCGGATATGAACGGGGCTGCGCCGATGACCTGCGGATTGCTGCGCGCCTCGGTCAGGGTGCGCTGCAGGTCGGGCAAGGCGACGCCGCCGGCGGCATAGATTTCGATATGCGAGACCACACTGAGCATGCGGTCTCGGACTTCCTTCTGGAATCCGTTCATGACACTGAGCACGATGATCAGCGCTGCCACGCCCAGCGCGATGCCCAGCATCGACACACCGGAGATGAAGGAAATGAATCCGTTGCGCCGGGTTCCGCGGCCAGCACGGGTATAACGCCAGCCCAGGGCCAGCTCATAAGGCATTTGCATCAGCTACAACAACGCATGGCGCGAGACTCTTCCAATTGAGAACGAAGACAGCCGGCATTGTGGCATCACAGCCGCAACCCGCACAGGCGCCAGGCCAGTTCCCGGACAATACGGCCATGCAAGTTTTGGTGCCCTATGCCTATGTGAACGACCCGCAATGTGCGCAGCTTGCGGCCTCGCTGCAGTTGCCACGGCTGGAACTGCTGCTGCGCGATCTGGTGTTGACCGACACCATGGCCGGTTCGGCCGATGATCTGTCGCCGCCGCATGAGCGTCTGCGGGCACAGGCAATGGGCGTGGAGGCAGCCGACGGACGGATTCCGTGGGCGGCGCTGGCGCTGGCTGCGGCAGGGCAGGCGCCGGACGCGAAAGGCCATGCCTGGATCACCCCGGCGCACTGGCAGGTCGGCACCGGCCATATCCAGATGCTCGACCCCGACATGCTGCAGTTGCAGGAACCAGAGTCACTGGCCCTGATGCAGGCGATGGCACCGTATTTCGAACAGGACGGCATGGCACTTGAATTCCAGAATGCCGGTCGCTGGCTGGCCAGCGGTGACTTGCTGGCGGATCTGGCCAGCGCCTCGCTGGACCGGGTGCGCGGTGCCGATGTCGGCCCCTGGATGCCGGCCAAGCCGGCGCTGCGACGCCTGCAGAACGAGATGCAGATGTTGCTGTACACCCATCCGGTCAACGACGCGCGCGTGGCGCGAGGCCAAAAGCCCGTCAATTCGTTCTGGGTCAGCGGCAGCGGCAGCCATGCAGCGCAGCCGCCCGCAGGGCCGGAGCCCTTGACGGCCGATGGTCTTCGCCAACCGGCCCTGCAAGGCGACTGGCAACGCTGGGCCGAGGCCTGGCAAAAAATCGACCAGGGCGCTTGCGCGAGCCTGCTGCAGGAACTGCAGGCCGGACGCCCGGCCTCGCTGGTAATGTGTTCGGAGCGCAACGCCCTGGTGTTCGCAGCCGGATCGGCTGGCTGGGGCGAGCGGCTGCGCCGCCGCTTCACGCGCGCCAGCCTGCAACAATTCACCCCGCAATTATGAAAATCACTGTCCGCGACATTCCGCCACGCGCCGTCTGGGCGCTCGAGCAAGGGGGCGTGCACCCCTTGCTGGCCCGCCTGTACGCGGCGCGCGGCGTCAGCGCCATGGACGACCTCGATGAAGGCCTGGGCCGACTGCTGCTGCCGTCGGAATTGCGTGGTGCACAGCAGGCTGCAACATTGCTGGCCGACGCCATCGCGCAGCACAAGCGCCTGTGTATCGTGGCCGACTACGACTGCGACGGCGCCACTGCCTGCGCAGTCGGCATCCGCGGCCTGCGCCTGCTTGGCGCGCGCCATGTCGACTACATCGTGCCCGACCGGGTGCGCGACGGCTACGGCCTGACGGCGCCGATTGCGCAACG
>JAGPBF010000008.1 GCA_018063505.1 Rhodoferax sp.
TCGGCCGGATCGGTGGTCTGCGCCGCGGCGGACGTCAGCATCAGTGCGGCGGCAAATGGAATGGCGTGGATCAGTTTCATGGTGGTTCTCTGCATACCCCATAGTGTATATACCTATTGGGGTATGTTGACATTGTGGGCCGAAGCAAAGGTCGGGTTCTTGCCCTGGATCAATGCCAGACCGCAATGCTGCGGCAAGGACGGTTGCGCGACTGCCCGTAAACTGGCGAGCCAGCCACCCGAACGGAGCAAGTGATGCCGTATCTGTTGTTGATCGTCGAACCACGGGGCCAACGCGCCGAGCGTGGCGTGGAAGACGGAAAACGTGTCTATGCGCAAATGGGCGCGTTTGCGGCCGAACTCAAACAGCGCGGGGTATTGCTGGCCGTCGAGTCGCTGGTCTCCGATGACAAGGCAACGCGGGTCGCGGTGCGCGACGGACGGCAGCGGATGCTCGACGGCCCATTTGCCGAGGCCAAGGAAATGGTCGGCGGCTTCTTTCTGGTCGACTGTGCCAGCCGCGACGAGGCACTGGCCATCGCGGCGCTGTGTCCGGCGGCCCGATGGGCGACGGTCGAGGTGCGCGCAGTCGGGCCCTGTTACGAATAGTCCATCCGACGGACCGCCGGGCAACAGTTTCCTTCGACGACCGCGTTTTCAATGTCGATCCGCAGCGTCGTCGTTCGTCATATGGATACCAGCCGTTAACGGTCCCCCAAGCGCACATATGCCGGAGTCCGACTTCAACAGCCGCATCGCCACGTTGTGGCGCATGGAATCGGGCAAGGTCGTTGCCAAGGTCGCGCGCATGTTGCGCGATGTCGGATTGGCCGAGGAGATCGGTCAGGACGCGCTGGTGAGTGCCCTGGAGTGCTGGCCGCGCGACGGCATGCCCGACAACCCCGGCGCCTGGCTCATGACCACTGCCAAGAATCGCGCGCTCGACCGCCTGCGCCAGCAGGCCATGCAGTTGCGCAAGCACGAGGCCATCGGCCAGGAACTCGAAGCCCTGCAAGCCCATGTGGAGCCCGACTTCGTCGACGCACTGGATGCTGCACGCGCCGACGACATCGGCGACGATCTGCTGCGGCTGATTTTCATCGCCTGCCATCCGGTCTTGTCCACCGAGGCCCGGGTGGCGCTGACGCTGCGCCTGCTCGGCGGCCTGTCCACCGGCGAGATCGCGCGGGCCTTCCTGGTCGGCGAACCGACGATCGCGCAGCGCATCGTGCGCGCCAAACGCAGCCTGGCCGCAGCCCGTGTTCCATTCGAGGTGCCCGGCCCGGCTGAGCGCAAACCCCGGCTGGGGTCGGTTCTTGAAGTGATCTACCTGATCTTCAACGAAGGGTATGCCGCAACCAGCGGAGACGACTGGATGCGCCCTGCGCTGTGTCAGGACGCCTTGCGCCTGGGCCGCGTGCTGGCCGCGCTGATGCCCGAAGAAGCCGAGATCCATGGCCTGCTTGCGTTGATGCAGATCCAGTCTTCGCGTACCGCGGCGCGGCTGGACGCCCGGGGTCGGCCGGTACTGCTGCTGGAACAGGACCGCGCGCAATGGGACCATGCGCTGATCGCCCGAGGCCTGGCAGCACTGGAACGCAGCGACGCGCTGGCCGGTGCCCGCGGCCCCTACGCCTTGCAGGCCGCGCTGGCGGCATGCCATGCCCGTGCGCCTTGCGCCGCCGATACCGATTGGCCGCAGATCGTGGCCTTGTACGACGCGCTGGCTGCGCTGACGCCGTCGCCGGTGGTCGAACTCAACCGCGCGGTCGCCGTCGGCATGGCATTCGGCCCGCAGGCGGCGCTGGAGATCGTCGAGCGGCTAGAGCGCGACCAGATGTTGCCCGCCTACCCCTGGCTGCCCAGCGTGCGTGGCGACCTGCTGCACAAACTCGGCCGCAACGACGAGGCCCGGGCCGCATTCCGGCAGGCAGCCGCGTTGACCGATAACGCCCAGGAGCGCGAACTGCTGCTGCGGCGGGCACACGCATGACCCATAGGCCCGGACGGGATTGCTCCGTCGGGATAATCGACACGATCCCACAACCAGAGACATGTCCATGATCACCTTCTACTACAACGCAGCTCCGAATCCGGCCAAGGTGGCCCTGATGCTCGAAGAAACCGGGCTGCCCTACGAAATCGTCCCGGTCGACAGTCGCAAGGGTGAACAACACGCACCGGCGTATACCGCGCTCAATCCGAACGCCAAGGTACCGGCCATCGTTGACGACGGCGTGGTCGTGTTCGACAGCAACGCCATCGTGCTGTACCTGGCCGAGAAGACCGGCAAGTTCCTGCCGGCGAACACGCCTGCGCAACGTGGCCCGATGTTGTCATGGCTGATGTTCGTGGCCAGCGGTATCGGCCCGTATTCAGGCCAGGCCGTGCATTTCAGGCATGCGGCGCCAGAACCCAAGGAATATGCACTCAACCGCTACGATTTCGAGGCCTGGCGCCACTGGGGCATTCTGAACAGCCATCTGGAAAAGCAGGCATTCATGCTGGGCGAGCAATACGGCCTGGTGGACATGGCCGTCTGGGGCTGGGCGCGCGTGGCCCCGTATGTGCTCGGTGATGACGCCTGGGCCAGATTGCCACATGTCAAACGCCTGCTCGACACCATCAATGCCCGTCCGGCTGCGCAACGCGCCGAAGCGATCAAGACCCGCTACACCTTCAAGACCGAGATGGACGAGGTCGCCCGCAAGGCGATGTTCCCGCAGAACGAACGTCTGGCCAAAAAAGCCTGATCGATCAGCCGCCCGGGTGGCTGGCAGCGATGCGCTTGCGCAGCTCGCGCAGCTTGGCCTTGAGCGTGCGGGTGTGTTGCACTCCCATGCGCATCATGATCTTCTGGCCGGCCGCGCGGGACTGCAGATCCGGATCGGCGTACTCATACCGCACCCAGGGGCGCTTGACCTCGACCGGCCCCTGTACCTTGGTCAGCGTCAGCGCGATCGGACCTTGCGGTTCCGGCGTCTGCAGCAACTGGTCGATGACTTCCACCAGCCGGTTGTTGAACGGCTTGTTCGGGTAACCCAGCTCCTCATAGGCGCTTTGCAGCAGCGGGTACATGCGCAGATACAGGGCCACCGCACCGCCGGTGTCGATGCCCGAGGCAAAACGCACGAAGGCGGAATAGCGGTCGGCATTGCCCTTGGCCACATACGCAACGCCGTCGCGCTCCTGCACCAGAAACTGCGCCGGAGCTGGAACCACCGGCCACAGACGCGCTGGCGCATGCGGCCGCCCCAGGTTGTCCACGGTGGCCACCACCCGGCCCGCGAAGCCGTCCAGATCGAAGAATGAAAGCACCTGCTGGCGGCCCATCAGGCCGATGAGCGCCTCGCGTATCGCATCCCTTTGCGCGTCCAGAGGCGGCAATGGGCTTGAGGCCGCGTTCAGCGCCGCCACCGCTTCGATCGGGTAATTGGCCGGCTCGGACGCCGCAGGGGCAGGCGCCTCGACCACCGGGGTCTGCGCCGGCAGCGGCACGGCGGTAATCGGGACCGGCGCTGGCACCTGCTGCTTCTGCCACCACAGATAAGCGATGCCGCCCAGGCCCAGCAACGCGATGAGGACGATCAACCAACGGGAAAAATGTTGCATGGTCAGCTTGTCTCGCCAGAGTCCACACCGCTGTGGTGATACACAGCCCTGCGAAGGATCAAGACAGCTGACCCCATGCAGACCCGCATGGCGATTCCATTCAATGAGTACGCAACAAGTCTACGCCATGCACTCAGGCATCGCGCACGTCGGCAATCACGTTGCTGCCAAAGTCGGCCCGCGCCAGAAAAGCCAGCACCTGCGCTGCCGCCTGGGTCGGCGATGCCAGTGCATTCGATTGTTTGAGCCGCACGAAACTCTCGCGCTCCGCAAACACCACCGGATCGCCCGCACGCAACGCCGACTGCATGTCGGTGTCGATCACTCCGGGCGCCAGCGAGACGATACGCACCGGGTCGGGCTGGCGCTCTTCGTCCAGCGCAACGCAGCGGCTGAAATGGTCCATGCCGGCCTTGGCAGCGCAATACAACGCGCTGCCGGCCATCGCGCGCCGGCCCAGCCCCGACGAGATGTTCAGTATCCTGCGCGGCATCGGCCAATTGCGAGTGGCCGACATGAATGCTGCGCACAGTTGCATCGGCGCCTCCAGATCCAGCCGCAACAAGCGGGTCATCGCCTGCGGATCAGCCCACGGCAATGGGCCGATCGGATCGACCACGGCTGCGTTGTTGATCAGCGTGGCCCCGGCAAACGTCGCGGCATCGTGCGCACCGAGCCACTGGCGCAGCCGCTCGGCCACCGGCACCGGCTCGGCCAGGTCGGCCTGCCACTGCGTCAGATGTGCGCCCTGCGCCTGGGCTGTTGCTGCCAGCCCAGCCGAGGCCTGGCGCGATATGCACAACACCACGGCATCGTTGATACACAACCGGGTGGCCATGGCCAGCCCCATGCCGCGCGATGCGCCGGTCAGAATCGTCAGATGTGGCATGTTTTCTCCTTGATCGGGCATTGTGGGTCATGGCCATGCGGCGCGGACAATGGTGCGGCGACGACAATATTGCAATCGTTCACCTGCTTGAAAGGACCGTCTTGCCATGACTGCATCATCCCCCGGCTTCAGCGACGCCGCGATCAAATGGAACCAGCGATTTGCGCACGACGGCTACCTGTTCGGCACCGAACCCAACGTCTATCTGCGCGAACAGCTGGCGCGCCTGCCGGCCACCGGCCATGCGCTGTGTGTGGCCGACGGCGAAGGTCGCAACAGTGTCTGGCTGGCGCGCCAGGGCCTGCAGGTACAGGCCTTCGACATCTCGGATGTCGGCGTGGCCAAGGCGCGCAAGCTGGCTCAGGACGCCGGCGTGCAGGTCGACTACCAGGTGGCCGATTGCGATCAATGGGACTGGCCGCGCAATCAGTTCGACGTGGTCGCCGCCATCTTCATCCAGTTCGCCGATCCGGCCATGCGCACGCGCCTGTTTGCCCGCATGGTGGACAGCCTCAAGCCCGGCGGATTGTTGATCGTGCAGGGCTACACCCCCAAGCAGATCGACTACAAGACCGGTGGCCCTGGCATCCTGGCCAACCTGTACACCGAAGAAATGATGCGCGACGCGTTCGCCGCGCTGGAGATTCTCGAACTGCGCATGTACGAGGCCGATCTGGCCGAAGGCGAACACCACCTGGGACGCTCGGCGCTGGTCGGTCTGGCGGCGCGCAAGCGCTGAAGTGGCCGCGCTGCTGGCTTGACCGGCTCAGCCGGCCTCGACGGCAAACGTCAGGCCGGCATTTTTCTGCAGCTGCGCGATCAGCCGCGCGCCCATCGCCGACGCCGGCGTCCAGATTCCGCCGGCAGGATGCTTCGGATCCTGCAGCAGGCAGACCGCCGCCTCGCTGATCATCTTCGAGGTCGAGCCATAACCCGGGTCGCGATCGCCTTTGACGCTGACCCGCAACGTGTCCCCGTCGGCATTGCTGCCGACAAACAGCACATCGTAGAAACCCGCCTCGCGCTCTTCGCGCGACGGACCTTCGCCGGGCTTCGGACCACCCTCGCCGCCCATGGATTTGTCGGCAGCCACCGCATTGGCAATCGCCTCGCCTTTCTCGCCGGCACCGGTGACCAGCATCTCGTCGTAGACGAAATCCCGGCCCCAGGCGTGGCCCAGCAAAAAGTTGGATCGGTGCACATTGCGGGTGTTGATCGCCGCCATGATGAAGGGTGCGACCCACAGGCCCAGTATCTCGTCGCGCATCGGCTTGTTGCCCGAGGGCTGGCGGGGCCCCTCGAAACCGGGCGTCAACGAGAACGGGTTGCGCAGCAGATCGAGCACCCTCGGATCCTGCGCTGCCGCGGCCATCGTCGCCTTCAGGCTGGCCGCGGTGCCACCGGAGAAGGTACCCTTCATCTTGCGCACCCGGCCGCGCACGCGATTGGCTGCACTGCCAAAGCGCTGCTGCATTTCACTCTGCAACATCGCCACGCCCAGGTCGAACGGAATCGAATCGAATCCGCACGAGAACACGATACGCGCGCCGCTGGCCTTGGCCTGCGCCTCATGCGCGTCGATCATCTGGCGCATCCAGGCCGGCTCACCGCACAGGTCGACGTAGTCCACGCCCGATTGCGCGCAGGCGGCCACCAGTTCGTTGCCATACAGCTGGTACGGGCCCACCGTGGTCAACACCAGCCGGGTGCGTGCCATCAAGGCCTGCAGGCTGGCCGCATCGGCGCTGCCGGTCACCACCAGCGGCGTGTCCGCAGGCGCCTTGAGTTCATCACGTACCTGGGCCAGCTTGTCGGCGTTGCGCCCGCCCATGGCCCAGCGCACACCGCTGCCCGCCGGATACCGGCGCAGCAGGTACTCCACGACCAGGCGGCCGGTAAAACCCGTGGCGCCATGCACGACGATGTCCAATTCCTTGTTGCGCATATTCACTTCTCCAGTTGATATTGCTGTTCAGATACCCAGCTGGTCGCGCAGCTGGTACCACATGGCGCCCATGGCGGTGAACGGCACACGCAGCAGACGCCCGCCGGGGAACGGGTGATGCGGCAGCCGCGCAAATGCGTCGAACCGGGTAGTGTCGCCCTGCATGGCCTCGCCCAGCACCCGGCCGATCAGATGCGTGAAGGTAATGCCATGTCCCGAGCATCCCTGCGAGAAATATATGTTGGGTGCAAGCAGGCCGACCTGCGGCAGCCTTGAGAGCGTCAGCAGGAAGTTCCCGGTCCAGCCGAAGTCGATCTGCACCTCCTGCAGCTGCGGGAAAGTCTTGACCATCTGCGGCCGGATCAGCGACTCGACCTCCTTCGGGTCACGTGCGCCGTAGACCACACCACCACCGTAGATCAGCCGCTTGTCGGCCGACAGCCGGAAGTAGTCGAGCAGGAAGTTGTTGTCCTCGACGCAGTAGTCCGACGGAATCAGCTCATCGGCCAGCGCACCGAGCGGCGCCGTGGCGATGACCTGCGTGCCGCAGGGCATGGAGCGGCTGGCCAGCTTGGGCTCCAGATTGCCGCCGTAGGCATTGCAGGCAACGATCACCTGTGCGGCCCGCACCTGTCCTTGCGCCGTATGCACCACGGCGGTCGCGCCGCGTTCGATCTTCGTCACGCCCGAAGCCTCGTGGATGGTGCCGCCCAGGCCCTCGAACGCGGCCGCTTCGCCCAGCGCCAGGTTCAGCGGATGGAAGTGGCCTCCGGTCGGATCCACCAGCAGCGCGCTGTAACGATCGGTGCCTACCAGCTTGCGCACCTCGGCCGGGCTGTCCACCAGTGTCAGGCCGGGATGGCCCCAGCGTTCCCACAAGGCCTTCTGTTCGATCAGCCCCTCGGCCTTGGACGCATTGACAGCTGCAAAAATACCGCCCTTCTTGAGGTCGCAATCGATGTTGTATCTGGCCACCCGCTGGCGAATCACCTCGGCACCTTCAAACATCATGCGACCCAAGGGTTCGGCCACCGCGCTGCCGTGACTGGCCTCGATGACGTCCAGGTCGCGCGAATAACTGTGCACGATCTGGCCACCGTTGCGTCCGGAAGCGCCCCAGCCTACCGAGGACTGCTCCAGGATCACGACGCGCTTGCCGGCCTCGGCCAGCGCGATACCCGCCGACAGGCCGGTGTAGCCGGCGCCGACGACGCAGACATCGGCCTGCACCGACCCGCGCAAAGCCGGGCGCTTCGGGGCCGGCTGGGCCGAGTAGGCGTAGTAGGACGGGGCGTGGGCGATTGGCGCCAAGGTGTCGGACATAGGTGATACCGGAGTGTGCATCTGGTGCAGGCCTGCAGCAGCCACCAGTCTATTGCACGGCAGTCACCAGGCCATCAACGCGACGATGCGACGATTCCGGCAACGATCAACGCAAAAGCGAGCAGGTGGTACAGCTGCGGCATCTCGCCCAGGAACAGCGTGGACATCAGCGCCGCGAACAGCGGAGTCAGGTTGGAAAAAAATCCGGCCACCGCCGGTCCGGCCCGCTGCACACCCAGCCCCCAACAGCGGTAGGCCAACACCGCCGGACCGACCGCCACAAACAGCAGGGCAGCCAGCAAGGACCCGCTCCAGCGGATATGCGCATCGGTCAGCGCCCATTCGCCGGCCGTGAACGCACCCGACCACATCAGGCCCATCGTTACCTGCGCCAGCAGAAAGGCGGCCCAGTCGTTGCGAATCGTGTCCGGTTCGGCGCGGCGCACCAGCAGCCAGCTGTAGCAGGCCCAGCAGAAGGTGGCAGCCAGCATGAACACGTCACCGATCACCAGGCGCAATGCCAGCAGCTGCGTCCAGTCGCCGCGCGCCAGCACCACGGCCACACCGGTGATCGAGAATACCGCACCGAGCAACTGCTTGCGCGTGATCCCGACACCGAAGAACAATGCACCGATCACCAGCATCCATAGCGGCATGCTCGAGGCGACCAGCGTCACGTTGAGCGCGGTCGAGGTCTGCAGCGCCAGGTACTGCAAGGTGTTGTACAGACCGACGCCGAGCAGCCCCAGCAGCGCAAACCGGCGCCAGTGAGGCCACATGCCGCCCGCGCGGCGCAGCACCCAGGCGCCCAGCGGCAGCAGGATGGCAAACGCGATGGCCCAGCGCAGGAAGTTCAGCGTGAACGGAGGTATGTCATTGCGCACCAACCGGCCGACGATCGCGTTGCCGGCCCACAGCAAGGGCGGAACGGTCAGCAGCAGTGCCGACGACACGCTCAACCGCTGGGTCATGCCGCCACCCCGCCAGCGCCAACTCCGTCCACCGACCGGCAGCAATGCCAGGCTTGGGCGATCCTCATCGCGCGCCCTGCATGCGCAGCAGCCGCGCCGCCTCCTCGGCGCGCGCATCGTCGATTTCGCTCATCAGATGTCCCACGTCCACGGCACCGGTCTTGCGCACGAAGCGGCCGGTCAGCGTCACCGACGGGTCGAGCAGGCCGCGCTGGTACAGGTCCCATATCTCGGGGCCGAAGTCGGTCTGCAGCAGTTCCGGCGCAAAACGCCCGAAGAAATCGCGCAGATTGGCCACGTCGCGCAGCAGCATGCGCTGCGCATGGTTGTTGCCGGCCGCGTCGACCGCCTGCGGCAGATCGATGATCACCGGGCCATCAAATGCCAGCAGGATGTTGAACTCCGACAGATCGCCGTGCACGACGCCGGCGCACAACATGCGCACCACCTCCAGCAACAGCGAGGCATGGTGCAGCCTTGCCTGCTCGGGCGTCAGGTCGACGTCG
Source organism: Rhodoferax sp. (assembly GCA_018063505.1). GTDB lineage: Bacteria > Pseudomonadota > Gammaproteobacteria > Burkholderiales > Burkholderiaceae_C > CAISIP01. Next base: position 9,246 of record JAGPBF010000008.1, read on the forward strand.
TTCAGGCGCGGTGCGGCATCGCCGTGTTCATCACTGACCAGCTCCATCAGCAATACGCCCTCATGGAAATTGTGCGGTTTGGGCACTCGCACACCGGCGGCGGCCAGCCGATACAGCGCATCGACCTCGGCGCTTTGCCAGGCCGCCTCCTGGGCCTGGCGACCAAACCGCGTGCCCTTGGCCATGGCACGGGCCTGGCGCGAATTCTTGACCTTGCGGTTCTCGGTGTAGTCCACCGCCTGGCGAAAACTGCGCTGCGTGGCTTCCTTGTATATCTTGGCGCACAGCGTCTCGTCGCCGCTGCGCACGACATAGACCATGGCTTCCTTGCCGCTCATGAGCTGGCGGACCACGGTATCGATCAGTCCTTCGTCGACCAGGGACTGCAGGCGGGGGGGAGCTTTCATGGGCCGTATTGTCGGCGGTCGATGACGATCGCATCGGCGTGACACGGATAACCCTGGCCCGGAACCGCGCAGCCGGTGGCGAAGGCCTGCGTCACCGAGTGCATGACACCGTTGACCGGCATCCCGCTTTGTGATGACCGAATACAAAACGTCACACGATGAGGCCAGGCGCGCGTTGCCATCGGCATGCTGTCGCGTGCAGACCCCCCCTTTCCGGCTCGCCCGCAAACCCATCGCCCAAGGAGTCCGCCACACGCCCACCCCACCCTTGCACGGCAAACGTATCCTGGTCACCCAGGCAGATGGGTTCTTGGGCCCGGCGCTGTGCACGGTGCTGGCCGAACAAGGCGCCACCGTTCGCCGCCTATCTGTGCAGCGACGCGGCCAACCGCTTTGTCGGCCAGGTGTTCCCGGTCTGCGGCGGCTGTCACGCGTTGACCCTGCCGCTGTCTGCTGGTTTAGGCCCTCTGGGATTGCAGCCAGGCGCGCGGCGAACAGCGGGTCTCTTGGGTGAAGGCCCGTGACAACGACGACGCCGTAGCGTATCCCAGCGCATCGGCGATGAACTTGACGGCGCGGCCATCGCGCAGCATCTTGCAGGCCAATGCCACCCGCCAGCGCGCCAGATAGTCGGCGGGCGTGACCCCCAGCAGGGACTTGAAGCAAGGCGCGAACGCGCTGCGCGACATTCCCGCCTGCCGCGCCATCGCCGCCAGTGTCCAGGGTTCGCCCGGTTGTTCATGCAAGGCCACCAGCGTGCGCGCAATGCGCGCGTCGGACAAGCCCAGCAGCAGCCCTGGCGCCGCCGTACCTTGCTGCGGGTGGTCGAGCATCCAGCGCAGCAGTTGCACCAGCAACACGTCGAACAACCGGTCCGCCAGCAGGCGCTGACCGCAACGCACGCGCTCGGTTTCGGCAAACAGCAGGGTCAGCGTGTGCTCCAGCCCATGGACCGCCGACAGCGGCAGCACCAGCAGCGGTGGCAAGGCCCGCACCAGCGGATGCAACATGCCGCCCTCGAAGTCGAGCGTCGCGCAGACGAAGTCGGACCCTTCCACCGGCGCGTTGTGAAAGCGGTGTTCGAGTGGCCGCGGGTAGAACAGCAGCGTCGGTTCGTCGACCACGATCCGCTCCGGGGCGCCGCTGCCATCGTGGTGGCTGAGCACCATGTGGCCACGGCGCAGCACATGCAGAAAGCCGCGTCCCGGTTGGGCATCGAAATGCGTCACGCCACACAAGGGACCGGCATGGAACAGGTGCGCGTGGACCCGGAACTGCGTCAGCAGCCCGGACAGGCGATCGAGTGCGCTGCCCTCCGGCAAAACCACGGGCGCCGTTGCTGGAGGCGCCGATTCTGGACGATTAGTCATGTTTGACAGACGATTTGATCCCGATCATACGATCATGACCGTCAAACTGGAGCTCCCTGGAATCCAGATCCCAACCCGAAGGAGTTCTCCATGAGCCGCATCACCCTGATCGATCGCAACGACACCACGCCGGCACGCCTGCAGCTGCTGGACCCGATCCACAAGGCCTTCGGCGCCACACCCAACATGTTCCGCGCTGTCGCCCATTCGCCGGCCGCGCTCAAGAGCATGTGGGGTTCGTTCGGCGCCCTGGGCAGCGGCGTGCTCGGCGCCGCACTGGGCGAACAGATCGCCGTGGCGGTCGCCAATCGCAACCAGTGCCACTACTGCCTGGCGGCCCATACGGCGCTTGGTGGCAAGGCCGGCCTGGGCGCCGACACGCTGCGCCAGGCGCAGCAGGGCCAGTCGGATGACAGCCGCACCCAGACCGCATTGCGTTTTGCGCTGCGCCTGGTCGATGCGCGCGGCCAAGTGGGCGAGGACGATCTGCAAAACCTGCGCCGGGCTGGTTTCGACGACGAAGCCGTTGTCGAGATCGTCGCCCATGTGGCATTGAACCTGTTCACCAACTATGTGAACATTGCGTTCGCGGTGCCGGTCGATTTTCCGGCCGTGCCGCTGGCACCGGCAAAAAACACCGCCTGACGACCAGGCTGCCGGCAACATCACCCCCGCGAGGAGTCCGCATGTCCCCTGCCACCACCAGCCATCCGCCCGAACTGCAGGTCAGCGAGTGGCTCAATACCCCCGAGCCACTGAGCCTGGCCGCGTTGCGCGGACAGGTGGTGGTGGTGCATGCGTTTCAGATGCTGTGTCCCGGCTGTGTCAGCCACGGTCTGCCGCAGGCCAAGCGGCTGACCCAGGTGTTCGCGGGCCGGGAGCTTGCCGTGCTGGGCCTGCACACCGTGTTCGAGCACCATGCGGTCATGACGGCGGCAGCGCTGCGGGTGTTTCTGCATGAATACCGGATCGGTTTTCCGGTCGGTATCGACATGCCGGGCGAATCCGGACCCATGCCACGAACCATGCAGGCCTACGCCATGGGGGGCACGCCGACGCTGCTGGTGTTCGACCGCCAGGGCCGCCTGCAGCTCAACCAGCTCGGCCAGGTCGACGACATGGCGCTGGGTGCGCTGCTGGGCGAACTGCTGGCGCAGCCGGCCTGAGACCATGGCGCACGGCGCCGGGAGGGCCTCTCGCCACGGCGGATCGCGGCGCCGGCGCTATAGGCGCTCAGGCGCGCCGGAGCTGGTGCAGCGTCAGTTCGGGCAGGCAGTTCAACCGCACGTCGACCACCGAGGCGCCGCAGCCCACCGACGTATAACCGGCCATTGCGTGGTAGCGCCAGGCGCCGCGCACATAGGCGCGGGGTGTGGGTGTGTCCGTCAGGATCGGAAAACCGCCCGGCAGGCAGACCTGGCCGCCGTGGGTATGGCCGCTGAGCATCAGGTCGACACCGGCATGGGCGGCCTGGCGGTACGGCTCGGGCGTGTGCGAGAGCAGCACCACACAGTCGTCGGCCACCACATCGGCCATCGCCTTGTGCAGGTTGTGGGTGCGAAAGTAATGCGCGTCGTCGATGCCAACGACAGCCAGCGCACCGCCAGCCTGCTGCCAGCGCAGGGACTCGTTCATCAGCACCGGATACCCCCGCTGCTCCATGCCCGGCACCATGCGGATCGAGTCGTGGTTGCCCAGCACCGCGTGCACACGTTCGCCCAGATGGGGGCGCAATCGGGCCAGCCCGTCGAGCACCGCCTGGTAGGCGCCCGCCCCGTGAAAGCGGAAGTCGCCCGTCAATACGCAGGCGTCGAAACGCAGGCCTTGCACACGCTCGATCAGATGGGCCAGAAATCCGGCATCCATGTCCAGGTGCGGATCGCTGATATGCAGCAGCGTGGTGCCATCGAGTGCTGCAGGTAGCCGCGCCAATGGCACGATGTTGTGGCGCAGCTGGATATTGAGCACATTGCGCCGCCCGCGTTTGCGCAAGCCCCCAAGCGTGAGACCGGCCCGGATCAGCCGGTGCGACAGGCGTGCCCCGCCGTAGCGTTCGCCTTCGAGCCCGAGCCGCTGGCGCAGATAGATGGCACCGATGCGCTCGCCCAGCAGAGTCAGTGCGCGTTGTTCTTCAGGGTCGCAGTCGGTCAGTTGCATCGGTACAAGCCGGCGATAGGCCGGCATGTATTGTCGTCGACTGCATCCGCGGCTCAGGTCAGCGGAACACCACCGTCTTGTGGCCGTCGAGCAGGATGCGGTGCTCCGCATGCCATTTGACGGCACGCGCCAGCACGGCGCTTTCAGTGTCGCGGCCCAGCGTGGTCAATGTGTTGACGTCCATGCCATGGCTGGCACGTGCCACGTCCTGCTCGATGATCGGGCCCTCGTCCAGGTCACCGGTCACGTAGTGGGCCGTGGCACCAATCAACTTGACGCCCCGGTCATGTGCCTGCTGATAAGGGCGCGCGCCCTTGAAGCTGGGCAGGAAGGAATGGTGGATGTTGATGGCCCGACCCGACAACTTGCGGCACAGGTCGTCGGACAACACCTGCATGTAACGCGCCAGCACCAGCAGTTCGCCGCCTTCGGATTCGAACAGGTCCAGCAGCTTGGCTTCGGCCGCTGCCTTGGTATCGGCTTTGACCGGAATATGGTGGAACGGGATGTTGTAGCTGGCCGCCAGCTGGTAGAAATCGCGGTGGTTGGAGACGATGGCGCGCACCTCGATCGGTAACACACCCGAACGCAGCCGGAACAGCAGGTCGTGCAGGCAGTGGCCGTGTTGCGACACCATGATGATGGTCGGGATCGGACGTGCCGCCTCGGCGAAACGCGCCTTCATGCCGAATTCGGATGCCAGCGGCGCAAACAACTCATCCATCTGCGCAGGCGACCTGGCGTCGGACTTGCCCATCTCGAAACACACCCGCATGTAGAAGACGCCGGTCACGGCGTCGTCGTACTGCGCAGCCTCCAGAATGTTGCCGCTCTGGGCCAGCAGGAAGCCGCTGACGGCGTGCACGATACCAGGTCGGTCAGGGCATGTAAGCGTAAGAATCAATCGCATCAGGATGGTCCGGTGGGTTGGGTCGCGTGCCCTGAAACGGGGTACGCCGTCGTTTGCGCGGTAGTCTACGGGCGAACCTGCGCCCGCGGGTCGTGTTATCCGCCGCCGGACCCGGTTCCGGCGCAGCCGTGTTTTCCGATGTCGCGCCAAGGCAAGGCGGGGTCCAGGGCGAGGCGCAGATTCCGCAACGCTGAGCATACGGCGCTGCACATGCGACAGGTCGGAAAACGACGCGGTTTATGATGGCCCACCCTCGACACCGTGTTTCCGTCCCCGGGCAGCAACAGCCGTCCGCAACCATGGGTAGCGCCACTGCCATCGGACATGAAGCTCTCATTTTCATTTCGACCCAAGCTGCTCGACGCATTGCCGGGTTACCGGCGTCAGGACTTCGGCCGGGACCTGGCCGCGGGCGTCACGGTGGGCGTGGTGGCGCTGCCGCTGGCCATGGCCTTCGCGATTGCCAGCGGCCTTAAACCCGAAGCCGGCCTGTTCACCGCCATCATTGCCGGCTTCCTGATCTCGCTGCTCGGCGGCAGCCGGGTCCAGATCGGCGGACCGGCCGGCGCATTCATCGTGATCGTCTACGGCATCGTCGAGCGTTACGGCGTGGCCAACCTGATCATTGCCACCGCGATGTCCGGTGTGATGCTGTTTCTGCTCGGGTTTTTTCGCCTCGGTGTGCTGGTGCGCTTCATTCCGGTGGCCGTGGTGATCGGCTTCACCAACGGCATCGCGGTGCTGATTGCGCTCTCGCAGGTCAAGGACTTTTTCGGACTGCAGGTACGCGACGTGCCGGCCGACCTGTTCGGTATGGTCAAGGTACTGGGCGCCGCGGCTTCCACCGCCAACCCGGCCGCGCTGGCGGTGTCGGGTGGCTCACTGGTGCTGCTCCTGCTCTGGGAGCACTGGCGCAAGCAGTGGGCCCACGGCGCCGGCCTGCTGGCACGCCTGTCGGCCTTGCCCGGCAGCATTGTGGCGCTGGTGGTCGCTGCCACCGCAGTCTGGCTGCTGGACGTTCCGGTGGAAACGATCAAGAGCCGCTTCGGTGGCATTCCGGCCAGCCTGCCCGCGTTCGCCCTGCCCACCTTTGACTGGGCCACCGTGCGTTTCCTGCTGATTCCCGCCTCCACGCTGGCACTGCTGGGCGCCATCGAGTCGCTGCTGTGCGCCCGCGTCGCCGACAACCTGACGCGCGACCGCCACGATCCGAACCAGGAGTTGATGGCCCAGGGCGTGGCCAATTTCGTCACACCGTTTTTTGGCGGCATGCCAGCCACCGGCACCATTGCGCGCACGATGACCAATATCAAGAGCGGCGCGGTCTCGCCGATCTCGGGCATCGTGCATGCCGCCACGTTGCTGGCGGTGGTTCTGATCGCCGCGCCTCTGGCCGGTTCGATTCCGCTGGCCTGCCTGTCGGCGATCCTGCTGTATGTCGCATGGAACATGGGCGAGTGGCGCGAGTTCCTGCACCTGCGCAATTACCGCCTGCCTTACCGCGCGACCTTGTTGTCGGTTTTCGCGCTGACTGTGCTGCTCGACCTCACGGTCGCCGTCGAGGTGGGGCTGCTGGTGGCCTGTATCACCTTCATCTATCGCATCTCCAGCCTGTCGCGCAGCGAGCAACTCGACAGCCAGCACCACCCGGTGCTGGTCCGTGCCGACGCCGACGCCTACCGGCTGTATGGCGCGCTGTTCTTCGGCGCCGTCAAGCTGGTCGAGACCATGTCGGAGAAGCTGCCGGGCCGGGCACTGGTGCTCGACCTCAAGAACCTGATCTACATCGATTCCACCGGCATCGACGCGCTGATCGACCTGTCCAAACGCTGCGCGGACGCCAAGGTACGGCTGGTGGTCTGCGGGCTGAGCCACCAGCCGCGCGACATTGCCGGGCGCAGCGGTTGGCTGACGACGATTGCGCCGGACGACCTGCTGCCGGACCTGGCCAGCGCGCTGGCATCGGTCGATCCGCAGGCAAATCCGGCATGAACCCGCGATCTGCCCGATGACCGGCCATATCGGCATCGTGGCCTGCTCGGCCGAAGGCGCGGCCCTGTGTTACCGCACGATCTGCCACGAAGGCGCAGCCCTGCTCGGCCCGCACGGACACCCCGAGGTGTCGATGCACACACCGCCACTGTCTCGCTACATGGCCTGCATCGACGCTGACGACTGGCAAGGCGTCGCGCAGCTGATGCTGGACTCGGCGCGCCGGCTGGCCGCAGCCGGCGCGGACTTCCTGATCTGCCCCGACAACACCATCCACCAGGCGATGCCATGGGTACGCCAAGGCTCACCGTTGCCCTGGCTGCATATCGCCGAGGTGGTGGCCGAAGCAGCGCAGCAACGCGGTTACCACACGCTGGGCCTCACCGGCACCCGCTGGCTGGTCGACAGCAACGTCTATCCGCAGGCCCTGGCCGCGCGTGGCCTGGCCTGCGTACGTCCATCACCGCCGGACCGCGACGCGATGGGCCGGATCATCATGCAGGAACTGGTCGCAGGGGTGGTCAAGCCGGCATCGACGGAACACATGCGCCAGATCATCGGTCGCCTGCAGGCAGCCGCTTGTGATGCCGTGATACTGGGTTGCACCGAGATCCCGCTGGTGATCAACGACACCAACTCGCCGCTGCCCACACTGGATTCGACCCGGCTGCTGGCCCGGGCTGCGTTGCACCGGGCGGTGGGGTAACACACCGTCAGACTGACCGGCGCCGTGGCGCGTCAGGCCTGCGACTCATTGGCCCGGGAGCGGGCCAGAATATTGCCATCTTCGGCCGCCAGCCGGATCTGCGGCTCCTGGGCGCGCGACTCCATCATCACGGTCGCGGGGCGCCCGAGGTGAAAGCCCTGGACATGGTCGACCCCGAGCTCGCGCAGCGCTTCCAGAGTGGCGGCATCTTCCACGCACTCAGCCACGGTGGACTTGTTCATGCTGCGCGCGATCTCGATCAGTGACGAGACCACCAGCCGGTTGCTGGAATCGGAGGTCAGGTTGCGCACGAAATTGCCATCGATCTTGATGCCGTCGACCTCGAGCAGCTTGAGGTGGGCGAAGGAGCTGAAGCCGCTGCCGAAATCGTCCAGATGGACCGCACAGCCGACACTGCGCAAGGCGGCAATCATCGGACGCGCAGCGGCCAGGTCGCCCATGGCCGCGGTCTCGGTCAGTTCGATATGCAGGCGCCGCGGATCGACGTTGTAGCGCTGCAGCGCATCGCGCAGGAAGCCGACGAAACCGGCATCGTCGAGCGAACGCGGCGACAGGTTCACCGAAATCCGCACCGACGGGCGGGACCGCGCCAGCATGTCGATGCAGTTCTCGAAGACCCAGCGATCGATCTCGCGTATCTTGCCGCTGCGCTCGGCATGCTGCACGAACTCGGCCGGTGCGATCAGCTGGGTCGCGTCGTCCTCGTCGACCATGCGCAGCAAGGCCTCGTGGTAGGCAATACCCATGTCGGACATGCGCAGTACCGGCTGGTAATGCATCTGAAGTCGCTGGTCGCGCAATGCACGGTAGATGCGGCCATTCCAGACCACCCGCTCGGTTTCGGCACGCGAATGGGCGGCGTCGTCGCGGAACAGGCACCAGCCGTTCTTGCCATTGAGTTTGGCCTGGTACATCGCGGTATCGGCACAGGCAATCAGGTCGTCGGCCGAGCGGGCATGGGCCGGGTACAGCGCCAGCCCCATGCTGCAACCGACCGCCAGGCTTTGCGCATCCAGATCGAAATGCAGCGCCGCAACCACCTCGGTCAGCCGCAGCGCAAGTGCCTGGGCGTCCTTGGCCGAAGCGCCCGGGCTGAGCACCGCAAACTCGTCGCCACCGAGCCGCGCAACCGTCTCGCCCGGCTGCATGGCCTGCGCCAGCGCCTTGGCCACGCTGACCAGGATCTGGTCGCCGACCCGATGTCCGGCCAGGTCGTTGACATGCTTGAACTCGTCCAGATCGATGAACACCAGCACCAGGCCAGGGCTGGCCGTGCCCGCCTGCACCAGGCGCTTCTCCAGCGTGTCGTAAAGCCCGCGGCGGTTCATCAGGTCGGTCAGCGGATCGTACAAGGCCAGCCGTGCCCGCTGTTCGGTCTGCCGGCTCACCGTCACGTCTTCGTGCAGCCAGATCCGCCCCCCGTGGCCATCGGGCCCGGCAACGACGACCTGCATGCGCTGCTCGATCAGTCGGCCGTCACGGGCAACGATCTCCCGGTCGACAAAGGGCTGCTCGGTCGAGACGCCAAGCATCGTCTCGACCAGCGCAATGCTGCCACCCTGCACCTGGCGGGTCAGCAGCGGAACGATCTCCGACAGATGCGCGCCCGGTTGCAGACCATTGAGCGCCCACATGCGGGAGAACAGGTCATTGGCGTACACCACCTGCTGCCCGGCGTCGACGAACAGGATGCCGATCTGCAGCGCGCCGAGCAGCGTGGTCAGTCGCACGCGCTCCTGCCGGGCCGAATCGAGCAGAAGTGCCTGCTGCTGCTCACTGTGCTCCAGAGCCACAACCCGCTCCTGGATGGTGGCGGCCATCGTGTTGAAGGCCGCCGCCAGGCGGCCGGCCTCGTCGCGCGTGTGCACCGGCAGGGCCACGTTGAACTGGCCCGCCACGACCTGCCGGCTGGCCCGCGACAACATGGCCAGATTGCGCGTGAGCGCCGACGCGACAACGATCAGCAGCAACACCGACAAGGCCAATGCCAGCGCGCCGATCCACAGGCCGCTGATCAGGAAGTCGTCACGCGCCTGGCGCAGACGCTGGGTCGACAGGCCCAGCTCCAGGCGGCCCATGGCCTGGCCCGCGATGGCAATCGGCGTCTCCAGGTGCAGCGTCTGGTCTGCGCGGTCCAGATCGATCGGACCGGTATCGCGCGGCGGCAGTGATCGCTGCGGATCCCAGCCGGCGCTGGCAACCTGCCGGTCGCGGTGATCGAACAGCACCAGATAGTGCAGCGCCTGCGGTTGCCGCACCAGTTCGAGCGTGCGTTGTACCGTCGCGTAGTCGCGCTGGGCCAGCGGCGTGGCCAACGTCTGCTCGAGCAATCCGAGGACTTCCTGGGACTGGGCCGTGGCCTGGTCTTTCAATGCCTGCTGCATCAGACGCGAAGCGCCGGCCCAGATCAATACGATGGCCAGGATCTCGACCGCCACGCAGGCCACGATCAACTTGCGCCGCAGGGACCAGCGATTGAATCGCAGCATTTTCATAGGGGTCTGGCGAGCGTGTCGCGGGTGAAATTGACATATGCATCCATCGATGCCATCACGTCAGGGGATATCTCGCGCAATCCGCTGGAGCCGGTCGCAGCCAGGAATGCAGCGCCTTCGCCGGATCCCGGGCTGACGAACTCCAACAGGCGGGACTTGATCAGTTGCGCCTGATCGGCGCCCAGTCGTCGACCGGCAGCAATCACGAAACCGGGGACTTCGGCGAACACCGTGAAGACCTGCAACTGATTGCGCAGACCTTCGGCAATGGCCCGGAATTCACCGGCACTGACCAGCGCCGCCAGCGCGTCGCCCCGGCCCAGGACATTGCCGACGCTGTCGTCGGTGGGGATGGTCATGGTTGTGAAGTCCTTGTCACGCTGCAGTCCGTTTTCTGCCAGCCAACGCAGGCCGCGCAAAGCCACCAACGACACCGGGTTCGACAGCACCAGCGTCTTGCCGCGCAAGTCGGCAATGGCTGCCATCGGTCGGGCGGAAGCAAATACCAGCATGGCCTTGATGTCGGGCAGCAGCTGCAGCAATGGCATCCATCCGTGGTCGAGCTGCGCCAGGCGCGCCATGTGTGGCGCTGTCACGACCAGGTCATATTCGTTCGCCGCCACCCGGCCGTGGAACACCGCCCAGTCGAACGCCGTGGACAGATGAACCGGCCGCTGCAGAACACGGGCGAGATGTTCACGCATCGGCTGGTACTGGTTCAACAGGATACGCGCGCTGATGTTGGGCAACAGCCCCAGTTCCAGCGGCAGCACGGCTTGCGCGCCGGCCAACGCAGGCAACAGGCAACTCGACAATACCGCGGCAGAGAACACTCTGCGTTGGTTCAGCTGGGTCATGAAGATCCCGCGATCGCATGGTCAATCGACCATGCTGGAAACCGTGTGGTGCTGCACCTTCTGGTTGTTGGCTCCCTGGTCGCCGGCGTGACCGGCGCATCCTGATCGGGCGTCAGGTTGTACGAGCCCGAGTTTACGGCGAGAACGACCCGCACGCGCCGAAGTGTTGCAGAAACACCAACGGGTTTCGGCCACGCGGCCGCGCCGGCTTGTCACTTTCACCGGCCAGGTCTTCTCCAATGCCATGGAACTGCCGCAATTCTCCGCAGCGCAGCCGGTCGCATACGCGACCGGTTGAACCTGCCCGGTCCGCCAACACAACCACGGAACAGCCATGACACACGCTCCCACCCGATCCCTTGCCACCCGAATCCTGCTCTGCATGACGGCCGCCGCGCTGACGGCCTGCGGGGGCGGCGGTGAAACAGCGCCGGACGCGACAGCGCTGGACCCTGCCGAAGTGGCGCAGGGCCAGCAGACCTTCCGGTTCGACACCTTCGGCGACGAAACCCAGTGGACCGACGCCTTGCGGATGCACGAGGTGATCGGCGCCGCGGTCGACCCCCTGACGGCGTTGGCAGTGGGCCTGAAGGTCGACTCCCAGGCCCTGCCGGCGGCAGTGGTGCAAGGCATCGAGAACGGCAGCATCGACTTGTCAAGCCCGGACACCACGGTGGCACTGATCAAGCTCAATGCGGTGGTCGGCATCCAGGGAACGGTGGAGAACATCGCCGGCAAGGACACACTGACCCGGGTCGGCATCACCTGCGCGTTGTGCCACTCGACGGTCGACAACAGCTATGCGCCGGGCATCGGAAAACGCCTGGACGGCTGGCCCAACCGGGATCTGGATCCAGGCGCCATCATCGCGCTGTCACCGGCCGTCAATGCAGCACAACGCGCCGCATACCAGTCCTGGGGCAAGGGGCGCTACGACCCGCGCTTCAACCTGGACGGCATCAGCAGCGGACAGGCGATTCCGCCGGCCTACGGTCTGCAAGGCATCCACCGCACCACGACCACCGGGGACGGCAACGACATCGCGTACTGGAACCGCTACGTGGCGGTCACGCAGATGGGGGGCCACGGCAGCTTCAGCGACCCGCGCACCGGCGTCTCGGTGAAGAACGGCAACGATGACCTGGTCAGCGCCAAGCTGCCGGCGCTGCAAAGTTATCAGCTGTCCCTGGCTGCGCCGGCGCCGCCACCGGGCAGCTTCGATCCGGTGGCGGCACAACGCGGTAAACAGGTCTTCGAGGGCCAGGCCCAGTGCAGCACCTGCCACAGTGGCCCCCACCTCACTGACGCCAATCTGCGCCTGCATCCGGTCGCCGACGTGGTCAGCGAGCCTGAACCCGACGGCGCCCCGAGCTGGGCCTCGCGCAGCGCGACCCGCCAGTACCGCACCTCGCCATTGGCCGGCATCTGGCAGCATCCGCCCTACTTCCACAATGGCAGTGCGCCCACGCTCGAGGCGGTGGTCCAGACCTACAACCAGCGCAAGTCTCTGGGCTTGAATGCCGCCCAGGCCGCCGACCTGGTGCAATACCTGAAGTCGCTTTGAGCACTGCGGCGGATGTTCAGCCCTTGCTGCCGCGTCCGATCAGGGTCTGCAGAAACACCCGTACCCGTGCGGGAAGCCGGTCGCGCCCGGGCAGCAAGGCATACATGCGCAGCGGGTCGCAAACATGGTCGGGCAACAGGCGCTGGAGTCGACCGTCCAGCACCGCCCGCTCGCAATAGGTCGCGGTGATGCGCGCAACGCCGATTCCCGCCATCGCCGCCTGCAACCGCAACGCCGCGTTCGGACTGCGCATGCGCGGCTGCAGGTTCACGGAACTGGTGGCGCCGCATGCATCGTGAAACAGCCACTCGGTTTCATCCTGCGAAGCAATCACCGGAAGTGTGGCCAGGCCGTCGGGCGTGACCGGGCGCCCATGGCGGGCAACGAAGTCGGGCGCTGCAAACAGCCCACGCTGCAGATGGAAGATCCGCCGCGCCACCAGCGAGGAATCGGGCAGGGCATCCTCGATCGCGGTGAACACCACGTCGTAGCGCTGATCCACCAGATCGACCGGGTCGTAATGCACGTCGATGTCGATCTCCAGCTGCGGGTAGCGCTCCAGCATCTGGCATGCCACAGCGCCGAGGTGGTGGGACGCAAACTCGTACGGTGCCGACACCCGCAGCCTGCCGCCCACCGTTTCGGTGGAGGCGGCGATCTCCGCCTGCAGGTCGCGCAGGCGCTGGAACAACGGAGCTGCCTTGCCATACAGGTTCTCGCCTTCGGCGGTCAACCGGACCCGGCGCGTGGTGCGCTCGAGCAACCGGCATTCGAGGCCGCGCTCGAGCCGCTGCACCGCCGCACTGACACGCGATTTCGGCCAGTCGAGCGCGTTGGCGGCTGCGGTGAAGCCACCATCGTCGACGACATGGCAGAAAGCATCGAAATCATCCCAGTTCATTGTTCATCTCTCCGAACGCTGTGTTGTCACCAGCTGATTTATCCCGCGCCCGTCTGGCCCTAGCATGGCGCCTCGCCGCACGATCTGGCACCGCCTGGCGACGCGCGGTCATTGCGCCTGGCCGGGCCGTGCCGAAATCTCACCTTCAAGGAATCCGATGAAAACCATCACCCCTCCCGATCGCCCTGCCGACATGCATCCCGACGAGTGGTCTGCCCGGGTCGAACTCGCCGCATGCTACCGGCTGTTTGCCATGCTGGGCTGGACCGAACTGATCTACAACCACATCACGGTGCGACTGCCGGCCAGCGTCAGCGCCGGGCAGACAGAGTTCCTGATCAACCCGTTCGGACTGCACTACAGCGAGGTCAGCGCCAGCAACCTGGTCCGGATCGACCTGCAGGGCCGGATCATCGGCCAATCGGCCCATCCTGTGAATCCTGCGGGCTTCACACTGCATGCGGCCATCCACCAAGGCATCCCCCAGGCGCACTGCGTCATGCATACCCACACCACCGCCGGCGTCGCGGTTGCCAGCCTGGATGCCGGCCTGGTGCAATCGAATTTCTATAGCGCGCAATTGCACGGCATGGTGGCCTACCATGATTTCGAAGGCATCACCATCCATGCCGACGAAGGGCCGCGTGTGGTGCGCAGCATCGGCACCTGCCCGGCCGTGATTCTGCGCAACCATGGACTGTTGTCCTGGGGGCGCACGGTGCCCCAGGCTTTCGCCTTCCTGTGGACGCTGCAGCGCGCCTGCGAAATCCAGCTGGCGACGCTCTCGATGGGGCCGGCACGCCTGTTGCCCGAATCGATCGCAAGCAAGTCGACACAAGACACCGTGCAGTTCAACCCCGGCCACTGGAGCGGTGAAATGGTGTTTGCCGCGCTGCTGCGCCAGCTCGAGCGGCTCGAGGCCGGCAATCGCAGCTGAGCGGCGCGCGCCCACCGCCGGCAACGCGCTGCACCGTTCGCTCAACGCATCAATGACGGCAACCACAGGCTGAGCTGCGGAAACGCAATCAGCAGCACCAGCATCAGCACCATGCTGAGCACGAACGGCCAGCATCCGCGAAAGATCGTCAGCAGCCCGACGTCGGGCAGCAATGCGTTGAGCACGAACAGATTCATGCCCACCGGTGGCGATATCAGGCCGATCTGCACAACCATGACGATCAGCACGCCGAACCAGATCGGGTCGAAGCCCAGCGACAACACGATCGGGAAAAACAGCGGGATGGTCAGCAGAACCATGGTCAGTTCCTCCATCACCGTGCCCAGCAGCACGTAGATCAGCATCATCGCCCCGATCACCATCGGGGGCGACAGACCCAGTTGCGTGATCCAGTTGCGCAGGTCGCCGGGCATGCTGGTGTAGTTCACGAAGTTCGCGAATATCGACGCCGAGATCAGCAATGCGAACAACATCGCCGTCGTTCGGGCCGACTCGATCAGCAGGTCACGCAGCATCACCCAGCTCAGGCGCCGACGTGCCAGCGCAAACAGGAACGCCCCGGCCGCGCCGAAGCCGGCACCTTCGGTGGCGGTGAACACGCCGCCGTAGATTCCGCCCAGCACCACGACCACCAGCAGCGCCACACCCCAGATTCTGCGCACCGCCCGCAGGCGCTGCGCCCATCCCACGCGCGGCGCCGCGGGTGCCAGCGCCGGATTGCGCCAGGCCATGAACCAGGCGGTGGCCATCATCATCAACGCCGACAGAAGCCCCGGAATCACGCCGGCGGCAAACAACTTGCCGATATGGGTTTCGGTGATGATGCCGTAGATCACCATGATCGTGGACGGCGGGATCATGATGCCCAGCGTGCCGCCGGCCGCCATCGCGCCGCTCGAGAGCACGTCGCTGTATCCGAGCCGGCGCATCGACGGATAGGCGACCTTGCCCATGGTCGCAGCGGTGGCCAGCGAGGAGCCGCAGATGGCGCCGAAACCGGCGCTGGCGGCAATCGTGGCATGCGCGAGCCCACCGCGCACATGGCCCAGGAACGCCTGGGCGGCGTCGAACAATTCGTGCGCCAGCCCGGAGCGGGCGACGAAATTACCCATCAGGATGAACAACGGAATCACCGACAGCGTGTAGGCAAAGCCGGTTTCGTGGACCACTTGCGCCGCACTCACCAGGGCGGGCGTCCAACCGCGGACCGACGCCATCCCGCCCAGTCCGACCAGCCCCATGGCGAACGCCAGCGGCACACGCAGCAGCGCCAGCAGGAATATCGCGGCGAATCCCGACAAGGCGGCGGTCACAACGCGTTGACCTCGGACGTACCGGCCACTGCGCCGGGCGCCTGAAACACCGCCAGCAGATGCACCACCGCAGTGGCGCCACACAGGGCCGCCATGCCGTAGATGAACGGCGCCTTGAGAATATGCAACTGGGCCGTCGTCTCGCCGCTGTCCAGAAATTCATTCCCGGTGCGCCACATCAGCAGCGCCAGTCCGGCGAGCGCCAGCCCGCAGACAACATCGACCAGCGCCAGATGCCAGCGCCGCCAGAGTGCCGGCACATAGGCGTCGAGCGAATCGAAAACCACGTGCTCACGGCGCTGCGATACCAGCGGCAACGCGGCAAAGATGACCACCACCATCAGCAACTCGGTCAGCTCCAGCGAACCGGGGATGGAATGGGAGAACAACCTGCGCCCCAGCACGTCCAGGAAGGTCAGCGCCATGATCATGAAAAGCGCGCACGCGCACAGATAGCCGCAAAGGCTCATACTCAACCGCTGCATGGAATGGATCTCGAGATGAACAAGGGCCGGCAGGCAATGGCGCTGCCGGAAGGACCCGCGATGGCCCCGCCAGCGGACAAACCGCGGCGGGCGCCGGCGCGCACCGCTCAGTTGGACGCGCGTGCGATTTCGGACCGGAACTCGGTCAGCACAGAGGCGGCATTGGGCAGGCCCTTGGCCTGTGCGTCCTGAACCCAGCGTTGCTCGAGCGGCCCGACACCGGCCTTGACCGCAGCCACGAACGCCGCGTCGGCCTTGTCCACCACAACCCCGTCGGTACGCAGCAGCGCCATGCCGCGCGCATCGACCTTGTCCCAGGCACGACCGAAGATGCGGGCCGCCTTCTCCCCCGAGATGGCATCGATGGCAAGCTTGTCGGCCGCACTGAGCGCGTCGTATCGCGCCTGGTTCATCAGGAACACGAAGCTGGTGTTGTACAGCCCGCCGGAGAACGTGGTCGCGTACTTCACGACCTTGCTCAGCTTGAACGATTCGGCAGACTCGGCCGGAAACAGCGTGCCGTCCATGACGCCGGTGGACAGCAGTTCGTACGATTCGGTGCCGGCCTTGAGGGTGGCATTCATGCCCAGGCTGCGTGCGATCTCGTTGACCATGCCGCCACCGACCCGGAACTTGAGGCCCGACAGGTCGCTGATCTGGCGGATCGGACGCTTGGAATTCATCACCATGCCGGGTCCGTGCGTGAACATCGCGATCACCTTCGTTCCCTGGTGCTCGGCCGCGAATTGCGGATGTTGCCGCGCGACCTTGTCAAAGGCGACCGAGATCGGCTCGGCCCTGTCGCCCAGGAATGCGAACTCCGCCATCTGGGTATACAGGAAACGCCCGGGTGTGTATCCGTGCACGGTGAAGGATATGTCCGCCAGGCCGTTCTTGACCGCATCGAAGGTTCCCGGTGGCGACGCCACGCCACGCGGCAACAGATTGCATGCCAGCCGCCCGCCGGTCTGGCTGGCCAGCAGGTCGCACCACTCCTTCTGGGCCATGCTCAGTGCATGGGTCGGCGGCACCCAGCTCGACGCGGTGAACACCGTCTGGGCGGACGCGGCAACGCCGGCCGCCAGCATCCAGGCCGTCAGGCCCGCCCGAACACACTTGTTGATCATGTTGTCTCCTTCGCGGTAGTTAAAGGTCAAGAGTCAGACGCGGCGTCTTGGCGCGCGACACGCACACCATCATGGTGTTTCTGGATGCGCGCTCGGCGGGCGCGATCACGTAGTCGTGGTGATCCGGCTCACCGGCGCAGACGCCGGTCTCGCAGGTCCCGCAAAGTCCTTCGCGGCAGGAATACGGGATCTCGTGGCCATGGGCCTCCAGCACTTCGAGCACGCTCTGGTTCGGCGGAACGAACAAGGCGGACCCGCTGCGGTGCAGGTCGATCCAGAATCCCTCGGTGTCAACGGTCTCGGCCGGGCTGGCGCTGAACCATTCGAAGTGGGCGATGTTCGCGGGCAAGTCCCGGCAGGCCAGCCCCACGGCGTCCATCAGCGCTGCCGGCCCGCAGCAATAGACCTGCTCCCCTGGCATCCTGCCGGACAGCAACGCTGCCACGTCCAGCGGGCCGCCGCTTTCCCGGTCGCCATGCAGATGCACGTCGCCATCGAGCGCACACAGCTCTTCGCAGAAGGCCATCCGCTGCAGGCTGCGCGCTGCATATACCAGCCGCCAGGGCTTGTGCCCGGCGGCGCACCAGCGCGCCATCGCCACCAGCGGCGTGATGCCGATGCCGCCACCAATCAGCAGGTAGGAGGACGCATCGGGGTCGAGCCGGAAATTGTTCACCGGTGATCGGCAGTCCCAGCGCATGCCCACGCGTGCCTGCTCGTGGACGAAGTTCGATCCGCCCCGACCGGCGCGCGATCGCCCGACGCCAAGCACATATCGATGGCGTTCACGCCAGTCGTTGACCAGCGAATACTGGCGGCGCATGCCATTGGGCAACGTAACCTCCAGGTGGGCTCCGGGCTCGAATGCCGGCAATTCGCCCCCGGCCGGATCGACCAGCTCGATGCGCAGGACGTCCAGCGCCTCGGCGCCGATGGCGGCCACTTCCAGCGCAAGCGTTCGGGACGGTGTCATCGTGTCGCCCCGCGCGGCAGACCGGAACCCGGCCGCAGCCCTGCCCCGGCCAGATCCCTGCTCATGCACCGGTGGCGTTGGCCAGGCCAGGCATCGGTTTTCGCACGCCCGCCCCGGAGGCGGCGACCTCGCGCTCGCGTTCCTGCCGGATCAGCTTGTCCAGTGTCCAGCGAAAGTGCGACAGCGGCGCGTCCGCCGCCACCGCCAGCATCTGGAAGTCGGGGTCCTCGTCATGCAGCGTCTGCTGTGCCTCGATGATGTGCTTGTCTTCCATGAAGCCTTCGATCAGGCTTTGCTGCAACGAGCGCGAGATGTTGTGGTCATCGCCCTCGAAGTTGTTCAGGTAGTTCCAGAAGAAGTGGGTGGTGCTGCGGGTCTCGGGCGTCATGAACTGGCAATTGCGGTACTCGCGGGCTCCCTCCAGGTTGCCCTTCTCGGCGCCCGCGCCGGCAGGCGCGAAAAGCGACTCCAGAAAGAAGACCCCCGGTATGTGCATATGCCCGATGTTGCGTCGATCGACATTGCGCTGCGGGTCCGCAATCACCTTGCGGTGGAACGGCGGCGGCGGCGCATTCATGTGCCAGCGCTCGACGCGAAAACCGCGCTCGAGCCGCTCCATCGACACCGGCTTGGTGGTGTATGCATACTCCTCCGAGCCACCCAGCGTGTGGGTGTGGACGAAGGCCAGGTGGGCAAAGTCACTCAGGTTGTCGACGATCAGCAGGTAGTTCGCCTTGTAGTGCAGATAGTCCGGGATTCCCTTCCATTGCGGGTCGCGCAGGAACGGGTAGTCCAGGATCTGATCGGGATCGGCCAGCGCGGCGTCGCCCATCCAGATCCACACCAGGTGGTCGCGCACGACCACCGGGTAGCTGCGCACGCCGAGCCTGGCCGGCACCATCTCCTGCCCGGGAATCTGCACGCACTTGCCGGTGGCGTCGAATTTGAGCCCGTGGTACATGCAGCGAATGCAGTCACCCTCGCGCCGGCCCAGGTGCAGCGGTACGCCACGATGGCAGCACCGGTCCGCCAGCGCCACCACCTGGCCGCTGTCGCCCTTGTACAGCAACACCCGTTGCTCGAGCAGGGTGCGGGCCAGCAGACGTCCGTCGATCAGCTCGTGGTCCCAGGCTGCAACGTACCAGCAATTCTTCAAGAACATGGTCATTCCTTATTGGCGTGCGTTGGATGCAGGCGCTTGGTTGCGATAGCCGGCAATGGTAGGAACGCCGCTGCGCAGGATCAATCGGCTGACGCAGACATACTGTTCGCATATCCGGACAATGCCGCTGCCACAACGCTTGCGGCGATCAATCGGCCCGGATCTGCTTCTCGCGCACGATGGCTCCATAACGTGCGCTGTCATCGAGCATCTGGGCGGTGAACTGCGCCAGCGACAGGGCCGAGGGTTCGGCACCGATTGCGGCAATCTGCCGGCGGACCTCCGGCAGAAGCAATGCGCGGTTGACCTGCGCGTGCATCCGCTCCACGATCGGTGCCGGTGTCCCGTGTGGCGCGTACAGGCCATGCGTGGTGCCTGCATCGAACCCGGCCAGCCCGGCCTCCTGCAGCGTCGGAATCTGCGGAAACAACGAAGACCGCTGCGCCGCGGCCACGGCCAGCATGCGCAGCCTTGCGCTTCTGACATGGCCCAGCGCGATACCCGGATCGAACAGGAAATCGATCTGCCCCGCCAGCAGGCTTTGCAGCGCGGGCGACGCGCCGCGAAACGGCACGTGCAGCGCCGACACACCGGCCTGGCTCTTGAACATCTCGCCGGCCAGGTGCAGACCGGTACCGTTGCCGGCCGATCCATAGGACAGGCGGGACGGGTTGTCCTTCAGATAGGCAAGGAACTCCGCGATGTTGGCCACCGGCAGGTCCGGTCGCACGACCAGAAACAGCACGATCCGAGCCACCGCGGCGACGGGCATCAGATCATGCTCCACGTCGAACGGCATCCTGGCGTAGATGAACGGATTGGTCGTGATCGTGCTACCGGCCGTCATCAGCCAGGTGTATCCGTCGGCCGGTGCCTTGGCCACCAGGTCTGCGCCGATCATGCCGCTGGCGCCGGCCCGATTGTCGACCAGCACGGAAGCGCCCAGCGCCTGCTGCAGCGGCAGGTTCAGCGCACGGGCCAGCACGTCGGGCGAACTGCCTGGCGGGAAGTTCACCACCATGCGCAGCGGCCGCGCTGGCCACGCAGGCGGCGACTCGGCCGACCGGACCGACGGCCATCGGCCGGCGAGTGTTCCTGCCAGGCCGAGCTGCAGCAAGCGCCTGCGGGCCAACAGGGGATGAACTGGATGCATGGGGTTTCCTTTCAGGCCTGGATCGGCAGGCCGGTGAAGTTTTCGGAAAAATGCCGGCGACCGGTGTCGGTTCCGGTCATGGCAATCAGATCTGCGCGCCGCAGACGCTGCGCGAACGAACTCTCCTGCGGGAACCGGTGTGCCATCGCACACAGGCCGGCGGCGAAACGGTGGACCTGCCACATGCGGCTCATGCAGGTGCGCGTGTAGGCCTGCAGCGCGGCACCGTCAGCGTCGCGGTGATATGCGGTCAGCGCGGCGGCCAGCACCTTCACGTCGGCCATGGCGGAATTGAGTCCCTTGGCGCCGGTCGGCGGGACAATATGGGCCGCATCGCCGGCCAGGTACAGACGGCCGCGCTGCATCGGCTCGCATTGGTAGCTGCGCATGGCCGTGACACCCTTCTGGAGGATCTGGCCTTCCCGGATCGGTGGCATGCCCGGCACGTCCAGCCGCCGATGCAAGGCTTCCCAGATGCGAGCGTCCGGCCAGTCGTGCGGATTCTCGTCCGGCCGGCATTGCAGATACAGGCGCGTGACTTCGGGCGTGCGAATGCTCAGCATGGCAAAGCCCTCGTCGTGACAGCCCCAGGTGATCTCGTTGGTCGGCGCCTGCGCCTGGGCCAGAATGCCGAGCCAGCCGAACGGATAGACGCATTCATGGATCTGCAGCGTCGCCGGGTCCAGCGCGGTGCGGCTGATCCCGTGAAAACCGTCGCAGCCCGCGACATGGTCACATTCCAGTGTGCCGGCAACCCCGCCATGCGTGAAGTGCACCACCGGATGCTTGCCATCGAGGCCTTCCAGACAGGTCACCGGCGCCTCATACAGGATCGGCGCGCCGCCCCGCGCATGCAAGCCCATCAGATCCGACACCACCTCATACTGCGGATAGACCCAGACGCTGCGGCCACCGGAGGCGGCATGGAAGTCGAGCCGGTGCGACAAGCCGTCAAAGCGGAAGTCGAGCACCCTTTGCTCGATACCGCGTTGCGCGATTGCCCCGCCCAGCCCCAGTTCGCGCAGCATCTCGACCGACCCCTGCTCCAGCACACCGGCACGCTGGCGTGCGCGCACGTGTTCACTCGGCGCACGCTCGAGAACCACCGACGCGATGCCGGCCCGGTGCAGCAGACAGGACAGCAGCAGCCCTGCCGGACCGGCGCCGATGATTGCGACCTGGGTCCGCATCAGGGCTGCTCCTCGAAAGTGATCAGACCCATGCCGGTGGTCATCGGCGCGTAGTAGTTGCGGTGGATGCATCGCACCTGCTGCGACAGCGCACCACGCATGACCAGCCACATGATCAACTCGATGCCCTCCACACCAAATCGCTCCATCCAGGTCCGATGGTTCCATTCGGTCAGGCTGAGCGGGTCCTCTTCGATGCGGCGCAGGAAGTCGAGGTCGTTGTCCGGATGCATCTGGCCGAAGTTCACCCCCGTGAGCTGGTGCGACATGCCGCCGGTGCCGATCACCACCACGCGCAGGTCGCGCGGATACGCCTGAACCGCCCGGCGGATCGCCTGGCCCAGCCGCAAGCAGCGGCGGGCGGTCGGCAGCGGGTGTTGCAACACGTTGACCGCGACCGGGACGGCCGCCAGCGGCCAATGGTCGGACGGCTCGAAGCAAAGGTGCATCGGCACCAGAAAGCCATGCTCGACGCGCATCTTCTGGCACACAGCGATGTCGAACTCGTCATCGACCAGCGAACGGCACAGGTGCTGCGAGAACGCCAGATCGCCGGGAACGGCTGGCAGCGGCCGCTGGCCGAAACCCTCGTCGGCGATCGGATACTGGTCCGCGCAGCCGACCGCGAAGGTCGGATACTTGTCGAAGAAGAAGTCCGCTCCATGGTCGTTGTAGACCATCACCACGATATCCGGACGCTGCGCCTGCAACCAGGCGCGGACCGGCACATATGCGTCAAACAGCGGCTTCCAGGCCGGTGTCCCGGTCTTGCCGCGGTCGTAGGCGCCGCCAATCGACGGCACATGCGATGTGCCGATTCCCGCCACGATGCGCGCCATCAGGTCGCCCCCGGTTCGTTGCGGGTGGCCAGAAACTGGTCCAGGCTTTCCCCGCGCATCCGCGCGCCCATCTGGTACAGCCCATGGCCGGTGACCACGCCCAGCTTGATCAGGAAGTAGATGTTGGCGCCGGCTTCCAGCAATCCGGCGAAGTCGCGCTCGCGCACCAGGCGGGATTCGTCCGGGTTCAGTGCGAAGCGTGCCAGGAAGGCCTCTTCATCGGCCCGGAACGACGCACGCCCGGCCATGTCCGACAGCGCGTTGCACAGGGTATTGATGCGCAGGCCGCGCCAGGACACGGCGAGATCGAATACATCCGAGCCCGCAATGCGCGCGCCCGGTTCAAGTTGCATGACGGTCATGGATTCTCCTGCTGAAGTCGTATCGGCGCCGAGTCTAGAAGTCGCAGGGGTAATTCTTCTAAACAACTACCGCAACTGGCGCCATGCCTCACAATCGCGCCTCATGTCCTTTGCCGCTCCTGCCACGGTCGAAGATCTGCTCAACTACCGGCTCAACCGGCTGCTGGCCAGCAGCGGCGCGATGGTCACGCGTCTGTGCGAGGGACGTTATGGCATCACGCGGCGCGAGTGGCGGATGATCTGCCTGCTGGCAACGCGCGGTCCGATGTCGCCGTCCGAACTGGCCGAATATGCGCATCTGGAGCGCGCCCGGGTGTCGCACCACGTGGCGGGGTTGTTGCGCAAGGGCCTGGTCGTGCGGCTGCCACATGAAACCGACCGGCGCCGCGCCCGCATCGAACTGCACCCAAGCGGCCATGCGCTGCATGCGGAACTGTTTCCCCAGTCGGTGGCGTTCAACAACCAGATCCTGCAATCGCTCGAGGCCGGACAACGTGCACTGCTGGACCAGCTGCTGACCCAGCTCACGCAAGCGGCAGAGGCGCTCTGCCACTCCAGGCCGGTCGAGCACAAGGCCGATCGCAGGCGTGGCGGCAGTCGCAGGGTGGTGACCAGCGCGGCACCGGCCCGGCTCTGGTGACCGGACGGCCATGCCGGCATCGCCACGCCACTACCGCTGGATGCGCTGGCCAGCGCTGCTTGCCACACTGGTGTGCGCGTTGCTGCTGGGCCCGCTTGGAGTGCTGGCCTTTGGCGATATCGACCTGCGCACGCCTTGGCAGCACAGCCAGCGCAACAGCACCGGCCTGGCGCCCGACCCGGCACAGGTACGTGAAGCCGTGGTGCAGGTGTACGGCGCCCGCACGGTGCGCTGGCGCGGCGCATTCGGCATCCATCCGTGGATCGCCGTCAAGCGCAGCAACGCCGACACCTACACCAGCTACCAGGTCATCGGCTGGCGCGCCTACCGCGGCGGCGACGCACGGGTGGGCACCGAGATGCGCGAACCCGACAGCCGCTGGTTCGGCGCCGCGCCGCAACTGCTGGTCGAACACCGTGGGCCCGGCGTTGACGCCCTGATCGACCGGATCGAAGCCGCGGTGCAATCCTACCCCTGGGGCACAAGCTACCGGCTCTGGCCCGGCCCCAACAGCAACACGTTTGTCGCTTACGTGGCGCGGCAGGTTCCGGAACTGGCGCTGGACCTGCCGCCGACGGCGATCGGCAAGGACTATCTGGGCCCGACGACCTTCGTCGCCAAGGCGCCCAGCGGCACCGGCTGGCAGGTCTCGTTGTTCGGACTGGCCGGCGTGACCGTGGCGCGCGAAGAAGGCCTGGAGATCAACCTGCTGGGACTGGGTTTCGGCATCGACCTGAACGACCAGCGTCTGCGGCTGCCGGGATGGGGCACCTGGCCTTGAGTCAGGCCGCGGCTACAGACCGCGCAGAAACCCCAGCAACAATTCGTTGACCTGCGCCGCCCGCTCCCGCTGTATCCAGTGGCCCGCCCCTTCGAGGATGTGGCAGCCACGCAGGCCCGGCAAGGTGGTGCTGAAACGGTCGATCTGCGATGCTGATGCCGGGAAGCGCAACACACCGTCGCGTTCGCCGGCGATGAACATCGACGGCTGGCGGATCACGGCGCCACGCCACGGCGCCAGCAGCTCGGAGTTCAGGCGCAGGCAGCGGTACCAGTTGAGCCCGCCGCGAAAACCCGCGCGGTCGAACTCGCCGGCGTAATAGGCGACATCATCCGCATCCATCCATGCAGGCAACACCTCGGGGTCGATGGTGTTGGCCAGAAATCCGGCACCCGGCGCCAGCATGCCGAAGCTGGCCTGGCCCGGCGCATCACCCGACCCGCTGAAGTGGATGCGCCGGATCGACGCTGCCACATCGCGCTCGAACTCGGCTTCGGCCACGCCCGGAGCCTGGAAATACTGCATGTAGAAGTTCTGCACGCCCTGCTTCTCCAGCGCGCTGATCAGGTCGACCTTCCATGGCGGCGCATACGGCACGCTCATGCCGACGACCGCACTAAACAGGTCCGGCCGCATCAGCGCAGCATGCCAGGCCACCGGCGCACCCCAGTCGTGGCCGACCAGCACCGCCTGCTTCTCGCCCAGCGCCTTGAGCAGGCCGACCATGTCGCCGACCAGGTGCAGCAGCGTGTAGTGGCGGGCATCCTGCGGCGCGTCGGTGCCGCCGTAACCACGCATGTCCGGCGCCACGGCGCGGTAACCGGCCGCCGCCACCGCGGCCATCTGGTGCCGCCACGAATACCAGCTCTCGGGCCAGCCGTGGCAGAACAGCACCAGCGGTCCGCTGCCCATGCTGGCCACCCGCATGCGGATGTCGTCGAGTTGCAAGGTGTCGAATGGCGCTTCGGTCATGGTGTCGGTCCGGGTATCAAGACAAGGCAGTACTGATGCGGGGGCAGCGCGTACACCGGGCGGCGCTCACTGGCAACCTCCATGCTGCGCATTGCGGAATTCGCCTTGGGAACGGCCCGGCGGCTCATGCAAACACACCTTGCGCCCACGACGGGTCGGTGAGGTGGTCGATCCACCAGCGCAAGGCCCGGCCGGTCTCCCCGGCGCGCCAGGCCACGGTGCTCTGGCTGGGCGGAAGCGGTGTCTCCGCCTGCAGCAGGACCAGTCGGCCCGCATCGACATGGGGCTGGGCCATGCCCCTGGGCAGAAAGCCGCAGCCGATGCCCTGCAGGATGGCTTCGAGCTTGGCGCCATGGTCGGGCATCGACAACTGCAGGGAGTTGTCGAGCAGGCCATACGACAGGTGCGGCAGGCTGCGCGTGGTGTCGCCGAGCACGACGGCACGGTACTGCGCGATCTCGGCGTTGCTGATGCTGCCACTGCGACCGGCCAGCGGATGGTCGGGCGGCGCCGCCAGCACGAACTCCAGTTGCCACAGCGGCGCGCACTCGAAGCCACCACCGGCCGGGCCGCCCGCGGGTGCACCCACCACCAGATCGGCGCGACCGGACATCAGCGCGTCCCAGGAGCCGGCCACCGCCTCGCGCCGCACCTGCACCGAAGTCTGCGGCGCGGCTTCGAAGAACGCCCGCAGCAAGGGCACCATCGGTTTCATCGGGATCACCTCGTCGAGCGAGAGCACCAGCAGCGGCTCCCAGCCGGTGGCGATCAGCTGCACGTGCGCATCGAACGCGGCTGCGCGCTCCATCAGCGGCCGGCCGCTGTCGAGCAGGCTGCGGCCCTTGGTGGTGAAGCGCGCGCTGCGACCCGAGCGGTCGAACAGGGTCAGGCCCAGGTTCTCCTCGAGGTTGCGCACGGCATGGGTGATGGAAGAGGTCACCACGCACAACTCCTGCGCAGCGGCGGCGAACGAACCATGGCGGTCGATGGCGTCGAGCAGACGCAGGCTTTCGAGTGATACGCGTTGGTGTCGTCTAGTCATCGTTCGATCCCATGCAACGGGGCTTCCAAAATCATTCATTGGACCTGCGTCAAACCCGTGGATAAGCTCGTGTCCGCATCGATCGACCACTACGGAAAAGCGCCTGGCCAAGCTCCATGAATCATGACACCGCCATCTCCCGGCCGACAGGCGATAGTACCCAATCGACGCGTTCCACCTTGCGCCGGCACTTTGATGTTGCCGTCATCGGTTACGGACCCGTCGGCGCCACGCTGGCCGGCCTGCTGGGACGCGCCGGCCTGACGGTCGGCGTGTTCGACAAGGCCGGCGCGATCTATCCGCAGCCACGCGCCGTCGGGTTCGACCATGACGCCATGCGCCTGTTCCAGCGCATGGGCGCGGCGCAGGCACTCGCGCCGCATATCGCCGATTTCCGCGACTCCTGCTACTACGGGGCCGACGGCCAGCTGATACGCAAGGTGGCCCGGCTCCCGCCGCCGTTTCCATTGCATTGGGCACCCAACTACACCTGCGACCAGCCCGCAGTGGAGGCGGTATTGCGCGCGACGGTCGATGCCATGCCGGCGGTGGAAGTGCACCTGGACAGTTGCCTGACCGGGTTGCAAGACGATGGCCAGGGTGTTCGTTTTGCGGTTCGCGAGGCGCCGGCGCAGAGCACCCAACACTACAGTGCGGCTTATCTGGTAGGTTGCGACGGTGCGTCGAGCACGGTGCGGCGCAGCATCCGCGCCGAGCTTGCCAGCATGGCGTACGACGAACCCTGGATCGTGGTCGACCTGCACGTGGACCCGGCCTACCTCGATCAGTTGCCACAGACGAATGTGCAATATTGCGAACCCCAGCGCCCATCGACCTACATCGTCTGCCCGGGCAATCACCGGCGCTGGGAATTCATGGTGCTCGACGGCGAACCGCGCGAGGGGGAGCTGAGCGAGCAAAGGTTGTGGGCCTTGCTGCAGCGTTGGGTCGACCCTGCCCATGCGCGGATCTGGCGTGCGGCCGCCTACCGTTTCCATGCGCTGGTGGCGCGGCAATGGGATTCGGGACGGGTGTTCCTGGCCGGCGACAGCGCCCACCAGACACCGCCTTTTCTGGGCCAGGGCATGTGCCAGGGGTTGCGCGACGCCGGCAACCTGGCGTGGAAGCTGGCCATGGTGGTCCAGGGCCGCGCCGATACGCGCCTGCTGCAGACTTATACCGAGGAACGTCGCCCCCATGTGCAAGCGACGACGCTGCTGGCCAAGGAAATCGGCTACCTGTTGTCCGAGCGCGACCCCTTGCGGGCCCGCGCGCGCGATGCGCGGCTGCTCGAGGAAGGCGGCGGCAGTGCACGCACGCTGATCCGCCAGGAGATGATCCCCGGCATCACCCACGGGCTGATCGCGGCCGATGCCCCATTGGCCGGTGTGACCCTCCCACAACCGCGGGTCCGAAACGCCGACGGCCGCAACTGCCTGCTCGACGATCTGCATGAACCCGTCTTCCAGATCCTGGCAAGCCGCCGTGCCGACATACCGGGATTGCGCGAACTCGCGCAAGCCGCTGGCGTGGCGCTTGTAGTCGTGTGCAATGGCAGCGGCGCGGCCGGTGACGACCCTCCGGAGTCGGTATCCGATCTCGATGGCCTGTTGCTGCCATGGTTCGAAGCCCATGGCGTTCAAGGCGTTCTGGCGCGGCCTGACCACTATGTCTATGGCGGTTTCACGGACCTTGCCGGCGCCAGAAGCCTGCTGCACATGTTGGAGAACACCCGGGTGCGCTGCACCCCGGCACTCGCATGAAGGAGCTTGCCCCCGCGACAACTGCATGGCATGCAACGCGCCATGCAAAAACCATCACTCGACGCACCAGACAGCCCTTCGTAGACTGCCCGCCAGGCATCACCTGGTGGACACATGCCAAGGACGGCCAGCTGCGCCGGACCCGCTTGCCATCAACACAAAGAGGAGACACCACATGACACTCAACCGCCGCAAGACACTTGGCCGCCTTGCCACATCACTGCTCGCAGCCACGGGCGCGCTGGCATTGAGCCCCGCAGTGGCACAGAACTTCCCGGCCAAACCGATCCATATCGTGGTTCCGACACCGGCGGGCACCGGACCGGATGTCGACATCCGCAAGATGAGCGTGCACCTGGGCAACATCCTGGGCCAGCCGATCATCATCGAGAACCGGCCCGGCGCGGCCACCCGCATCGCGATCGAATACGTGGCCAAGGCAGCCCCCGATGGTTACACCTTGCTGGTCGGAACCCCCAGCATGACGACCGCGCATTTCCTGTACTCGAAGCTGCCCTTCGACGTCCAGCGCGATCTGGTGCCGGTCGGGCTCGCCTCGGTGACCAACTACACCTTGACGATCAATGCCGACGTGCCCGCCAGGACCCTGGCCGAATACATCGCCCTGGCCAAGTCCGATCCGAAATACGCCGACTTCGGCACGCTGGGCCCGGGCTCGGCCGGTCACCTCACCGCGGCCTGGTTCGGATCACTCACCGGCGTACAGACCCGCTACATCCACTACAACTCGGCAGGCCAGATCACGGCGCTCGCCGCCGGCCAGATTCCGGCCACGTTCGAGGCCATGCTGCCTGTTGCGCAATTGCGCCAGGCCGGCAAGCTGCGCACATTGGCCACCTCCGGCACCAAGCGCCACCCGCTGATGCCCGATGTCCCGACCTTCGCCGAAGCAGGCCTGCCCGCGCTGCAACCGCTGGTCTGGATCGGCCTGCTGGCACCGACCGGCACACCACCGGCGGTCGTCAAGAAGCTCAGTGCCGCGTTGGCGCAGGTGGCGAAGATGCAGGAGACCATCGACTTCCGTCTCTCGGTGGGCAGCGAGTCGGTCGGCAACACGCCGGAGGAGTTCGCCGCCTTCCTCGACGCGGAACGCGAGAAGTGGGGCAGCGTCATCAAGAAGCTCGACCTGAAGCTGGACTGAACACTTCGCACGACACCCGAAAGGACAGGATGGATCTCGCAATACGTGGCCGCAAAGCCCTCGTGGCCGCCTCCAGCAGCGGCCTGGGCCTGGCCTGCGCCAGCGCCCTGGCACGCGAAGGCTGCGAGGTCGTCATCAACGGCCGGGACCCGGCGCGACTGGAACATGCGCGCCAGCAGATCGCCGACACCGTCGGCGTCGAGGTCCGCACCCTGTGCGCCGATATCAATACCGAAGCCGGCCGGCAGACCCTGGTGCAGGCCTGCCCGCAGGCCGACATCCTGGTCAACAACAATGCCGGGCCACCGCCCGGGGTGCTGGCCGACTGGGACCATGCCGCCTGGCTGGCCGCGCTGGAAGCCAATTTTCTGGCGCCGGTGCTGCTGATCCGCGCCTTGTTGCCGGGCATGCGCGTACGCCGGTTCGGGCGCATCGTCAACATCACCTCGGCCATGGTCAAGAGCCCGCGCCCGCACATGGCCTTGTCCAGTTCGGCCCGCACCGGCCTGACCGCGTTCTCCAAGGCGATGGCGCTGGAGGCGGCAGCAGACAACGTGACCATCAACAACCTGCTGCCCGAGCGCATCGACACCCCACGTCAGGAGTTCATGGCCCAGCGCATGATGAAGGCACAGGGCATCGACATGGCCGAAGCGCGCCGGCGCATCGTGCAGACCATTGCCGCGCGGCGCATGGGCACGCCGCAGGAGTTCGCCGATGCCTGCGCTTTCTTGTGCAGCGCGCAGGCCGGCTTCATCTCCGGCCAGAACCTCCAGCTCGACGGGGGCTCCTACGCGGGCCTGCTGTAGATGACACGCCCATCGGCCAGCAGCTTCCGCGCCCATTTGCGCAGCCCCGACGATCCGCGCATCGCCGGCATCTCCGAACTCGACGCCTACTCCTTCGTCGACCGTGTGCTGGCCCACCCGGTTCGGGCGCAGTTGTTCGACGGCTGGCTGCAGCGGTACCGCGAAACCGAATTCGAAGGCATCACGACCGATGGGCAATGCATTCCCGACCTGTTTGCACTGGCCGACAACGGCGCGCCGGTGGTGGCGGCACAGGCTGCCGCCTTGCAGCTGCTGTCGATCGTCGATCCACCGCAACGCGCGGCACTGTGCCATCGGATCGACGCGCGCCAATGGCGGGCCTGGATGAACCCGGAGCTGTATCTGAACCGCTTCGGTCTGCGCCTTGACGAGGTGCCGGCGCCGGTGCAGCAGGCCGTGCTGGACGTGCTGCGCGCCAGCCTGAGCGCGGCGGGTTACGAACGTACGCGCACCCTGATGCGCATCAACCACTTCCTGGGCGAACTGGTCAACGCGCCGCGAATCCTCAACGAGTTCAGCTACAACTTCAATCTGTTCGGAACGCCATCACGCAGCGAACCCTGGGGCTGGAACTTCTACGGTCACCATGTCTGCCTCAATTGCCTGATGCTTGGCGGGCAGATGGTGGTGACGCCCGTGTTCATGGGCGCCGAGCCCAACTGCATCGACACCGGGCCGCACGCCGGACTGACGGCATTCACCGACGAAGAAAGCTTGGGACTGGCACTGATGCAAAGCTTGCCGGCCCAACAGCAGCGACGCGCACAGCTTTACCGGCTCAAGCGCGACCCACGGATGCCACCCGGACGGATTGCCATCGGCGACGAGCTGCATCTGGCAGGGGCGTTTCAGGACAACCGGGTGATTCCGTACGAAGGTGTCTGTGCCGCAGACTGGAGCAGCGCACTTCAGCGTCAGCTGCTGGCGCTGATGGCAAGTTATCTACGCTACCTTCCGGCCGAGCCGCTGCGTGCTCGCATGGCCGAGATCGAACGCCATCTGGCGAACACGCATTTCTGCTGGATCGGTGGCTTCGAGGAAGACAGCCCTTTCTACTACCGGATCCAGAGTCCGGTGCTGATCATCGAGTTCGACCACCATGCCGGCGTCTTCCTCGGCAACGCCGAGCCGGAGAAGTTTCACGTCCACACGCTGGTGCGCACGCCCAACGGCAACGACTACGGCATGGCGCTGGTGCGCCAGCACTGCGAACTCCGGCAACAGGTGCTGCGGGACGCATGTCTGCACCAGGCTCCGGATGGTGGCCACCATCGACACACCTGAGCGCCGACGCGTTGGCGCAGCAGTGCCGGCCTGCATTTCAAGACTCTTGAGGAATCCACCATGACACTGGACGAACTGGATCTGCAGATCGCCTGCGCGCGACTGCCGGTCGCTTATTGCTGGGCCTTCGACACACGCAATGTCGAGGCCTTCGCCGATCTTTTCTGTGCCGACGCGCAGTGGCATCGGCCCACCGGCGAGACCGTCGTCGGCCGCGAACAGATACGCACATCTTTCATGAAACCGCTGGTCGGCATCTTGCGCCATGTCGCCAGCAACGTGCTGGTAACGCCAGTGGACCGGCAGCATGCCAACGGCGTGTCACTGGCCACCGTCTATCGCGGCGCGGAGCGCGCCGACGCGCCACCGATCCTGCCCGCGCCGATCCATGTCGTGCAATACGACGATCGGTATCGACGCGACGACGATGGCCGCTGGCTGATCGCGTCACGCCGGACCACGAAGGTGTTTGTGGCCAGCTGACACCGCACCGACTGCGCGGCGCAGACGCGCGCCAGGTGGTGATGCCGGGATTGCCCGCTACCATCTGGTCATGCCAGCACCCACGTCGAACGACAGCCTTCAAAAGATCTTCGGCCATCTGCCTTCCGAAGGTTTGGCCGCGGTAGCCGCGCTGTTCAGCCCGCGGACGGTCGAACGCAACCAGCCCGTGCTGCGCCAGGGTGACACCTGGGACACGGCCTCCATCATCCACCGCGGACTGGTGCGCATGGCCTTCACCCGGCGCGACGGGCGCGAGTTCAACAAGAGCTTTCATTTCGACGGCATGCTGGTATGCCCGATCACCGAGGCGATGATCCGCCAGCCCTCGCTGTTCTCGATCCACACGGTCGAACCCTGCCTGCTGCTGCAGGCGCCAGCGGCGCGGCTGCGCGAATGCCTGTCGGACTTCCAGGCCTGGGAGCCCTTGCGAACGCAGTTGCTCGAGCGCCTGGTCACCCACAAGCTCGAACGCGAGTACCACCTGCTGGTCATGGACGGCCGCACCCGCTACGCCCATTTCTGCGCCAGTGCGCCGCAACTGGCCGGGCGGGTTCCGCTGGCGCAGCTGGCCACCTATCTGGGCATGACCGATGTGTCCTTGTCCCGCATACGCCGCAACTCCAGGCCGGAGTCGTCGGGCAAGTCGCCCGCGGACAGCGGCTGATCATTTGTTAAGGACACGGCGCGCAGGCCTGCCTACGATGGCCCGACCCGAGCGCCGATCCGCGCAGCCGACCCACGGCGCGCTGGCCCGGCAACCCCATCCCTGCCCAGGAGACCTGCCATGCGAGTCCACGCCACGCGCGCGATCGTCGAGAAGACCAGTATTGCCCTTGCCGCCGCCGTGCTCGGCCTGATGGCCGGCTTCTTCTGGACCTACAGCTACAACGTCAACCTGGCCATGCTGCAGGTCGACGGCGCCACCTACGCCACCGTGCAGTCGCTGTTCAACGTGAACGTGCGCCACGCGGCTTTCTTCATGCTGTTCTTCGGCGGCGGGCTGTTCCCGCTGCTGGCGCTGGTGATCAACCAGCGCCACTGGCGCACATCCGCGTTCTGGCTGCTGGTGGCGGCAACCGTGATCTATGTGCTGGGCATCATCGTGTTCACGCGCCAGGTGAATCTTCCGCTCAATGCGCTGACCGAAGCCTGGAACCCAAAGCAACTGCCCGCCGACTGGTCGCAGGTTCGCGACCGCTGGAACGAGGCCAACATGACCCGCGCATGGCTGGCATGCACCGCGTTTGCGTTGGCGCTCGCAGCGCTGGTCGTACGAGCCGATGGCGATGCGCGCGGCGAAACAGGCATTGGCCCGACGCGCAGCCTCGCGGATGGCCTCACAGAGCCAACAACTCTTGGGCCTATCGGCACTCAGAAATGAAAGCGGCCAGCGCACACCCTGGTCGCCGGGCACACAGGAATGCGCCGCGAACATTGCACGCCTGGACCGCTTCCCATTCGGCGGCGACAGGTCCCGCGCACATCACGCTCAGGTCGGGCAATTTCGGCACCGACGATT
>JAGPBF010000323.1 GCA_018063505.1 Rhodoferax sp.
CCGGTCGACCAACTGGGCACTGTAGAAGTTGGTCGGCTGCAGGCCTGCCTGCACACAGGCCACGGCCATGCCGGCCGTGGTGTGGGTGTGCATCACGCAGTGGGCATCGGGCATTGCCTGGTGGATGGCCGCGTGGACCGTGAATCCGGCCGGATTGACCGGATAGGGCGAACCGTCGAGCACCGTGCCTTGCGGATCGATCTTGACCAGGTTGCTCGCGCTCACCTCGTTGTAGTGCAGGCCGAACGGATTGATCAGGAACTGCCGGGCCCCACCGGTGGCGCTGTCGGGCAGGCGCAAGGTGATGTGGTTGTAGATCAGCTCGGTCCAGCCGAGCAGGTCAAACACACGGTAACAGGCGGCCAGCTGCACGCGGGCGGCATATTCGTCCGGATGCATGTCGACCCGTCCAGTCGGCAGTGTCTCAGCCATAGGTCTTGTCTTTGGGGCTGGCCGCCGCCGATGGTGTGGACTTGAACTCGGCCACCAGTGCATTGGTGCCGCGCACCAGTATGCCGGTATCCAGGCCGACGGCGACAAACAACGCACCGAGTTCCAGGTAGTGTCTTGCCAGCGCGGTGTCTGCCGTCAGGATGCCGGGCGCCTTGCCAGCCTTGCGCACCCGGGCGATGGCGTCGATGATCGCGGCCTGCACGTCGGGATGGCCGGGGTTGCCCACATGGCCCATCGATGCCGACAGATCGGCCGGCCCGATGAATACACCGTCGATGCCGTCGATGGCGGCAATTTCATCCAGGTTGGACAGGGCCAGTCGGGTTTCGGCCTGTACCAGCAGGCAGATTTGCGCATTGGCCTCGACCGAATACCGTGGATACCGGCCCCAGCGGGAGGCGCGGGCACCGGCCATGCCGCGAATGCCGTCGGGCGGATATCGGCAGGCCTGAACCAGCGCACGCGCCTGCTCCGGCGTGTCGACCATCGGCACCAGCAGATTGGGTACGCCCAGGTCCAGGTATTGCTTGATCAACGCAGTCTCGCCCACCGGAATACGGCACACCGGCTGGGTCGGATAGGCGGCTATGGTCTGCAATTGCACCAGCATGCTTTGCAGGTCGTTGGGCGTGTGTTCGCCGTCAAGCAGCAGCCAGTCGAAGCCGGCGCCGGCGCAGATCTCGGCGCTCATCGTATTGGCCAGGCTGGTCCAAAGGCCGATTTGGGCTTGCTGGTTCTGCAATGCCTGCTTGAAGGTGTTGATGGGAGTTTGCAAGGGATATCTCCGGTTGGGGTTGCCCGTGGACGGGTTCAGGTCGGCGCGTTGACCGGTGTCTGGAACAAGGGGTGCAGGTTGCTGTGCTTGGCGTCGAACACTTCGTGCCCCTCGTCGATCTGCAGCGTGATGCCGATGTGGCGCTCCTTGAACACCGGCTGGAAATGGGCCTTGGCGCACATCAGCAATGCATCGCCGGCCCGCTTGTGGGTGGCCGCGCTGCGGCCGCTGGCCATGCGCATATTCAGGTACACGAAGGCATAGTCGGCCTTGCCGTCCGCCACCGCGTAATGGGCAGCCGGATACGCCAGCACGCGGGTGCCGCCGGTGGGGAAAACCTGCTTGCCGTCGTCGTCATGGGTTTGCAGCATGGTGTCGGCCAGCGCGCGGCACAGGGCCGTCATGTCAGTCTCGCGGTCCAGATTGGGGGTGTAGAGCACAACCAGGTGGGGCATGGGTTCGGCCTTTTCTTCGTGGGTTCCGTCAAATGTAGCCGGGCTTTCCGGCAACTGCAGGATGCGGTCGATCCAGGCCGGGCCGTTCGGACGGCTAACATGGTCCCATGGCAAAGGAAAAAAGCGTCTATACCTGTACCGAGTGCGGCGGTACCAGTCCGAAGTGGCTGGGCAAATGTCCAGCCTGTGGCGCCTGGAACACGCTGATCGAATCGGTGCTGCAGGACAACCCGGGCAGCGCCGTGCGCAACCGTTTCGCGTCATTGGCCAGGACCACGGAGGTGACGACACTGGGCGCGATCGATGCGGTGGAGACCGAACGCACACCGACCGGGCACGAGGAACTCGACCGCGTGCTTGGCGGGGGCATCGTCGAAGGCGGGGTGGTGCTGATCGGCGGCGATCCCGGCATCGGCAAATCCACGCTGCTGCTGCAGGCCATGCACAGCCTGCAGAATGCCGGCCATCGAACCTTGTATGTCACCGGCGAGGAAAGCGGCGCGCAGGTCGCGCTGCGCGCGCGCCGGCTGGGGCTGGACCAGTCCCGGGTGTCGGTGCTGGCCGAGATCGCGCTCGACAAGATCCTGGCCACGCTGGACGCCGTCAAGCCGGCGGTGGCGGTGATCGACTCGATCCAGACCGTGTATTCCGACCAATTGACCTCGGCGCCCGGTTCGGTGGCGCAGGTGCGCGAATGTGCCGCGCACCTGACGCGCGCGGCCAAGGCCAGTGGCGTCTGCATCGTGCTGGTGGGTCACGTCACCAAGGAAGGCGCACTGGCCGGGCCGCGCGTGCTCGAGCACATGGTCGACACGGTGCTGTATTTCGAAGGCGACACCCATTCCAGCTTCCGCCTGGTGCGGGCCATCAAGAACCGCTTTGGCGCGGTCAACGAGATCGGCGTGTTTGCCATGACCGAAAAAGGGCTCAAGGGGGTCAGCAACCCGAGTGCGATCTTTCTGAGCCAGCACGAGACGGCAGTGCCGGGAAGTTGCGTCATGGTCACGCTCGAGGGCAGCCGGCCGCTGCTGGTCGAGATCCAGGCGCTGCTCGACGACGGCGGCCCGAGTCCGCGCCGCCTGTCGGTGGGGCTGGACCGCGACCGGCTGGCGATGTTGCTGGCGGTGTTGCACCGCCATGCCGGCGTGGCCTGCGCAGACCAGGATGTATTTGTCAATGCGGTGGGCGGTGTGCGCATCAACGAACCGGCGGCCGATCTGGCCGTGATGCTGGCGATCACGTCCAGCCTGCGTGGCAAGGCGCTGCCCAAGGGGTTTTTTGCCTTCGGTGAGGTCGGCCTGGCCGGCGAGGTGCGACCGGCGCCGCGTGGCCAGGAACGCCTGCGCGAGGCGGCCAAGCTGGGTTTTGGCGTGGCCGTGGTGCCCAAGGCCAATCTGCCGCGCAAGCCGATCGAAGGGCTGGTCATCCATGGCGTGGACCGGGTCGAGCAGGCGATGGAGATCGTGCGTGGCCTGACCTGAGGTTCCTGTACTGCGCAGGCCTGCGCGTGGCGAATTTCTCCGGCGAATCTAGAATCCCGGTTTGCGCACGTGAAGTGCGGCCGGCTGCCACGGCCGCTGTGCGCCCCTCCTGCAATTTGCCGCAAGCTGCGCCTGTTACGAAATCAACCCATGCACCCACTTTTTTTGCGCGTCGGCGTGCCGCTTGCCGGCGTCGCCATCATCACCGTGGCCTGGTACCGGTTTGGCTGGCAGGGTGTGGCAGTGGTGGCGACCGCCATCGTGATGTGGGCCTTGCTGCATTTCAACCGCATGATGCAGGTGCTCAAACGCGCGGCCAATCGCCCCATCGGGTATGTGGACAGCGCCGTGATGCTCAATGCCAGACTCAAGCCTGGC
>JAGPBF010000324.1 GCA_018063505.1 Rhodoferax sp.
CTGATTCCCGGGCTGGACCAGCAACCGCGCGCAGCGTATGCGCAGTTGCTGCAGCTCGAACAGGAGATGGGCGTCCAGGTCGACATCAACTACGGCCGGCCGGCCGCCAGCGCGCCGGACAGTGGCACCTTGCTGCAATATCCGGGCGACCGTTGGGTCCGCGGCCTGATGGCGCGCCATGATGATGGCCTGGCCATCGTCGCACGCAGCGACGTGACCCACCTGGTACGCGCCGAACGTCTTGCCGCACAGGCCAACGAACAATTGACGCTGCAGTCGGCCACCGACGGGCTGACCGGCATCACCAACCGGCGCCGCTTTGACGAGATGCTCGGAGTCGAGTGGCTGCGTGCCGCGCGCAGCAGTGGCTGCATCAGCCTGCTGATCGTCGACATCGATCACTTCAAGCGCTTCAACGACCACTACGGCCATGTCGCGGGCGACGAGTGTCTGCGCCAGGTAGCGGCCTTGCTGCAGGCCTGCGTACGACGCGCAGGCGAACTGGTGGCCCGTTATGGTGGTGAGGAATTCGTCGTCCTGCTGCCCGGTGCCGAACTGATGAAGGCCGAGGATCTGGCCAAGCGTTGCCTGGAGGGCATATCACGTCTGGCGCTTGCGCATGCGTCGTCGCCAACGGCCGGCCACGTGACCTTCAGCATCGGCATTGCCCATGTATACCCCAGTGCGACTGGTGAGCCCGCCACCCTCGTCAACGCTGCTGACACCGCCATGTACCGGGCCAAGATGGCCGGACGCGCCCGTTACGCCGTGGCCAATCTGGCCGACTGGCAGATTGACAAGGACGCCCCGCGTTCGACCATCGGCGACCTGAACTGAAGCCCGGCCGCCGGGCGTCACCTCCCAGCGCACGTCCTAGTGCGCCTGGTCCCAGTTGGCCCCAACACCGATCTCGGCCACCAACGGCACGCGCAACTCCGCCACCGAGGCCATGATGGCCGGAATTTCGGTGCGCAGCCACTGGACTTCGGCATCCGGCACTTCGAACACCAGTTCATCGTGCACCTGCATGATCATCTTGGTGCCCCGCCCCTGCGCGTCCAGCGTCTGCTGGACCTTGACCATGCTCAGCTTGATCAGGTCGGCGGCCGTGCCTTGCATCGGTGCGTTGATGGCCTGGCGCTCGGCGCCACTGCGGCGCGGACCATTGGGTGAGCGGATCTCCGGCAGATACAGGCGACGGCCGAATACCGTCTCGACATACCCCATTTCACGCGCCGACGCGCGGGTTTCGTCCATGTATCGCTTGACACCGGGATAACGCTGGAAATAGCGCTCGATGTAGTTCTTGGCCGCCGTGTTGTCGATCGACAGGCTGCGCGCCAGCCCGAACGCACTCATGCCGTAGATCAGGCCGAAATTGATGACCTTGGCATAACGGCGCTGTTCACTGCTGACCTGCTCGGGTGTGACGCCAAACACCTCGGCGGCGGTGGCGCGGTGCACATCCATGCCCTGGGCAAAGGCGCGCACCAGCGCCTCGTCCTCGCTGATGTGCGCCATGATGCGCAGCTCGATCTGGCTGTAGTCGGCGCTGGCAATCACATGGCCGGCCGGTGCAACAAAGGCTTCGCGCACACGCCGCCCTTCTGCCGTGCGGATCGGAATGTTCTGCAGGTTCGGATCGTTGCTCGACAGACGACCGGTGACGGCCACCGCCTGCGCGTAGTGGGTGTGGACCCTACCGGTGCGCGGCAAGGCCAACTGCGCCAGCTTATCGGTATAGGTGCCCTTGAGCTTGGCCAGTCCGCGGTGTTCCAGGATCTTGGCAGGCAGCGGAAAATCTTCCGCCAGCTTCTCCAGCACCTCCTCGTCGGTGCTCGGTGCGCCGGTGGCGGTCTTCTTGATGACCGGCAGTCCCAGTTTGCCGAAGAAGATTTCACCGATCTGCTTCGGGCTGCCGAGATTGAACGGCTGGCCGGCCAGTTCATGGGCCTGGGCCTCGAGTTGCATGATGCGCTGGCCCAGCGCGTGGCTTTGCGCGGCCAGCGTGGGCGCGTCGATCAGCACCCCATTGCGTTCGATCCGGTACAGCGCCTCGCTGCTGTCGATCTCCAGCTGGTAGATGAAGGCCAGCTTGGCATCGGCCTGGATACGCGGCCACAACACCCGGTGCACATCGAGCGTCTGGTCCGAGTCCTCACAGGAGTATTCGGCAGCGCGCGCAATGTCAACCTGGTCGAAACCGATCTGGTGCGCGCCCTTGCCGCACAGGTCTTCGTAACTGATGCCGCTGCGCCCCAGATGCCGCTCGGCCAGGCTGGCCAGCCCGTGCGCGCGGTGCACCTCGAGCACGTAACTCTGCAGCATGGTGTCGTGCTCATAACCCTTGACCTCGATGCCATGGTTGGCGAAAACATGGCGGTCGTATTTGATGTGCTGGCCCAGCTTGGCGCAGCCGGCGTCCTCCAGCCAGGGCTTGAGTCTGGCCAGCACCGCATCGCGCGGCAGCTGCTCGGGCGCGCCCGGATAGTTGTGCGCCACCGGCACATATGCGGCCTCACCGGGGGTGATGCTGAAGCTCACGCCCACGATCTCCGCCCGCATCGCGTCGAGTGACGTGGTTTCGGTGTCCACAGCGGCCAGCTCGGCCTTGCGCAGGCGTTCGATCCATGCGTCGAGCGTTGCCATGTCGAGGATGGTTTCGTACCGGACGGTGGTGGTGCGCGGCGCCAGTGGCTCGGCATCACCCGCAGCCCATCCATCTGCTGCGCTTGCCCCGGAGCCTGCCTGGCCGGCACCCGCCTTCGTGCCTGCATCCGCAGCCGGGTCGGACAGCGAACGCACCAGCCCCTTGAATCCATAGGTTTCATAGAAGGTCTTGAGCCCGTCGACGTCCATCGGTCCGATCCGCAGCGCGTCCAGTGCCGGCAATCCGGCCACCCATTCGCCCAGATCGCAGTCGGTCTTGACGGTGAGCAGGCTGCGTCCGGTGGGCAACCAGTCCAGTGCCTTGCGCAGGTTCTGCCCGGCCACGCCCTTGATCGCGTCGGCATTGGCCACCAGGGCATCGAGCGATCCGTATTCCTGCAACCACTTCGCAGCCGTTTTGGGGCCGACCTTCTCGACACCAGGCACGTTGTCGACCGTGTCGCCCACCAAGGTCTGGAAATCCACCATCAGACGCGCCGGAACGCCGAACTCGGCCTGCACACCCGCCAGATCGCGCCGTCTGCCGTTCATCGTGTCGACGATGGTGATGTGTTCGTCGACCAGTTGCGCCAGGTCCTTGTCGCCACTGGAGACGATGACCTCTATCCCCTGGGCGGCAGCCGTCACCGCCAGCGTGCCGATCACATCGTCGGCCTCGACGCCAGGCACATCGAGCACGGTCCAGCCCAGCAGGCGCACGACCTCGTGAATCGGTGGAATCTGCGCGCGCAGATCGTCGGGCATCGGGCTTCGCTGGGCCTTGTATTCAGGATAGATCGCGTCGCGGAAGGTCGGCCCCTTGGCGTCGAACACGCAGACCGCGTAAGCGGCGGGCACCTCCTTGCGCAGGCTTTGCATCATG
>JAGPBF010000130.1 GCA_018063505.1 Rhodoferax sp.
GGCCGGATGCGGGCGTCTTCCGCTACCAGGCCACCCTGAGCCGGCTAGCCACGACCTTCACCTTCAGCGAGCGCCAGGCAACCTCCCTGTCGGAAAACGCCCGCGAATCGGAAACCCTTGCCAGGACTGAGCGTGACTCGATGCAGCGCAGCCAGTCGGCCGCCCTTACCAATGCGCTCGGCATCCAGGATAGTTTCGACCGCTCACAACAACGCTCCGGGGCAAGCACCACGTCCGATGGCGGCTCCACCTCGACGCAGCTCCAGAAACTGAACTCGGTCGCCCGTGAGGTAAACCGGCGCCTGGGATTGGGGGAAGACTCGATTGTCGGCAAAAGCGTTGCCGCATCGGCCTCCTCCGGGGTCATGATCCCTCTCACCCAGATTGGTTCACAGATCCGGACAGAGGGTCAGCATGTGGACCAGCAAAAAATCCAGAGCGCCTACGATTATGCGCGCAAGGCTGTCGAGACTTCACAATTGTCGGAAGCCACCGCGCTGGTCAAGGAATTCCGCTCGTCCGATGCCTATCAGTGGGCGCGTGGCAGTCGATCCACCGGCACTTCCGGCTTCGACTCTTCGTATCGCGAAGCGGTCGATCATCAATCCGCCAGCGAGAATGCCTATGGCCGGTCCAGGGAACTCACACGGGCTGCGCAGTTCATGAGCGAGTGGAGCAGCGGCGCACAGACCGATTTCACCAACTATGCCGCGCGACGGCTTTCTGAACGTGGATTGCTCCGCGAGGACGATCCGATCAAGCTGCAGCGCGCCGTCACAGAGATCGCCTTCGGCTACGCGAAAGGCGGCGACGTCGGCAGTCAGTTCGTCCCCGGCGATAGTCCGTTGGCGCCGAGTAAGCCGCTGCCCCAACTCCTCGGCTGGGATTCATCGACGCTGCGCGAGGATTTCAACAAAAACGATGCCTCCGGGAACGTCGATGCGGTGCACGGTCGGGCGGCGGAGAATGTCGGCGCCATTCGCGATGGCCAATCCCGCCAGCATGTAACACCAGGGCGAGCTGTGGGCAATGACCTCGCGGCACGAGTTCGCGCGAAGGAAAGCGGTACCGCCACGACCATCGATGCGCGCAGAAGGGAAGTCTCCCAAGAACAAGGCGCCCTGAGCGAGAACTACAACGCCACTGTGCAAGTCGACAAGGTAAGCCCGAATCACAGCGGGAACAATGCAGTTTGGGACACCGTTGGCGCGCAGGCCGAAAACCGCGCCAAGCTGGGTACGCCTCCGGAAAGGCCGAGCATCGGCGAGTGGCATATGAACACAGACGGCGTCCCGGCTAGCGGCCCAAAGGCTGGATCAGGGGATGCTGCGGTATCTCCTGATAAGCCTGAGCGATCTACAAAACCCTGAGACGCTGATCGCCCGGTCGACGTGCATAGGCACAACCGGAAGGCAGTACGAACAGCCGATCTTCAGTCGTCGGCCGCACCAATCTCCAAGCTGCCGCGCCCGTTACTGGTAATGTATCCACGCGCGCCCTTACCATATCGGTTTGCCGGATTCTCGGTGACCATCGGGTCGTTATGCAGCCACCCGACGAAGTCCGGATCGAGACCGCGTTCCATTTGCACGCGCTCATCATCTGGATCTAGCGGCGTCGAGAAAGCGGCGCGAATTGAGAAGATCAGATTCGCAAACCAGTCGGTCAGGTATTCACGGAGAGATTTTGGTTCGTCGCTCACAACACACTCGCAATAGAAGCACATTGCAATGATACGCTTGTCATTTTTCTTGTCAACGACTCGATGGAGACATATGCCTGGAAACATTCCGTGCTTGGCTGACGAATCTTGTAGTGTGTCCGGCTCCCAGTCGGATTGATCTTCATCGGTCAGATCCTCGGCCGAAACGGACGTTGGATTGCCGATCCCAATCAGACAGCAATGTGGCGGTTAGCGGCCCGCACCCAATAGGTATGAAGATTGATCCGTACGGAGCTCGCGTTGTCTGCGGTGTACCATCAAGGAGAAATGCGCCGATTAGACGTACGCGATGTCTAGGTCTCTTCCAGCGCAGAGCAGCATGATGGGTTGTTCAGCGAGCCAGCCCGTTAGCCAGTTGGCGAGATTGCTGGTCGGCCATGTCAGACGCTGATGCGCTCGATCAGTTCAGCGCGCGAAGCCGCTGCTGCGGAGTCGCCACTGAACGTAACCTGTCCGCGCTCGACCAGATAGAAACGGTGCGTGAGTTCCAGTGCAGCATGCACGTTCTGCTCCACCAGCACGATGGAAATACCCTCGGCCACCAGTTCACGCATGAGCGTGAACAGTTCCTCCACGATCATGGGCGCCAGCCCTTCAGTCGGCTCGTCAATCAACAGCAGTTTGGGTGCGCCCGTGAGCACGCGGGCGAAAGCCAGCATCTGCTGCTCGCCGCCGGACAGCGTCGTGCCCATCTGATCGCGACGCTCGGCAAGGCGTCCAAAACGCTGGTAGATCTTGTCGAGCTTGCGCTTTTGCTCGGAACGTCCGACTCCCGGAGCTTGCATGAAACCCAGCCGGAGGTTTTCCTCGACCGTGAGGCCCGGAAAGATACGCCGATCTTCCGGCACCAGCCCAATGCCAAGGCGACTGATCTGATCGGCCGGCATGCCACTCAAGATGCGCGACTCAAAGACGATCTCCCCCTGCGTGGGCTGCACCCAACCGGCGATCGTCTTGATGACAGTGGTCTTGCCGACGCCATTGCGGCCAAACAGGCCGACCACTTCGCCGGGTCCTACGCGCAGATGGATGCCTTGCAGCACATGGCTCAGTCCGTAATGGGAGTGTACATCCCGGAGTTCAAGCATGGTCTCTCCTAGTGGTGTTCGCCAAAATAGGCAGCCTGTACGCTGGCATTGCAGCGCACTTGGGCGGGCGTTCCCTCGGCGAGCTTCTTCCCTTGGTGCATCACCACAACATGGTCCGAAATGTTCATCACCAGTTCCACGTCGTGTTCTACCAGGAGGATGCTCAAGCCATGTTCCGTGGCGAGGCCGCGGATCATGGTCTCGGTCTCCTGGGTGTCGGCATGGCTCATGCCCTGCGTCGGCTCGTCCAGCAGCAGCATGCGCGGACGTGCCGCCAGTGACACGGCAATCTCCAGCCGGCGCTGCTCCCCGTGCGAAAGATACCCGGCAAGTTCATGCACCTTGTCCTGCAATCCGAACTGGGCAATCAACTCGTCGACCCGCGCATTAGCGCGAGTGCTTGCAGACAGCGGGCGGAACAGCCCATGTCCCTGCTCGAGGAACTGCGCAGCCAAACGCAGGTTCTCCTGCACATCGAGCTCGAAAAACAGATTGGTGATTTGAAACGAACGCGATAGACCGGCCTTGAGCATATTATCGGGTGATGCCCCCGTGACATCCTTGTCCTCGAACAGCACCCGTCCCTTCGTGGGAGTGATGGCACCGCTGATGAGATTGAACAGGCTGCTCTTGCCCGCACCGTTGGGACCGATAACTGCGGTAATCTTGCCGGCATGCGCATCAAAACTTACGTCATTGACCGCCAGCAAGGCGCCAAAACGCACACTTAGGTCGCGTATCGAAAGGATCGGTTCCATCAGTGACCTCCTTGGCCCGGAGCTCGCCGGGATGCCAGCCACCGTTGCAACAACGGCGTCAGGTAGCCGATCAGACCACGTGGAAACACGATCACTACCACCACGAACAGCAAGCCGATGATGATCTGGTGATGTGCCGTGAACGAGCCAACCACTGATTTCAGACCGGTCAGCAAGGCTGACCCGTACAGCGGCCCGATCAGCGTACCCGTGCCACCCACAATCACATTGATCACCGCATTGCCAGAGACCTGAAAGAACATCAGTTCAGGCGACACGAAGCCCCGAAGCATGGGGTACAAGGCACCGCTGATACCGGCAATGCAGGCGGCCGCCACAAAGGCCAGCAACTTGTAGCGCCAGGGATCA
Organism: Rhodoferax sp.; assembly: GCA_018063505.1. Classification (GTDB taxonomy): domain Bacteria; phylum Pseudomonadota; class Gammaproteobacteria; order Burkholderiales; family Burkholderiaceae_C; genus CAISIP01. The sequence goes on from JAGPBF010000130.1 coordinate 3,939, forward strand.
AATCCAAGGAAGGGAACCCGGTGCTCGTTGGTCCGGATAGCAGATAGCTGGCGACCGAAGGGCGTTTCCATCAGATAGCCCAGCCCCCAGTAGAGACCAAAGATTGCCGCCAGCGTAACCAGGAAGAAGCCGATCGGATCCGCAGACGTTAGCCCGGGCAAAATGGTTGCACCCGGAACGCCGATGATGCCGTCGGACGCGCCCAACTCGCGGGTGTTGAACACGACCTTGGAAACCACCTGTGCCAAACCAAAGCTGATGAGTGCGAAGTACACCCCCTTGGCACGGATGGCGATAATGCCGCCTACCAGTCCAGCTAGTGCACTCACGGCCAAGGAAACGGCCAGACTTAACCAGAAGGAGTTGTGCCACTCCTTGAGGACCAGCGCCGAGACATATGCCCCCAGGCCGAAGAACAAGGCCTGCCCCAGAGGCAGCAGTCCCACGCGGCCCAGCAGCAAGTCGACCGACAGGGCCAGCCCGCCGAGGATTAGCGCTTCGGTGGCCAGGCGTAGGAAAAAGACGTCGCCCAATATGCCAGCCCCCAGTGCAAAGACCAGCGCCCCGGAAAAAAACAGCACTGTGAAATAGCGCGACGCGCTGGGCACTTGCGCGGAGGGAGTGGCTTGATCACGCATGGCCGAGCTTCCCGTACAGGCCTTGGGGACGCCACATCAGTACCAGTACCATGATGCCGAACAGCAGCGGGTCATTCCATACTGGGGAAATAAAAAGACTGGAGATCGACTGCACCTGCGTGAGCAGCAAACCGGCAAGCACGGCACCCTTGATGGACCCCATGCCTCCGATGATGACCACACTGAAAGCAATCAGGACGAAGTCGCGCCCCATTGTCGGAAACACCGAGTAGATCGGCGCCAGCAATACGCCCGAGATGCCAGCCAAGGCTACACCAAAGGCGAAGGTGGCCGCATACACACGCGAGATCGGCACGCCCAGCGAGGCGCTCATGTGGCGATCAAAGGCCGCTGCGCGCACAATGGCACCCAGCGAAGTGCGAAATACCAGCACCCAAACCGCCAAAATCAGCAGCCCGCCGACGGCCATCACGAACAGGCGGTAGTTCGGAAAGAACAGGCCCACGAGTTCGGTAGCGCCAGTGATGGGCGCCTCAACGCGCATAGGGTTGGCACCAAACACGATCTTGAGCACATCCTCCAGCACAATGCCTACCCCGAAGGTCAGAAGTAGCGTGAGCGTATGCCGGTCCTTGCTGTGAAAGACGCGCTGAATCAGTCCCCTTTCGGTGACGTAACCCAACGCGGCCATCAGCAACGGCGTGAACGCCAGCGCCCACCAGAACGACAACCCCAGGCCAATCAGCGCTACGGCAATATAGGCGCCAATGGCATAGAACTCGCCGTGCGCCATGTTGATGACGTCCAGCAACCCGAAGATGATGGTCAGCCCCAGCGCCATCAGGACAACGGCCACTCCGATGGACAGGCCGTTGACCATCTGGGGCGCCAGCACGAATTGCAACCAATCCAGCGCTGCGCTCATACCGGTTCCTCAGAACTTGGTGCAACCATCGGGACCAATGGCTGCGGCCGCAGCCACCTTGCCAACGATCTCGAACTTGCCACCGATGACCTTGACGGCATACATGTCCTGCATGGCCTGGTGGTCTCCGGCGCGCATGGTCTTTACTCCTTGCGGTGTGGCCCACTGAAGTCCCCGCATGGACGTACGTACCTTGTCCGTGTCAGTAGATTTGGCTTTCTCCACAGCAGCCTTGTAGAAGAACAACACCCCATAGCTGTCGGCGCCGTACAGGTCGGGCTGTGCCTTGTTGGCGGCCTCAAAGCTGGCGACAAACTTCTTGTTCTCGACGCTGTCAATGCTGGTCGAGTAGCCCACGCCGGTCACGAAACCGTCGGCGGCATTGCCTATGGCCTTCAGGTTTTGCGATGTGACCGTGCCCGAGGCACCTACCACCTGTACATTTCGGTTCAAGCCGAACTCGGCCATCTGGGTGAATAGACGCACGGTGTCGTTGCCGGCTACCGACGTGTAGATCACGGTCGGACGGGCAGAACGTATCTGACCGAAGAATGGCGAGTAGTCCTTGTTGTCCAGTGGTGCGAAGACTTCACCCACCGTTTTGGCGCCCTTGCCCTCGGCAGCAGACTTGAAGGCCGCAACGGTGCTTCGACCCATCTCATAGTCCGGGCCCAGGTAGAACACATTAGCGTTAGGCTTGGTCGCGGCCATCCAGTCAGCCAGCGCTGCCGACTGCATGCCGGCGCGCGCATTGACGCGGAACACATTCGCAGAGCACTTGTCCGAGGTGATCGAGTCGGCAAAGGACACGGTTGTGGCGATCAGCCGATTGTTGCGCTCGGCTACCTGACCCACGGCCAAAGTGGATCCGGAGTTCACCGTTCCGGTGAGAAAGTCCACCTTGCCAACCTGGAACAGCTTCTCTGCCTTCTGCACCGCCACGGCCGGGTTGGCTTCTTCGTCCTCATAGATCAGTTCAATCTGGCGGCCCATCACGCCACCACCAGTGTTGATTTCCTTGGCGGCCAGGTCTAGGCCCCACTTCACCTGCTGGCCAATGCCGGCATAAGTCCCCGACAGAGGCGTAACCACGCCAACGCGAATGGGGCCAGTCTGTGCCTGCGCACCGACAGTGAAAGTGGCGGCAATCAAGGTAGTCATCAGTTTCGTTTTCATGTCATGTCTCCTTCGGGTCGTTATGGTTTTGGGTTGGAAAAAGTCGTCAGCCTTACAGTCCGACAAACTTGGGGGTACGCTTGTCGTTGAAGGCTTCTACGCCTTCGCGGAAATCCTCGGAGCTGCGCAGGCGCGAATAGCAGTGGCCCTCGAGCTCGATGGCAATCGAAAGCGGGGAATCTTCGGTGTCGTTGAGCAGTTTCTTTGCTGTGCGTTGCGCAATCGGGGAAAACGAACGCAGTTCGTCCACCAGTTCATCAGTGGTGTCCTCGAGTTCGGCGTCGGGCACGATGGCGGTGGCCACACCCCAGTCATATGCCTGCTGGCCTGGGATACGACGCGAGCGCATCACGATGTCCTTGGTTCGGGTGATGCCCACCATCTTCTGTAGGCGGGCCGATCCACCCGAGCCCGGTATCTGCCCAAGCTTTTGTTCCGGCAACGCGTACAGGGTGGTCGGGGTGACCAGTCGGAAATCACAGGCCAGCGAAATCTCGAAGCCCACGCCGAAGCAATAGCCGCGATTGGCTGCAATCACCGGTTTGCTGCAACGCGCCGGAGAGGCGATGTTCCAGGCCAGCTTGGAGACATGCTCCGGAGTGGCCTCAAGGAAGCCCTTGATGTTGCCACCGCTGGAAAAATGTTCGCCTTCGGAGCGCAGAACGATTACACGCACATTTTCATTGGCATCCAGCGCCTCAAAAGTGATACGCAGCTGCTCGCGCTGAAGCATGCTGATTACATTGAAAGGCGGGCGGGTCAGGACAATGTCGGCGCGCTGGCGGGCTGCGTCAATTTCGACGCGAAAGCCGTCAAGCTCGCTCGGCAAGGTGGCGGCGGGGTGGAGTAATTCATTGAGTTTCATAGGTGTCCTTCGTGGTGTTTAGTGAAATGAATAGAGAGCAGATCAGGCCTTGGGCGCTTGCGCCGATTCGGGGACGAATTCGCCCGCGACCAGCTTGCGGCGCAGCACCTTGCCCACCGGCGACTTGGGGATCTCGTCCACAAAGACGTACTCGCGCGGACGCTTGAAATTGACCATGTCTGAGGTCCGACAGTGCTGGTCCAGGCCCTCCGGGGTCACGTCCTGCTTGCGCTTGACGAACGCCACCACGCGCTGACCCCAGCGCTCGTCCTTCAGACCCACCACGGCCACCTCGTCAACGGCTGGATGCAGTGACAGCACCGATTCGATGTCCACCGGGGAAATGTTCTCGCCACCGCTGATGATCATGTCGTCCACCCGGCCGGTGACGAACAGATCGCCATCCGCATCAACGTAGCCCGTGTCACCCGTGAAGTACCAGCCGTCTCGCAAGCTCTTGGCGTTGGCATCGGGACGATTGTGATAGCCTTCAAAGGCTTCGTCGGACAACAGGTCGGCAATGATCTGCCCTTCCTCCATGGGTGCTGCCAGCTGATTTATGGACTTACCGTCAAGCTTGACTACGCGTAGCCGGGTATTGATACCCGCGCGACCGGCCGAGCCGGGCTTGCCTACTGCATTCTGGTTGATGGAGAATGTGTAGATTTCTGAACTGCCGTAGTGGTTGACGAACAGGTCGGGACGAAAGGCTTCCTGCAAACGCAGCAGTAGCGCGTCGTGCATGGGGGCACCTGCAAAGCCGAGGCGACGGACCGATGAAATGTCGGTCTCCGCGAACGAAGGGTGCGCCAGCACATCGTGATACAGCGTGGGCACCAGATACAGGTGACTGACTTTTTCGGCCTTGATGCATCGTAGCGCCTGCGCCGCATCAAATCTGGGCATGCAGACGAAACACCCATCGACCAGTGCCAGCGCCAGCAGAGAACGCACACCCATCGTGTGATACAGCGGCATCACGCCCAGGGTGCACTCACCATAGCCGTATTGGTTCTGCGCCACGTGGGCCAGTGCAGCTACTCGTTCAGCTCGCTGACGCCGTGGTACACCCTTGGGGGCCCCCGTGGTGCCCGAGGTATAGAGCATGATGGAGAGGTCTTGTGCCTGCGCCTTGGGAAGCGGGTCCTGCTCGCTGTCAAAGCACTGGGCATAGTTCAGTCCTTCACCACCATCGTTGCCGACGTAGACCAATCGGGCCGGCTGAACCTGCAGGGCTTCGAGCACGGCAGATGCCGACGTCTTTTCATAGACCACCACACTCGCAGACGAATCCTTGAGGCAATGCACGATTTCCTCGGGCTTGGCGCGCCAGTTCAGCGGCGTCATCACAATGCCTGCGAACTGACAGGCCCAGTGCAGAGTGGCGGCTTCCATGCGGTTTTGAAGCACCGATAGCAAATGGTCGCCAGGCTTGAGGCCCAGTTCACGCAGCCCATGCTGTACCGCGCCGATCTTGGGTGCCCATTGCGAATAGCTCAGGCGCTGATCGCCGTCTACCAGGGCCGTAGCCCTCGGCGCGCGCTCAACGCTTTGCAAGAAAGTCCGCCCCAAGTCAAGCATGTGCCACCTCCATTAGGGCTTTTACGATGGGCGTATAGCCCGTGCATCGACAAATGTGACCGGACAACATTTCGCGGACCTCCTGTTCAGTCGGCTTGCGGCCCAACTTCCGCAGGCGCGCTAGCCAGTCGGCGCTGGACATCAGGATGCCGGGGGTGCAAAACCCGCACTGCAACGCATGGTGCCGCTTGAAGGCTGACTGCAGTTCAGACAGTACGCCACCCTCGCCGGCAAGTCCCTCGACGGTCTCAACCCGTCGTCCATCCGCCTGTACGGCCAATGTCAGACAGGAGCGGCAAGCCACGCCATCGAGTCGAACGGTGCAAGCGCCGCACACACCGTGCTCGCAACCTACATGGGTGCCTGTCAGGCCGAGCTCATGTCGCAGGTAATCGCTCAGTAGCATGCGTGGCGTGGCGTAGCCCCGCCGGGTCTGACCGTTGAGTTCGATCGTTATCGGATGCAATTTTTCTCGGCTAAGAATGTCATGAGTCATACAGAAGTCCTTGTCAGTAGAGCCGCCTCAACAGCCTGCTGGCCCAGGCGACGAACTAGGTGACGGCGTGAGGCAGCACTCATCTGGGAGTCATCACGTGCATCCAGCGCCCAGGCGAACTCGTTGAGCGCATCATCCAGCGCGCCGCCTTCCAGCAGCGGCCATTCGCGTGCCAGTGGTCGGTCGGCCACACCGCCCACGGCGACGCGCAGACCCCGGTCATCCGCCACAGCGGCCACCGCACAGATGGCGAAATCGCCATGGCGACGTGAAAACTCGCGAAAGCCAAAACCCTGTCCGGGCTTGGCCAGGGGAAAGCGCACCGCTTCCACCAGTTCGTCGCTGGCTCGGGCCGTGCTGAGCATGCCGGTGAAAAAATCCTCGGCCGCTACCACCCGCTGGCGCTTGCCGCGCAATACCACCTGGCCCTCCAGCACCAGCAGACTCAGCGGCAGTTCGGCCGAAGGGTCTGCATGCGCCACCGAACCACATACTGTGCCGCGGTTGCGGATCTGGAAATGCGAGATGTAGGGAAAGACCAGCTTGAGCAGCGGCAGCTCCTGCGCCAGCGAGTCACGCCACTCCAGCGCAGCCTGCGTTGCCGCAGCACCCACTTGCACACAGCCGTCACGCACTTCAATGCGTGCCAGTGCGGTGCTGCGCGAAATGTCCACCAACAGCGACGGCTGCGCCAGACGCATGTTTAGCACCGCCATCAGTGATTGCCCCCCTGCGAGGATGCGCGCGTCGTCGCCGTGACGCTGCAGCAACGTACAGGCATCCTCGACACCGTCAACGCGCACGTAATCAAATGCGGCGGGCTTCATACCCGCACTCCCAGTTTGCGCAGTATCCGGCGCCACCAGTTGGGTTCCACCGTCTTTCCCCCGGCCTGTCGGCCCAGCGACTCAAACAGCTGCGCCACGATGATGCGGGCAGCCCCTTCGAGCATGCGACTGCCCACCATCGCCGCCTTGCCACCAACCTGGGCGCTATAGTCGTAGCTCAGGCGCGTGCCGGTAGGCGTAGCCTGCAACATCACCAGCCCGCCGCCAGCACCGGTACCCAGCGAGGAACGGCCACTGCCGGCCAGGCGCAGGCTGTGCGGGGCGTCGATGTCGGACAGGATGATCTCGGCTTCGTAGCGTGCCTTCACCAGGCCAACGCCTACGGTGACATCGGCACGGTAGCGATTGGGGCCAATCGACTGCAACGAATGGCACCCCGGAATCACACGCGCTAGGGCCACAGGGTCGAGCAGCACGGCAAACACTTTCTCCGGCGCAGCAGGAATCTCCACCTCGCCCTGCGCCTTTAGGGCAAGCCCCTCACCCGCCGGAACGGCGGCTGCCGGATGCGGCATTTCCTTCGGCGCCGGATCAGACACCTGTAACAACGCCAGTACACGGCCAGGCGTCAGCGGCAATTGCACTTCGGCTAGGTCCATGTGCGGGCGCAAAGCGTCGGCAAAGGCATTGGCAATGCACACGGGTGTGCTCATGTTGTTGCCCTCGCCCAAGCCCTTGGCGCCCAGGGGCGTGACGGGCGATGGCGTTTCCATGTGCACGATCACCAGATCCGGCGTTTCACAGGCTGTCGGCATCAAGTAGTCGGCCAGCGTCCCGGACTGGAAACTGCCGTCGCCGCCATAACGGAACTCTTCCAGCAGTGCGGCGCCCAGCCCCTGCGCAAACGCCCCTTGGATCTGACCGTCAGCCAGCGCAGGGTTGAGCAGCCGTCCGGCATCGTGGCCGGTGATGTAACGGTCCACGCGCACTGCGCCAGTGTTGGGATCAACTTCCAAGCCGCAGATGTCAAACACAAAGCCATAAGTGGCCGAGGGATTGACGCGGTCGGCCGCGTCGGGGGCACGCAGCACCTCGGGGGTCCAGAATGCGGTCTCGCGCAGGCCCGGGCTCACGCCCTTGGGCAGTAATGCGGGCGCCCAGTGCGGATTGGCGGCCAGACGTGTAAAGGGCTGGCGCTGCGCCGAATTGGCCATGTTGAAAATTTCGCCGCCTGCAAAGGCCACATCGGCCGGGGTACAACCAAACTGGTCTGCCGCGATCAGCGTCAGCTTGTCGCGCACCTTCATGGCCGCCAGATGCACAGCTCCTGCGACTGCACCGGCGAAGCGGCTGGAGTAGTTGCCTGCCGCCACCGACCAGGCGTCTTTCGCAGTGTCGAACTCGACGTTTACCATCACCTGAACCGGTTGCAGTCCCAGTGCATCGGCCACCACCTGCGCGCAGACCGTCATGTGGCCTTGTCCGGCTGGCGCCGAGGCAATGGTGACATTCACCCCACCCATCAGGTCCACGGCCACCGTGGCACTGGCGATCGCCCCGTTCTTCGGACCTGCCTTGGCCCGCTGCTCCGCCGTGAGCACGGTGCTGATGTAACCCATGTTGGACACCGAGGGCTCCACGATAGCTGCCACACCAATACCATAAAGCTTGCCGGAAGCGCGCGCCGCCAGCTGGCGTTCATGCAACCCTTGCTCGCGCGCGGCCGCCAGGGCCAGATCGGTCATCTTTTCGTAATCGCCGGAGTCAAGCACAGCACCGGCAGGCGCTTGGTAGGGAAACTGATCAGCCTTGACGTAGTTGAGGCGACGCAGCGCTACCGGGTCGATGTCTAGCTCGGTAGCTATGCGATCCAGCAGTCGCTCCAGCGCGTAATAGACCTGCGGCCCGCCAAAGCCGCGCACCAGCCCGGTGGGGGTCTTATTCGTCACCACCACGCGG
>JAGPBF010000325.1 GCA_018063505.1 Rhodoferax sp.
GACTGCAGGATGAATTGGGCCAGCTCAACGACCTGGCCAGCGCCGGGACCCTGCTAATGGTCTGTGCCGGCCGCGACCCGCACCTGCGCGAGGCGGTTACCCTGATCGGCGGCTGGCACGGCCCGCGCCATGCAGGCTTGCTCGCAGACATTCCAGACAAGCTGAAGCGGATCGCCGCCATCAGACTGCCGCGATTGGGGCAGGAGCACGCCTAGCTCACATGACGTGCAGTTCGTCCGTGCCGGACACAGCCCGGGAATGCCGGAACCCCCCTCACCGCCCGGACGGGCGACGCGCCAGCCTTGCTTTTGCAGGTACTGATCCCTGTTCATGGCTTACTTCCGGAACGCCCGCCGGAACATCGCCGCTAACCGCGACCGGGACGACCGGAATCGCTCCAGCGCGAACGAAACAGGGCCAGCAATTCGATGACACCCCAAAGCAGGGTGCTACCGAGAGCAAGTACGGGATGGGCAACGAAACGACGCGTCATGGTGTCAATTCCTTCGAGTCGATGATCTGGAGCAAGCGGTTGCGACGCATGGCCGGACGCGCCCGGTCAGAAGTCGTCCAGTTGCCAGATCACAACCCAGGACTCGTCGAACACGCGATCGATGTCACCGAAGAAGCGGTCGAAGAAGGTCTTCATGGGGAGCTCCTGATGTCCGTTGTGGCCGATGCGGCAACGATAGCGGAGCACTGTTGCAGCAGGTTTTCACAAGCATGACAATTTGCGCAACCGACCGGATGGAGCGCAATGACCGACGTGCTGGTTGACGAACTGGAGGAAATCGACCGCATCGCGGCGGCTGCCGGGATCGCCTTCCAGGCAAAAACCCTGTGCGAAGTCGAATGCGGCGGAACGCACCTGCCGCTGCACGCGATCGCCCTCGGCAACCCCGATCCCGAGGTGCCTGCGATCGGCATCTTCGGCGGTGTGCACGGTCTGGAGCGGATCGGCGCCCAGGTCGTGATCGCCTTCCTGCAAAGCATCATCAGCCGCCTGCGCTGGGATACCACCCTGCACCGCCAGTTGGAGCAACTCCGTCTGGTCTTCGTCCCGGCCGTCAACCCCGGCGGCATGCTGAGGCGCACCCGCGCCAACCCGAACGGCGTCGACCTGATGCGCAATGCGCCGCTGGACGCCCGCGAAAAAGTGCCCTTCCTGATCGGCGGTCACCGCTACGGCTCGGGGCTGCCCTGGTATCGCGGCCCGGCCGACGCACCGATGGAACTGGAAACCGCCGCGATCTGCAATCTGGTCGACGACGAACTGTTGAACCATCGCTTCAGCATCGCCATCGATTGCCATTCCGGCTTCGGTGTCAGCGACCGCATCTGGTTTCCCTATGCCCACAGCACGCGACCGATTCCGCATCTGGCGGAAATGCACGCCCTGATGGAAATCCTGGACCAGACCCACAGCCATCATCGCTACGTGTTCGAACCGCAAAGCCGGCAATACCTGGCGCACGGTGACCTGTGGGACTACCTTTACCTTCGCTCGCTTGACCAGGGCGGGCGCGTGTTCCTGCCGCTGACCCTGGAAATGGGTTCCTGGCTGTGGGTGAAGAAGAATCCGCGGCAACTGCTGTCGCGCCACGGGATCTTCAATCCGCTGATCGAACACCGCCGCCAGCGCGTGCTCAGGCGCCACTTGTCGTGGCTCGATTTCATGACGCGGGCCGCCAGCGGCCACGCCCTCTGGCAACCCGCCGGCGCGGCCCGTGAACTGCACCTGAAACGAGCCATGCAGCGCTGGTACGGGGAAACGGCTGCATGACGCCGTGGATTCTGCTACGCGGCCTGACGCGCGAATCGCGTCACTGGGGGGAGTTCCCGCATCATCTGCGCGACGTGACAGGCGATGCACCGGTGATCTGCCTCGATCTGCCCGGCAACGGCCAACTCAACCACATGGAGAGTCTGCTCAGCGTCGAAGCCATGGCCGATTACTGTCACGCCGAACTTGCAATCCGCGGCATCGCCCTGCCGTGCCGGGTATTGGCGATGTCGCTCGGCGCCATGGTGGCCGTCGCATGGAGTCAGCGCCATCCGGCCGACATCGTCGCGGCAGTGCTGATCAGCACCAGCCTGCGGCCGTTCAGCCCCTTCCATCAGCGTTTGCGCCCGGCCAACTATTTGCGCGTGCTGCACCTGCTCGCCGCCAGGGTCAGCGATGAAGAACTTGAAACCGCAATCCTCGGCATGACAACCCGGCTGGTCGCCGAGCCCCGGACAGTGATCCAGGCATGGCTGCAGTGGCGCCGCGAACATCCGGTTTCTGCGCGCAACGCCCTGCGCCAACTGCTGGCGGCCGCACGCTACCGCGCACCGCACCGGAACCCGTTCGACCGCCTGCTGCTGCTGGCCGGCGCCGGGGACACGCTGGTCGACCCGCGATGCTCACGCACTTTGGCCACCCGATGGCTGGTCGATTTCGCCCTCCATCCTGCTGCGGGTCACGATCTGCCGCTCGACGACCAGGCATGGGTCCTCGCCCGGGTCCACGACTGGCGCGCCGGCAAGGAAACGCCTTCGCCGGTCGCCATGACATCGCGCCAGCGGCTGCTGTAACGGCCCTGTCATCGTCGGAAAGTATGATCGCGGCCTCATTCAAGCAAGGGACCCCGTGGATCTGATTTTGTGGCGTCACGCCGAAGCAATCGAAGCCGAAGGCCCGATTCCCGATGCCGACCGGGAACTCACTGCGCGCGGGCTAAAACATGCGCTGGAGGTTGCCGAATGGCTGCGCCGGCAGCGATTGCCGAAAGTCGCGGTGCTGTCCAGTCCGACCCGGCGCGCATTGCAGACGGCCGAGACGCTGGGTCTCCCGGTCAAGGTCAAAAAGCAGTTGGGCATCGGCGCGACCACGCCGGACCTGCTCGCTGCGGCAGACTGGCCCGATCATCCGGGTGCGATCATCCTCGTCGGTCACCAGCCGTCACTGGGACGCCTTGCTGCACTGCTTCTGGCGGGCACAGAGGCCGACTGGACGATCAAGAAGGCCGGCATATGGTGGTTCAGCAACCGGGTGCGCCACGACGAGACTCAAACAATACTGCGCGCCGTCCATAATCCTTGAAACGGAAAGCCCATTGCTATTGACCGGGCACGGTGCCGTCATTGCGTATCCTCAGGACTCGCCCGCCTGGCGCAACTGGCGTCGTCCAAGGTAACGCAGCAACAGGTAAGTACCCCCGCCGATCAGGCCCAGGGCACCCATGAAGGCGCCATAGGCCAGCGGCCAGGAAACGCCCTGGGTCATCATCGAAAACTCGCTCATGCCGCCGATGCCGGCGATGATGTTGAGCGGGACGAACACCACGCTGAGGGTGGTCAGCTTGGACACGCGCTTGTTCTGGTTGATGTTGATGAAGCCGACCGTGGCATCCATCAGGAAGTTGATCTTGCCGAACAGGAAGGAGGTGTGGCCGTCCAGCGACTCGATGTCGCGCAGGATCTGGCGCGCATCGTCGTGCTGGTCGGTGGACATCAGCCGGCTGCGCACCAGGAAGG
>JAGPBF010000131.1:0-1417 GCA_018063505.1 Rhodoferax sp.
TGGCAGAACCCTTGCTCTGCGGGTCGCGGTTTCAGTGCTGTGGAGCGCCAACCACCTGCACTGCCTGAGGGTAAGGAGTCAACTGTCGGGACAACGCTAAACAGCCGGGCATCCGACAAAATGTTGGGGACAGAGCTCGCCCACTGCGTGTGGCTCGGTCTGTCCCACAAAGTATCAGGCTGCTCAGTAAGGCATCACCACCAGCCGCGTCTGCGTGAATTCCAGCATGCCATGTTTGCCGTCATCGCCACCCAGCCCTGAGCGTTTCCAGCCGGCGTGGTAGCCCTGGTAGGGGTCGGCGGGGGTGCGGTTGATGTACAACTCGCCGGCTTCGATCTCGTTGCCCGCTTGCATCACTTCGCGGTAGTCGTTGCTGTAGAGCACCGAGGCCAGGCCGTACTGGTGGTCGCTGGCCATGGCCAGGGCGTCGTCGAAATTGTCGTAGGGCAATACACACAACACCGGGCCGAAGGTTTCCTGTTGCACGATCTCGGAATCCTGGCGCATGCCGCTGAGCAGCGTGGGGGGGTAGAAGAATCCCGGGCCGTCCGGAACCACACCGCCGCACTCGAGTCTGGCGCCGTCAGCCACGGCGCGTTGCACCATCGCGTGTATGCCCTGGCGGGCCGCGTCGCTGACCAGCGGGCCCATGCGGCCCGCATCCGCGGTGCGGTCACCAAACGCGCGACCTTGCATGCCTGTGCGCAGGCGCTGCAACACCGCGTCGTGCAAGGACCGATGCACATAGACCCGTTCGACGGCGGTGCACAACTGGCCGCAGTGTGTGGTCTTGGATCCGACGATGGCGGCCATCGCCGCGTCCAGATCGGCGCTGGGCGTGATGATGGCCGGCGTCTTGCCACCCATCTCCAGCGACACGCGTGCGATGTTGGTCCTGGAGAAATCCAGCATGCGCCGGCCGGCGGCGACGCTGCCGGTCAGCGTGATCATGGCCACGCGCGGGTGCGTGCACATCTGCTCGGCGGCGTCATGGTCCATCGCCATGATGTTGACGACCCCCGGCGGCAGGTCGGCATCTAACACCGCCTGCGCGATCTCGAACGCAGAGCATGGCGTGTTGTTGCTTGGCCGCACCACTACCGTGTTGCCAGTGATCAGCGCTGGCGCGATCTTGCGCAGCAGTGTGTAGACCGGGTAGTTGAACGGGATCAGACAGGCCACGACGCCCAGCGGCTCGCGGTGCAGCACCAGGTTCTCCGACGGGCTGTCGCTGGGGATGACTTCGCCTTCGATGCGCCGCGCCCATTCGGCGTGGTAACGCGTGATGTCGGCGGCGTAGGCCGCTTCGTTGGTGGCGTCTTCCAGGCTCTTGCCGGATTCGAGCGCCAGCGCCGCGCCGATGACGTGCTTGCGCGCGACCAGTGCATCGGCCAGTCGGCGCATGAAGTCGGCGCGG
>JAGPBF010000131.1:1517-4358 GCA_018063505.1 Rhodoferax sp.
CCGTCTTCCCACTGGATCTTCTTCTTCAGCAGCTTCTCGTGGAAGCCGCCGAGTTGCTGGATGCTTTCCAGGATCAGGAAGTTCGGGATGCAGGCGGCGAGCTGGATGTTGGCGGCGGCTTCGATCGGGCCGCAATACAGGTGCGGTGCGATCTGGGCGTAATGGGTTTCGGCCATGCCGGCGATCTTCTTGCATTCCAGGATGCCGCCAACCCGGCCCAGCGCCGGCTGCAGGATGCTGGCCGCGCCAGTCTCCAGCACGCGGGCGAATTCGTATTTGGTGCACAGGCGCTCACCGGTGGCCACCGGAATGCTGGTGTGGCGCGCAACCTCGGCCATCATCTCGGGGCGCTCGGGCGGGGTCGGCTCCTCGAACCACAGCGGGTCGTACTTCTCGAGCCGGCGTGCCATGCGTTTGGCGCCCGACACCGTGTACTGGCCATGGGTGCCGAACAATATGTCGGCCTTGTCGCCGACCGCCTCGCGGATGAGTTTGCAGAAGCGCTCGGACAGGTCCATGCGCTCGAGCGTCGGCTGGCGCGGGTCGAACACCGAATAACCACCCACCGGGTCGAGCTTGACCGCGGTGAATCCCTGCGCCACGTAGACGGCGGCACGTTCTGCCGACTTTACCGGGTCGTCATAGAAGGATTCGTCTTCGTTCTCGTCCGGATACAGATAGGTGTACGAACGCAGCCGCGGGTTGACCAGGCCACCGAGCAGCTTGTAGACCGGCTGCTCCAGCGCCTTGCCGGTGATGTCCCAGCAGGCCATCTCGAGCGCACTGAGGACACCCATCAGCGACACGTCCGGGCGCAGCGTGAAGCCGGCGCCATACGCCTTGCGCCACAAGGTTTCGGTCTCCATCGGATCCTGGCCGGCGAACACACGCTCGAACAGGTCTTGGGCCATCGCGGTGATCACATGCGGGCTGAAGGTCGCGGCATAAGCCTCGCCAACGCCTTCGATGCCGCAGGTGGTACGGATCTTGACGAACACAAAGTACTTGCCGCCAAACGATGGTGGCGGATTGCCGACCACAAAGGTCTTGATCGATTCGAGTTTCATCGGGTGTTGTCTCCTGGGTAGGTGTCAATGCTGTGCGGAAAGAATCGCCTGCGCGCCCTTGTGCGCCACCATCGTCGTGGGCGCATGGGTATTGCCCGAGGTCACGTTCGGGAACACCGACGCATCGACCACGTACAGGTGCTCGATGCCGTGCACCTTGAGCTGCGGGTCGACGACGGAAGTGGCCGGGTCCGGCCCCATCGTGCAGCTGCCCACCGGGTGGTAGCAGGTGCTGGCTCGGCTGCGGAAATCCTCGACCATCGACGCGTCGCTCATGCCGTCCAGGCTGGGCGCAATGGGCTTCTTGATCAGGCCCTTCATCGCGTCGGTCCCGGTCAGGCGCTGTATCAGCTTGGCGCCGCGCAGCGCCTGCGCCACGTCTTCGGGGTGCGACAGGTAGTTGGGCGTGATACGCGGCGCTCTGGCCGCGTCGGGCGACACAATTTCGATCCTGCCGCGGCTCAATGGCCGGCACGGCTGGAAACACAGAATAAAGCCGGCAAAGCTGTCGGGCACGATCTGCGTGCCGGTCTTCGAGGCTGCCAGCGTGTAGGTGATCGGGTTGCAATACAGCTGCATGTCGGCCTGCGTGGCTGCATCATGCGAGCGCACGAAACCGCCGCACTGGTTGACGCTGATGCTCAGCGGACCGCCGAGCGTGGTCACGTACTGCACACCGACGCGCAGCTTGCCCCACAAGCTGCCAAGCACATTGTTGAGTGTCGGTTCCGTGGCCTTGAAGTAGTAACTCATGGCCAGGTGGTCCTGCAGGTTGCGGCCTACCTGTTGCTGCGCCAGTATCGGGGTGATGCCGTGCTGCTGCAGCAACGCACCCGGCCCGATGCCCGATAGTTGCAGCAGCTGCGGGCTCTGGATCGTGCCGGCGCTGAGAACCACCGCGGCGCGCGCGCGGGCGGTGTGTGTGTTGCCGCCCTGGCGGTACATCACGCCGGTGGCCTTGCGACCGTCGAACAGGATGCGTTCTGCCAGGGCGCCGGTCTGCAGGTCGACATTGCCGCGGCGCAGCGCCGGCCGCAGGAACGCATCTGCCGCCGACCATCGCATGCCGCGCCGGGTGTTGATCTGGTAACGACCCACGCCTTCGGGTTGGGACCCGTTGAAATCTTCGGTGAACGGCAATCCGGCCTGCTCGGCGGCTCTGAAGAAGTGCCGCATCGACGGATGCAATTGATGGCGCACGTCGCTGACGTACAGCGGCCCGCCGCCACCGGACTGTCCGTCGGCGTCGACCCGGTTCTCGAAGCCCTGGTAGACCGGTAACACATCCTGCCACGACCAGCCGGCATTGCCGGCCTGCGCCCAGTCGTCGAAGTCGCCCGGCAAGCCGCGGCAATACACCATGGCGTTGATCGAACTCGAACCGCCGACCACCTTGCCGCGCGGAAAGTAGATGCGCCGGTTGCCCAGTGCGGCGTCGGGTTCGGCCTCGAACTTCCAGTTGACGCGTTCGTCGTAGAAGGTCTTGCCGTACCCGATCGGCATGTTGATCCACAGCCGCCGGTCATGTCCGCCGGCTTCTAGCAGAAGCACAGTGGAGCGACCGTGCTGGCTCAGCTTGTCGGCCAACACGCAGCCGGCCGAGCCGCCGCCGATGATGATGAAGTCGAATTCCTGAACTGCCACGCGGCACCCCGTTTCCCGGCCAGGAGAAACGCGCAGATTCGCGTCGCCCGGACCAGTCGGAAAGTGTAGGGCTGGCAGGCAGCCCGGCGCATTGCGCGCAATTCAAGTAATTGACGCGATGCTCATGCCG
>JAGPBF010000131.1:4458-12260 GCA_018063505.1 Rhodoferax sp.
TGGTGGCGGCTCCTCCGGCGGTGGCTGCACCGTCTCCGGCCCGTCGGGCGCCCGTTCGCTGTCGGGGAAACGCGGATCCATCGGCAGCACCGCCTGGGTGCTGGTGCCGGCCATCACATAGTCGGCTTTTTTGGCCGGCTCGCCGCGGTTCATTGGATACTTGCGCGCGTAGTGCCAGGTCAGCACGGCCAGCGCCGACAACACCAGTGCGAAATACAGCATCAGCGCTTCCGGACCGAGCAGATCCATCAGGCCGCCGGCCAGCGTCGGGCCGATCGTGGCGCCGATGCCGTTGAGCAGCAGCAGGCCGCCGGTGACCTGCAGCACCCTGGCACGGTCGACCAGATCGTTAACATGCGCCACGCTGATGCCGTACACCGTGAACGCCAGACCACCGAAAACGATACCCAGGCCGATCAGCGAGTTCTCGTAGTCCCGCGCCAGCAACCAGGCGATGGCGGCCACCGCTGCGCAGGCAAGCGACACCATGAACAGCACCCAGCGCCGGTCGTGCCGGTCAGAGAAATGGCCCACCGGCCACTGAAACACCGCACCACCCAGGATAGTGGCCGCCATGAAGGTGGCAATGCCGTTTTCGCTGAAGCCCACACCGGCGCCGAACACATGGCCCAGGCCCAGCAGCGGACCGCTGAGCATGCCCGAGACCAGGGCGCCAATCACACCGATCGGTGATATGAAAAACAGCTCGACCAGGCTGAACGAGGGGGCCTCGGTGATCACCGGTTGTTCGACCGGTGTCAGTGTGATCGGCAGCAGCGCAAAGGAAAACAGCACCGACACCATGACGAAGGGCAGGAAGCCGTGCCGGTCGCCGAGCAGTATCAGCCACTGGCCGATCGCCAGCGACACCATGTTCACGACCAGGTAGACGGCGAACACCTTGCCGCGCTTGTCGGTCGGTGCCACCACGTTGAGCCAGCTCTCCACCACCAGATACAGGCCGACCAGGCAAAGGCCGGTGACAAAACGCAGGCCGCCCCAGAACCAGGGGTTGACCCACAAGGCGTGCAGCAGCGGCAGCGTCGAGGCCACCGACGCCATCGCGGCAAAAGCCCGGATGAAGCCGACCTTGCGGATGATGTGCGGGCAGGCATAGGTGCCGTATATCGCACCGGCGAAATACGCCGACATCACCAGACCTGTCACCAGGCTGGAGAAGTTTGCCTGTGAGGCCTGGGCGCCAATGGCTGCAAACATCAGGCCGGTACCGACGATCAGCAAGGCCACGCCACTGAGCAACGCCGCCAGCGGAATCAACAATTTTCCCAAGATTGGACCCCGATCGAAAGACGGATGCACAAGTGACCCGGCCGAGCCGGTTCCCGATGGGCCCCAAGGTATCACAGCCCGACGATTGGCATGCGTTCGGGTTGCGACCCAAACGGTTCCGGGTTGTTCGCTTGATGTGTTGGCGCTCACCGCTATCATGAATCGCATGAAAAAGCAGGTCCTTTTGCTCGCACTGGTTGCCGCCATCGTCGGCGGTTGGAACTCGTCCGGCCTGCAACTGCCGTTTGTCGATGCCCGTGCGCCGGTCGACGCGACTCGGCCGGTGGACGCAGGTACGCAGACTTCAGCCGACGACGCGCTGGCGCAGGCGTTCAGTGCCCGGCGCAGCGACGTGCAGGTCCGCGGCGAAGGCGTTGTCAGCGCCATATTGGCAGACGACAACCAGGGCAGTCGCCACCAGCGTTTCGTGTTGCGCATGGCGTCCGGCCAGACCGTGCTGGTGGCTCACAACATCGACCTGGCGCCGCGCATTGCCGGGCTTGCGAAAGGCGACAGTGTGGGTTTCAATGGTGTTTTTGAGTGGAACGCCAAGGGTGGCGTGATCCACTGGACCCACCATGACCCTGCGGGGCGCCACATTCCCGGTTGGCTGCGCCACCGCGGGCAGACCTACGAATAGCCGCCGCGTCGCACGCGAACCCTGCAGATACCACTGTTCGATGATTGGGAGTCATACCATGCGTCAGGATCAAGCGCTCTCCGATCTTGAGCCGATCATCCGCAACCTTCGCAAGCTGATCGGAATCTGGCAGCTGCACAAGACCAGGGGGATCAGTCTCCAGCAAGCCAAGGAACTGTTCGAGCGCCAGAAGGAGGAAGCGGCGGCTGCTCCGCCGGCGCCTGGTGCGGCACCGGCACCGGCCACCAACCTGGCGCCAGGGGAGGTTCCGGCCACGGGTTCGGCGGTGTGGGTCTGGATTATTGCGGCACTGGTGATTGCGGGCGTATACCTTTACCGGTCCTGATGCTGGCCCGGGACTGCGAAAACGCGCTGATCGGCCCGATCGCTGCAGAACCTCGCCCGCCATCACCACGCACGACCGCGTCGCGGCGGCAATCGGATACGCTAGCGCCATGGACATACGCCCCTTCCGCGAAGCCGATGCCCCGACCGTCATTGCGCTGTGGGATGCGTGTGCGTTGACCCGACCCTGGAACGACCCGGCCAAGGACATCGCGCGCAAACTCGGGGTACAGCGCGAATTGTTCGTGGTGGGCGAAGCCGACGGAACGCTGATGGCCAGTGCCATGGCCGGGTACGACGGGCATCGGGGCTGGGTCAATTACCTGGCCGTGCATCCCGATTTCCGCCGCCAGGGTCATGGCCAAGCCTTGATGCGGCATGTAGAGCAAGGCCTGCTGGCGCTGGGTTGCCCCAAGCTCAGTCTGCAGGTACGCAGCAGCAATGCAAGTGTGCTGGCCTTCTACCAGGCCCTGGGTTTCGGCCAGGATGACGTGGTCAGTCTGGGCAAGCGCCTGATCGTCGATGCGCCACCGACACAAGGTGCTCCGCGTTAGTCGTCAGCGAGCCTGAACAGCTCCTGCGACTTGGCAATGCCGCGCAGGTCATGCCGGCCCACACTGGTCACCGGCAGGTCGACATGGCGCACGAAGTCGGCTGACATCAGCAAGGGAATCGCCAGCTCCTTGGTCATCGACTGGATCCGCGCCGTCATGTTGACAGCAGGCCCCACGACATTGAACGCCAGCCGGTTGGGCGCACCGACATTGGCGTGGGTCACGGTGCCCAGGTGCAGCCCCAGGCCAAACTCGACCTCTGGTTGGCGCGAGCGCCGGCGCCGGCTGTTGACGACCGCGATGCTGTCAAAGGCGTCGATGGCAGCATCGAGTGCCGCCTTGCAGACGTCGTCGGTACGCGCCGGGTCATTGATCTCGAACACGATCAGGATGGCGTCGCCGATGAATTGCAGGATCTCGCCGCCACGGGAAGCGGCGGCCGCCGCACAGTACTCGTAATAGTCGTTCAGCAACTTGAGCAGCTGGCCGGTCGGCAGCGTCTCGCTCAGGGCGGTGAAGCCGCGCAGGTCGGAATACCAGAACGCCGCCGAGATCTTCTCGCCGTCGCCGCGTTTGACCTGGCCTTGCAGAATGCGTTCGCCGATGCGCTTGCCGACAAAGGTGTCAAGCAGGCCCAGCGTGGTGCGACGCGTCACCAGCAGTTCGATCAGCGGGGCCATCAGGTTGGCCAGCGCCTGCAGTCGCGCCACCTCATCCGCATCGAAGCCGCGTTCGTCGCGGGTGGCCACTGTCATCACGTTGATCATCCGGTTGGAGAACACCAGCGGCAGTGCCAGATAGTCGCGGATGCCGTCGGCGCGCAGGTCTGGCCACAGGTTGTGTTCATCTTCCTGGGCAAGGGGCTCCACGCGGCTGTGGAACAAAGTCCCGGTCTGATGCACATGCTGGATCGGGCTGCCGATATAGGCGTCGCTTTCCTGTACGCCATGCGCGCCCGACCAGAAACGCGCGCCTTCGGCCCGGGTCCAGCTCAGTCCCACAGCGGCCAGCTGGGGATGCAGGGTGCCGCTGGTGATACGCAGACGGTCGATGCGTGCACCGACCGCGTCGAGCCGCTGCATCATCTGCTCGGCCAGTGTCATCGGGTCGGCAATGAAACGGCCCTCGACCAGCAGCCAGGTTCCCACCGGTTCCAGCGACCAGCCGCGTGAGGGCCCGAACAGGCGCTGGCGCGCCATCTCCGCGGTGAATGCCGCCGTGGAGATGGGCACGGGAGCGTCGCTCACCATGCATCCATGCTGCGCATTGCGCAATTCGCCCTTGGGAGCGGCCCGGCGGCGCTCATCAGGCATCCTCCATGCTTCGCATTGCGGAATTCGCCTTGGGAGCGGCCCGGCGGCTCATGCTGTCCCCGCGGCGCTGATCCAGCGCGCGGCCTTTTCGGCAATCATCAGCGTGGGTGCGTTGGTGTTGCCGCTGGTGATGGAGGGCATGACACTGGCGTCCACCACCCGCAGGCCCTCCACGCCACGCACCCGCAGGCGTGCATCGAGCACGGCCATCGGATCCTGTTCGCGGCCCATGCGCACCGTGCCGACCGGGTGAAAGATCGTGGTGGCGATGTCGCCGGCCAGGCGTGCCAGTTCCTCGTCAGTCTGAAACTGCACGCCCGGTTTCCATTCCGTTGGCTGGTATTTCGCCAGCGCTGGCCTGGCGGCGATATCGCGTACCTGGCGCAGGCTGGTCGCGGCGATCAGCCGGTCTTCGTCGGTGCTGAGGTAACGCGGGGCGATGGCCGGCGCATCGGTTGCCGATGCCGAGCGAATCCGCACCGAGCCGCGGCTGGTCGGATTCAGGTTGCAGACACTGGCGGTGAACGCCGGGAAGGAATGCAGCGGATCGCCGAAGGCGTCCAGGCTCAGCGGCTGCACGTGGTATTCCAGATTCGGGTAGGGCTGGTCGGGGTCGGAGCGGGTGAAGGCTCCCAGCTGGCTGGGTGCCATGCTCATCGGGCCGCTGCGCCGCAGCAGGTATTCGAGCCCGATCGCGGCCTTGCCCAGCAGGCTGTTGGCCAGCGTGTTGAGGGTCTTTACGCCCTGCACCTTGAACACTGCCCGAATCTGCAAATGGTCCTGAAGGTTGGCGCCCACTCCGGGCGCATCCTTGACCACGGCAATGCCATGCTGTTGCAACAAGTCGGCTGGCCCGATGCCCGAGAGCTGCAGCAGCTGGCACGAGCCGATCGCACCCGCGCTCAGGATCACCTCGCGCGACGCCTTGACCGTGACCGTCTGCCCACCCCGGCGAAGCTCCAGGCCGGTGCAACGCGGTTGCCCCGACGGCCCGGTATCGAACAGCAGCCGGTCCGTCGGCGCCTCGGTCCAGATCGTCAGGTTGGGCCGGTGGCGGACCGGGCGCAGAAAGGCCTTGGACGCGTTCCAGCGCCAGCCGGACTTCTGGTTGACTTCGAAGAAACCGACGCCGTGGTTGTCGCCGGTATTGAAATCGTCAGTGGCCGGCACACCCGCCTCGGTGGCGGCCCGGGCAAACGCTTCGAGCACATCCCAGCGCAGGCGCTGCTTGTCGACCCGCCATTCGCCGCCATGGCCATGCAGGTCGGAGAAACGCGGACCGGTGCCTGCCGGTTCGGCGCCGCCATCGAGCCGGAAATGGTCTTCGTGGGCCTTGAAATCGGCCAGGCTGTTGGCCCAGCTCCAGCTGTCGTCACCGGTGGCGGCGGCCCAGCCATCGTAGTCACGCGCCTGGCCACGCATGTAGATCATGCCGTTGATCGACGAACATCCGCCCAGCGTCTTGCCGCGCGGATACCGCAGCGCACGACCGTTCAGGCCGGCTTCGGCTTCGGTCTGGTACAGCCAGTCGGTGCGGGGGTTGCCGATGCAATACAGGTAACCGACCGGAATGTGGATCCACGGGTAGTTGTCCGCCTGGCCGGCCTCGACGAGTAATACGCGCCGCGACGGGTCGCGGCTCAGGCGATTGGCCAGCAGGCAACCGGCCGTTCCGGCGCCCACGATGATGGTGTCGAATAAGTCCTGTGGCATGGTGCGAAGGTGGGTGGCGATACAGTATAGGCAGCGCTGCGATAACCCTGCCGCGGCGGTCCTTCCAAGGTGGTTCACCATGTCAGAGTCCATGTCCCCCGAAATCCTGACCCGCATCGACCTTGCAGCTGCGTTCCGCTGGGCCGCCCGGCTGGGCATGCATGAGTCGATCGCCAACCATTTCAGCGCCGCGGTGTCGGACGATGGCAAGCGTTTTCTGCTCAACCCGGTGGGCAGCCATTTCTCGCGAATCCGCGCCAGCGACCTGCTGCTGCTCGATGCGGCCCAGCCGCAGGCGGCCAGTGGCGCCAACGCAGCCGACCCGACCGCCTGGTACCTGCATGCCGAACTGCACCAGCGCCTGCCGCAGGCGCGCTGCATCCTGCACACCCATATGCCGCATGCGACGGCGTTGTGTTGCCTGCAGGATTTCGAGTTCCTGATGCTCGACCAGAACGCCTGCCGTTTTCATGGCCGCATCGCGTACGACCGCCACTACAGCGGCATGGCGCTTGAATCGTCCGAAGGTGCGCGCGTGGCCGGCTTGCTGGACGGCGGCAAGAGCGTGCTGTTCATGGGCAACCACGGCGTGATCGTGGTTGCGCCGTCGGTGGCCCAGGCTTTTGACGAGTTGTATTACCTGGAGAAAGCGGCGCAGCTTCAGGTGCTGGCCTTGTCCACGGGCCGGCCGCTGGCGCTGATCCCGGAGCCGGTGGCGGCGCTCGCAGGCGCCCAGTGGAACAACTACCCGACGCGGTTCTCCGAGTTGCACTTCCAGGCGCTCAAGGACATTCTGGACTCGCAGGAGCCCGACTACACGCACTGACGCGTGCAGCCGCGCCGATGGAACCCTCTGGCGGGTGACCCCGGCTCACCTGCGCATGCACGACTCACCCCGACCCACATTCACCCTGCCCATGCCATCCGCCAAACCCGCCACGATCGATGCAACACAGGCCGACTGCGAGCACATCCATTTCCTGCTGCTGCCAGCGTTCTCGATGATGGGGTTCGTCTCGGCCATCGAGCCGTTGCGGGTGGCCAATCGCTTTCGGCCTGACACCTATCGCTGGCAGGTGCTGACCCCCGACGGCGGGCCGGTCGTCGCGAGCAACGGCATGTCGCTCAATGCCGATGCCTCGCTGGGTGATGCCGTGGCCGCACGCCTGGTGATTGTGGTCGCCGGATTCGAACCGCTGGCAACCTTCGACGCCGCAATCGGTGGCTGGTTGCGCGCCGTGGTGCGCGCGGGCGGGACGGTCGGTGCTGTCGATACCGGAGTCTTCGTGCTGGCCGAGGCGGGCGTGGCGGGGACCGGACCGGTCACCTTGCACTGGGAGGCACAGGCCGCATTCTGCGAGCGTTATCCGGCCATCACCGTGACGCAGGAACTGTTCGAGATCGGCGCGCACTGCATCACCTGCGCCGGCGGCACTGCCGCGATCGACCTGATGCTGGCACGGATCGCCACGCGCCACGGCCATGCACTGGCGGCAAAAGTGTCCGAGCAGTTCGTGCTGGGTCGTATCCGCAGTCCGTCCGACCACCAGCGGCTGGAAATCGCCACGCATTACCAGGTGCACAACCGCAAGGTGATCCAGGTCATCCGGCTGATGCAGGAGCACATCGAAGACCCGCTGGATTCCGACGACCTGGCCCGCATGATCGATGTCACCCGGCGCCAGCTCGAGCGCCTGTTCGCGACGCATCTGGCGGACACGCCCAACCACTTCTACACCGGGTTGCGCCTGGAGCGCGCGCGCAGCTTGTTGCAGCAGTCTGACATGGGAATCACCGCGATCGGCATCGCCTGCGGTTTTCAGTCACCGTCGCATTTTTCGCGCAGTTACCGGGTATTGTTTGGTTGCAGCCCGAAGGAAGATCGAAACGCGCCGAGGCGGCAGCGTGGAACGCGGTGACGGTGCGCCCCTGTCCAAGCTGCTCGCC
>JAGPBF010000326.1 GCA_018063505.1 Rhodoferax sp.
ACCTGACATACATGGTCGCGCCGGGCCGCAAACACCAGCAGTGCCTCGGTCAGTCCATCCATCGGCGCATTGAGAACCATGGCCCGCAATTGCTCGGCCAATGGCGTACCGCCCGGCTCGCGCGTCACCGTGACCACCCTGCCCCGGGCCTGCAAGGATTGTGTCAAGGCCTGCATATGGCTGGACTTGCCAGCCCCGTCGATGCCTTCGAAGGTGATGAAAACGCCAGCATCTGCCATGGGACTATTGCCTGCGCTGAAATTTGTTGACGGCACGGTTGTGCTCATCCAGACTGGCGCTGAACTCGCTGCTGCCGTCACCGCGGGCGACGAAATACAAGGCCTTTGTCGGCGCTGGCGCCACCGCGGCAAGCAGTGCGTTGCGCCCCGGCATGGCGATCGGCGTGGGCGGCAGCCCGGTGCGGGTGTAAGTGTTCCACGGCGTATCGGTTTGCAGGTCCTTCTTGCGCAGATTGCCATCGAAGCGCTCACCCAGTCCGTAAATGACCGTCGGATCGGTCTGCAGCATCATGCCCACGCGCAGCCGGTTACTGAAGACTGCGGCAATCTGCGGTCGGTCGGCTTCCCTGCCGGTTTCCTTTTCGACAATGCTGGCCAGAATCAGTGCCTGTTCCGGCGTCTGCAAGGGGCTGTCGGCTGATCGGTGTTGCCAGGCTGCCTGCAGATGGCGGTCCATCGTGCGCATGGCCAGTGCCAGCAACTTGAGATCGCTCGAACCTTTGGCATAACTGTAGGTGTCCGGAAAAAAGCGCCCTTCCGGATGCTGGCCAGACCGGCCGAGCCGTTCCATGATGGCCTGGTCCGTCAATCCGGCTGTTTCATGGCGCAGCTGCGGCGCGGTGGCCAGTGCTTCGCGCAATTGGCGAAAGGTCCAGCCTTCGACCAATGTCATCGCCCGCAGGGACTCCTCGCCCAGCACCAGCTTGCGCAGCAGGCCGCGCGGCGTCGTGCCACGCTCGATCTCGTAGCTGCCGGCCCTGATCTGCCGCGCGTCGCCGGACAGGCGAAACCAGGCGTACAGCAGCTGCCAAGAGGTATCGACACCGGCGCGCACCACCACCTGCGCCACGCCTTGCGCGCTGGTCCGAGGGTCGATCGATACGTCCACCGAATCCGTGGCCATTGGCAGCGGCTGGTTCAGCCACCAGGCCGCGGCCCCCCCTAGCACGGACGCCAGCAAGACGAGAAGCAGCAAAAAACGTCGCACAAGCCTGCCGTCCGTAAGTGTTTGATAGAAGCCCCAGACCCGTCGCTGTGCGTCTGGCCCCGCAGGGAGTGCGAGAAAACCGGCGCCTGGCCGGTGCTTTCTCACGAGCCGATGATAATTGACGCCATGAACACCTTACCCGATGCCATGGCCTTGTTGACCGAGTTGGGCGTGATCCGCGTGGAAGGCGCTGATGCAGCGACTTTTCTGCATGGCCAGCTGACCCAGGATTTCGCGCTGCTGGGCCTGTCCGAGGCCCGGCTGGCCGCTTTTTGTTCGGCCAAAGGTCGGATGCAGGCCAGTTTCATCGGTTTCAAGCGAACGCACGATGAAATCCTGCTGGTCTGCAACCGGGACCTGCTGCCTGCGGTGCTCAAGCGCATGTCGATGTTTGTGCTCAGGGCCAAGGCGCGCCTGTCCGACGCCAGTGCCGATTGGCGCATCTGCGGCCTGGCCGGATCGGCCGCATTGCCATTCATCAGCGCGCAAGCGCAGCCCTGGGCGCGGCAGGACCATGGCGCTGCCACGGTGATAACCTTGTATCCGGCCCATGGCGTGGTGCGGGTCCTGTGGATTGCGCCCGCCGCAGAACCGCTGCCGGTGGCCGACAGCATGACAGCCGAACGCTGGGCGCTTGGTGATATCGAGGCCGGCATCGCCATGGTCAGCGCACCCGTGGTCGAGGCATTCGTGCCGCAGATGCTCAATTACGAGTCGGTCGGTGGTGTGAACTTCAAAAAGGGCTGTTATCCAGGCCAGGAAGTCGTGGCACGCAGCCAGTTCCGCGGCGTGCTCAAGCGTCGCGCGATGCTGGCGCATTGTGAACAGCCAATGGTCACCGGGCAGGAAATCTTCCAGATGGCCGATGCCGAGCAGCCCTGTGCCACCGTGGTCCAGGCAGCGCCCCATCCGGCCGGCGGCTGGGAGGCCATTGTGTCGGGTCAGGTGGCGGCGCTGGAATCGGGCGACCTGCGCCTGGGTTCGGCCGATGGCGCAGCGCTGATGGTTCGCCCGATGCCCTACCCGCTGCTGGCCGACATCTGAACCGATCGCCTGCCGCGATCGGGCCGTTCGCGCCTGCCGCCGGATTTACAGGCGCTCCAGTTGCCGCGCCATGTCGACATGCAGTATGCCGGCCTGCGCATACGGCTCGCCCATCGGCATGAAGCCCAGCCGGGCATAGAAACCCTCGGCACTGCATTGCGATTGCAGCACCACCCGGGTGTCGCCGCGCTCGGCCGCGAGTTGCATCAACACCTGCATCACCTGGCGCCCGAAACCGGTAGAACGCATGCTGCGGGTGACCGCCACGCGCGTTATGCGGGCCAGTGCCGGCCCCTCCTGCACCAGCCTGCCTGTAGCCAGGGCGTGGCCGAGGTGATTGCATACCAAGGCGTGCACCGCGCCTTCGTCGGCCGCATCATGGTCCAGTCCGTGTGCGATGCCCAGTTCATCGACAAACACCTGCTGGCGCAATGCCCGTGCCCGCGCACCCATCTCTTCCCAGCCACCCACCCGCACGTCCATCGGCGACACACCGGCCTCATAGGACTGCAGCAATTTTCGCAGTGCGTCCGGGACCGGTTTTGATTTCTGGGTCGCCGGATCCGCGAACACGTACACCAGCTCCCCTGTCACCAGCAGCACTTCGTTGCGGAAGATGCCGGCGCGAAAAACCATCGACGAAGTGCCAATGCGGGCGCACTGAATCCCGATATCGAGCAGGTCGTCGAGTCGCGCCGACCCGTGGTACTCCAGTGTGGACTTTTTCACATACAGATCTCCGCCCAGTGTCTGTGGGATCAATTCGTACGGAATGGCCAGCGCCCGCCAGTACTCCGTGAAGGCGGTATCGATGTACATCAGATAGTGCGGATTGAAGACGATGCGTTGCAGGTCCACCTCGGCCCAGCGCACACGCAATCGGTGGATCAGACGGAAATCTTGTCTGGAAAAATCGGTCATGGCTCGTTCTTGATACATTCGAAGATTGATCCTACACCGGTAAAAAGTTATGGCACTGATCTACTACGTGACCCAAATCCAGTTTGACTTTGGCGCGTTGTCGCTGCTGCGCCAGGAGTGCGAACGCATCGGCATCAACCGTCCCCTGATCGTGACGGACCAGGGAATCAAGGCTGCCGGACTGTTGCGCCAGGCGCTCGACATGTTGCCCAACATGGATGCGGCTGTCTACGACGAGACGCCGTCCAACCCCAACGAAGCCGCCGTGCGGGCAGCAACCAACGTATTCCACGACAAGCACTGTGACGGCCTGATAGC
>JAGPBF010000327.1 GCA_018063505.1 Rhodoferax sp.
CGACAGGCCCTTGCCGGTGTAGTCGTTGGCCTCGCCGATCAGGTACAGCGTGATGCCTTTGGCCAGGAACGCGCCAAACGACTGCCCGCCCGTGCCCTCGAGCTGGATGCGAATGGTGTCGTCCGGCAGGCCTTCGGGGTGCACCTGGGTCAGCGCGCCCGACAGCATTGCGCCGACCGAGCGGTTCACATTGCGGGCAACTTCCATGAACTGGACCTTTTCACCCTTGTCGATGGCAGCGCGCGATTTGGCGATCAGCACGTTGTCGAGCGATTTCTCCAGGCCGTGGTCCTGGTTTTCGACGTGGAAACGCGACACATCGGCGGGCATCTGCGGCTGGGCCAGCAGGCGGCTGAAGTCCAGCCCGCTGGCCTTCCAGTGCTCGATGCCCTTCTTCATGTCCAGCAGGTCGGCGCGGCCGATCAGGTCGTCGAACTTGCGGATGCCCAGCTGCGCCATGATCTGGCGTACTTCCTCGGCGATGAAGAAGAAGTAGTTGACGACGTGCTCGGGCTTGCCCGAGAACTTCTGGCGCAGCGCCGGGTCCTGCGTGGCCACGCCGACCGGGCAGGTGTTGAGGTGGCACTTGCGCATCATGATGCAGCCCTCGACCACCAGCGGCGCGGTGGCGAAGCCGAACTCGTCGGCGCCCAGCAGCGCGCCGATGGCCACGTCGCGGCCGGTTTTCATCTGGCCGTCGGTCTGCACGCGGATGCGGCTGCGCAGGCGGTTGAGCACCAGCGTCTGCTGGGTCTCGGCCAGGCCGATTTCCCACGGGCTGCCGGCGTGTTTGATGGACGACCAGGGCGAGGCGCCCGTGCCGCCGTCGTGCCCGGCGATCACCACATGGTCGGCCTTGCACTTGGCGACGCCGGCGGCGATGGTGCCCACGCCGATCTCGGACACCAGCTTGACGCTGATGGAGCTGTGCGGCGCCACGTTCTTCAGGTCGTGGATCAGCTGCGCCAGATCCTCGATCGAGTAGATGTCGTGGTGCGGTGGCGGGGAAATCAGCCCCACACCCGGCACCGAGTGGCGCAGGCGGCCGATGTAGTCCGACACCTTGCCGCCGGGCAGCTGGCCGCCCTCGCCGGGCTTGGCGCCCTGCGCCATCTTGATCTGGATCTGGTCGGCGCTGCTCAGGTATTCGGCGGTCACGCCAAAACGGCCCGACGCTACCTGCTTGATGCGCGAACGCAGGCTGTCGCCGTCCTGCAGCGGCAGATCGACCTCGACCACATCGGGGCCGATCACGCTCTTGAGGCTGTCGCCCTTGCTGATCGGGATGCCCTTGCGCTCGTTGCGGTAACGCGCCGGGTCTTCACCGCCCTCGCCGGTGTTGCTCTTGCCGCCGATGCGGTTCATGGCCACGGCCAGCGTGGCATGGGCCTCGGTGGAGATGGAGCCCAGCGACATGGCGCCGGTGGCGAAGCGCTTGACGATTTCCTTCGCGGGCTCGACTTCTTCCACCGGAATCGCCTTGGCCGGGTCGATCTTGAACTCGAACAGGCCGCGCAGCGTCATGTGGCGGCGGCTCTGGTCATTGATGATCTGCGCGTATTCCTTGTAGGTGTTCCAGTTGTTGGAGCGGGTGCTGTGCTGCAGCTTGGCAATCGCGTCAGGGCTCCACATGTGTTCTTCGCCGCGGGTCCGCCAGGCGTATTCGCCGCCGGCATCCAGCATGGTGGCCAGCACCGGGTCGTCACCGAACGCTGCCTTGTGCATGCGGATGGCCTCTTCGGCGATCTCGAACACGCCGATGCCTTCCACCCGGCTGGGGGTGCCGGTGAAGTACTTGGCGACGGTTTCGCTGTTGAGGCCGATGGCTTCGAACAACTGCGCGCCGCAGTAGCTCATGTAGGTGCTCACGCCCATCTTGGACATGATCTTTGACAAGCCCTTGCCGACCGCCTTGACGTAGTTATAGATGGCCTTTTCGGCCGACAGGTCGCCGCTCAGGTCCTTGTGGATTGCCGCCAGGGTTTCCATGGCCAGGTAGGGGTGCACGGCCTCGGCGCCGTAACCGGCCAGCACACCGAAGTGGTGCACTTCGCGCGCGGTGCCGGTTTCCACCACCAGTCCGGTGATGGTGCGCAGGCCCTCACGCACCAGGTGCTGGTGGATGGCCGACAGCGCCAGCAGCGCGGGGATCGCCACCTGGGTGGCGCACACCGCCCGGTCGCTGATGATCAGGATGTTCTTGCCGCCCTTGATCGCGTCCACGGCCTCGGCGCACAGCGAGGCCAGCTTGGCCTCCACACCCTCCTGGCCCCAGGCCAGCGGGTAGGTGATGTCGAGCGTGACGCTGCGGAACTTGCCGTGGGTGTGCTGTTCGATGTCGCGCAGCTTGGCCATGTCGGCGAAGTCGAGGATCGGCTGGCTCACCTCGAGCCGCATCGGCGGGTTCACCTGGTTGATGTCGAGCAGGTTGGGCTTGGGGCCGATAAAGGACACCAGCGACATCACGATGGCTTCGCGGATCGGGTCGATCGGCGGGTTCGTCACCTGCGCGAACAATTGCTTGAAGTAGTTGTAGAGCGGCTTGTTCTTGTCGCTCAGCACGGCCAGCGGGCTGTCGTTGCCCATGGAGCCAATCGCCTCCTCGCCGGCCTGGGCCATCGGGGCCAGCAGGAACTTGATGTCTTCCTGGGTGGTGCCAAAGGCCTGCTGGCGGTCGAGCAAGCTCACCGTGCTCTCGGATGCGCTGGCTGGCTCACCACCGCCCTCCACGTCGTCGAGCCGTATGCGCAGGTTTTCGATCCACTGCTTGTAGGGCTTGCTGTTGGCGAGGTTGGCCTTGAGCTCCTCATCGTCGATCATGCGGCCCTGCTCCAGGTCGATCAGGAACATCTTGCCAGGCTGCAGGCGCCACTTGCGCACGATTTTTGACTCCGGCACCGGCAGCACGCCGGCCTCGGAGCCCATGATGACCAGGTCGTCGTCGGTGATGCAGTAGCGCGCTGGCCGCAGGCCGTTGCGGTCCAGCGTGGCGCCAATCTGGCGGCCGTCGGTGAAGACGATGGACGCGGGGCCGTCCCACGGCTCCAGCATGGCTGCGTGGTATTCATAGAAAGCGCGGCGGCGCTCGTCCATGGTGGTGTGCTGCTCCCAGGGCTCGGGGATCATCATCATCACGGCCTGGCTGATGGGGTAGCCGGCCATCGTCAGCAGTTCGAGGCAGTTGTCGAAAGTGGCGGTGTCGGACTGGTCGGCAAAGCTGATCGGGTAGAGCTTCTGCAGGTCGGCGCCCAGCACGGGCGAGGACATCACGCCTTCGCGCGCCTTCATCCAGTTGTAGTTGCCCTTGACGGTGTTGATCTCGCCGTTGTGCGCGATGTAGCGGTAGGGATGCGCCAGCGGCCACTCCGGGAAGGTGTTGGTCGAGAAGCGCTGGTGCACCAGGCCCAGCGCCGACACGCAGCGCGGGTCCTGCAGGTCGAGGTAATAGGTGCC
>JAGPBF010000328.1 GCA_018063505.1 Rhodoferax sp.
AACGGTCTCGACGCGCGGCTGCGTCGGCCGCTCCACGGCGACGACCACCAGGCCGTCTGCGTCTGCCGCCACGTAGGCAAAGGTCCGTGCCACATAGACCTCGCGGGCATCACGCAGCGGAACCACGGCACCGGCAACCCGTTGCGGATTCTTCGGCGAGGTCACGTCGATCACTTCGAGCCCGTCCGCGGTGGTGACCCACAGGTAGCGGAATTGCAGCGCGCTGGCCCGCGCATCGCGCAGAGGCACCGTGGCAACCCAGCGCGGCTTGAGCGGGTCGTCGACATCGACGACGGTCAGACCGGTGCCGGTGGTGATGTAGAGGTAGTGGCCGCCCACCGTGACATGGCGCGCGCCACTGAGCACGCCCTTGCGCTCGCCGTCGCCGTTCCAGGTCACCGCGCGCTTGAGGAAGTTGTTGCGCGGCTCGCCGTCGGCCAGCGTGTCGACATTGACGACGATCAGGCCCTCCTGGCTGTCGGTGATGAAGGCATAGTGGTAGATCGGGTGGAACGCCTGCTCCTGGTTGGTCACCCGCATCAGCTCGCCGACATTGCGCGTGGGCGCAATCGGCTGGTTGGTCGGCAGCGCCACGCAGGTCGCGTTGCGCGAGCCGATATGGGTATCGTGCCCGAACGGAGAGAATGGCCCGGTGATGATCGGTTGCGAGATGCCCTTGTTGCCGATGCTGGCCACGTCATACACCTGCATGCCGCCGGCACCTTCGGCCACGAACAGGTATTCGCCGCGCGTCTGCACACACTGGGCGGCGCCGCCGGTCTTGTGCGTGTGCGAGATCTGCAGCCGTTTCTTCGCATCCAGGTGCTGCTGGTACCAGTCCGGGTAGGCGTAACGCTGCAGGTAACTGCCGATCACCGCCTGCGGTTCGTCCCATTCGGTCACCTGCACCGCCTCGATGCCCTGCGCGCCACCGACCCAGGCCTTGAATCCGACAAAATTGACGAAGTTGGTGCCCTGCAGCAGCAGCTGGGCCATCGTCGCGTTGTTGTCGTTGGCATTGTTGACGTGGCAGTCCGAGCAGGTCTTGGTCTCGGTCTTGCGTTCGGTGTGCGGGTAATGCGGCGCGAACGCCTGCGACGAGAAGCCGCTGGCCGCAATCGGCGGCTGCTGAATGTAGATGCGCTCGCGGCTGGCGTTGGTCGACGACAGCACCAGCGCCGAACTCGATCGCACCGGTGTGACCTTGCTGCCCTTGACCGGACCGCTGCGTCCGAGCTGGAACATGTCGTCTCGGGCGACCTGCGGGTTGTAGGTCGCGTAGTTGCGGGTCTCGCCACCTTCATAGTGCAGCCGCTCGGTCTTGGCATTGGCCTGGATCGGCAGATGGCAGCCGGCACAGCTGGTGGTCCACGACAGGTGGCAGGTGTAACACGCCACCTTGTCGTCGTCGTGCGCGTAACTCTGGCCGCCGCTGGCCGTGCCCCAGGTACCGTCCTGGCCGGCCTTGCCGGCGAGCATCAGCTTGGCGCGGGCGGCCTTCTCGTTGTACTTCGGGTTGCCGACGGTCACCGAATCCTTGACCAGCGACATCTCCCATTCCAGCGTCGGGTCCACCGCCGAGCGCTGGAACAGCTTGTCGCCGCGCCACTCGAAGCGGCGCCGCCCGTCCTGCGTGCGCAGCAGCTTCATGTCCATGCCGCCGGGCCTGGCCGCCGGCCCGGACGTGAACAGGCTCGGCAGCTTCTTCGCGCTGCCGTGGCAATCCTTGCAGTCGATCTCGATGGCCGCGGCCACCTCGCCGTAGATGTGGCCGTTGCCATGCGCGTCCTGCGCGAAGTGGCAGTCGACACACTGCATGCCGACGTCGAGGTGGACCGAGGTCAGGTGCACCGCCTTCTCGAACTTCTTCGGATCATCGTCCGACACCGCCTGGTTGTTCTTGTCCACCAGCGTGCCCTTGCGGTCGCGCTTGAAGATCTGGCGGAAGTTCCAGCCGTGGCCGTGGTAGTCGGCGAACTGCCCGTCCTTGAGTTGCGGGTTGAGCTCGGACACCTTCTTCGAAAACTCCGGGTCGCCCCACAGCCCCCTGGTCGCAGCCTCCTCCGGATTGCGGCTCAGGATCTTGCGTGATTCCTCCGCGGTCGGGTATTTCTGCTTCTTCGGCCACATGAAAGGCGCATCGGATTCGTAATCCCACATCGTCGTGCCGTAGAACGAGTTGACGAAGATGTTGGGCTGGTGCATGTGGCAGACCATGCATTGCGAGGACGGAATCGCCCGGGTGAACTGGTGGGTGATCGGATGGCCGGAGCGGTCCTTGGGAATGCTCGGATCGGTGGTTGCCGACTTGCCTTCATGGCCGAATTTCGCATAGGGCCCTGAGTGCAGCGGGTCGCGGTCATTGGCATACGGCGTATGGCAGGCGGTACAACCCGACGAGCGATAGTCGCCGGGTTGTTCGTTGGTGCCCAGGAACCACAGATGCGGATCGTTGAGCCGGGTCTTGGTGACATTGATCAGCGGCACCGCAATCCGGCTGCCGGTGGCCGGCCCGCGATTGGACTGGCGGATGTCGGGGCGCCCGGGTTCGTCGAGCCGCTGGATCTGGCCGGTCACATTGGGCAGTCCGATCTCGGGAAATACCGAGTTGATGACCTTGCCACCCCGCTCGAACACCCGGAACACGTCGGCTGGCGGCACGCTTTCCCAGGCCGGCAACGGGGCCAGGCTGTCCAGGATGCCCATGGCTTTCATGTGATCGTTGGTCGGCACCGGGTTCTTGATCAGCGCCGGCTCGCTGCTGGCGGTGTACGACTCACCCAGGATGTAGCGCTTGTACGGCAGGATGCCGTTGTTGTAGGCCGCACCACCCCACAACATCGCGCTGGTCGCCATCAGGCTGCGCTCGCTGGCCTGCACGATCGGCAGATGGCAGGCGCCACACGATTCACGCGCCACGCGCAGGTCGCCGGGATTCATGAAACGGATGAACTGCGGGCTCTCGCGTCCGAGCCGGGTAAAACTCTCCTTCGGGTTGGCCGAGGACGCCCAGGTCTTGGTGTCCTGCGCCAACACATGGGCCTTCTCCATTGCGGCAACGAAGGCCTTGTCTGCGCGCACGGCCTTGGGCGGTGGCGATACCGACGCGTCGCCGCCATGGCAATCGGTGCAACCGAGAACCACACCCGGGTTGGCATGCATGCTGCGGTGGTCCGGCGGTGTCACCATCGGGTTGCCAGCCGCCTTCTGATAACTGTGGCAGCTCTCGCAACCGGCCGACTTGGCCTGCGCCTGCAGTTCGGTCTGGCGTGCCGGGGCCGGCGGCGCCGACGGACCGGCGGCCAGCGGCTTTTGCGCCGGGCCCGATTCGGAGTGCGCCTGGGTCGGCGGCAACAGCCAGAAAACCAGCGCCACTACCAGCGCCAGCAGCGTCAGCAAGAAGGAGCGCATCGGATGGGCTTGTCGTGACATTCCGGTGTCCATCTCAG
>JAGPBF010000329.1 GCA_018063505.1 Rhodoferax sp.
TGGCCAAGTACCATCAGCACTATCCGCCGTTGTTCGACCCGCTGTTGAAGATGATGTTGGATGGCGTGCGGCAAGACCCCCACACCAAGGCGGCGCACCTGCAGCAGTTGGAGGTGGACCTGCGGGCTCATCGCGTCGACCTGGATGCCGAGACGACGACGAACGTCCGGTACAAGGACGGGACGTCGTATGGCAAGTCGATCATCGCCACCAAGGCGATCAGCAACAAGCTGCTGCAGGAGGTGTTGTATGACGTCCTGCGGCTGCCGAAGCGCGAGAAGACGCGCAAGGACACAGGCGAAAAGACGACGACGGCCGACAGCGTGGCCCTGCGCAGCCTGGCGCTACGACACAAGGCGACCTGCGGCCGACTGGTCGAGCTCATCCTGGCGTACCGTCGCACCGGCAAGATCAAAGACTTCATCAAGGAGGGGGTAGCCGATGCCGACCATCGTGTTCGCTGTCAGTATAAATTCACCACGGAAACTCACCGCCTCGCGAGTAGCAAGAATCCAGGCCGAACTGGACAGAACCTGCAGAACGTTGATCGCTCCGTGCGTCGACACTACCTCAGTGACCCTGGGACCGTGTTCATCGAACTCGACGCCAGCCAAGCCGAAGACCGCATCGTCAAAGTCCTCGCGTACCTCCTCACCGGCAACCGGGATCTCCTCTGGCGTGCGCAGGCGCAGCCGTGGGAAAACGATGAGCACAAACGCGCGGCCAGCGCGATCTTCAAAGTCGCGGTTGACGCCGTCACGAAAGCTCAGCGTACACTCGGTAAGACGTCGCGCCATGCAGGCAACTACGGCATGGGCGGGAAGACCCACAGCGAAAACCTCCTCAAGCAAGGCGTGGTCATCACGCCCGACGAAGCCCAGACGATGATCGATGCCATTATGGCCGCCGACCCGGAAATCGCCGAATGGCAGCGAGCGACCCGTATTGCTGTGATGCGCGACCGGGCCATCACGAACGTCTGGGGCTGGTCGTTGTCGTTCAAGTACGACCGGCTGGATGACGCCGTGTATCGGCGGGCCTACGCCTACCGGCCGCAGTCCGACTGCGGCATCATGACGAACATCAATGGCATTGTGCCATTCTGGGCCTGGCTGGCGGAGCAACGGCGGCGGACGCGGTCGGTCGCCTGGGCCATGACACGGCTGGCCCTGCAGGTGCATGACGCGATCATCGTCTGTTGTCCGCCGGAGACGGCGTACGACGTCGCCGCCTTCATCAAACAACACCTGGAGACACCGTTGCCGTATGACGGTGGCCGATGCCCGCTCGTCATCCCAGCAACGCTCAAGATCGGCACCAGCTGGGAGATGGCGAAGGAGTACACGCAGTTTCCCAGTCGTGAGGAGTTGGAGGCCGAATGTCGCAGTCTGCTGGCGGGCCAACAGGCCTTGCTGGCGGGCGCCGCCGTGGGTTGACACCCGGCGGTTCCATGGTACAGTGAGGGCAGCTGGGCGCAGGGGGAAAGGAATCAGGGTAACCACGTATGACAACCGGAGGACACAATGGCAAGCGAACGCGTGCGATCGATGGTGCCCGCTTTGACGTTTGGAGTGGGCAAGAGCAAGCTGGAGTTGAAAGCCGCTCGGCGGGGCAAAGTCTCGCTGACTGGCAATGGAGTCTTTACACCCGACGAGTTGGCTCGGGTGGCCGAGCAGGTTCTGACGTGGGTGCAACAGCTGCAGACGCAGGCCGGGGCCGGCATGACCTCGTTACCGTCACGGCTAACGTACCCGCCATTGCCGGGGGACAGTCCTATGGACCTCATTGGGTCGAACGACTTCCAAGGCGGACTGTCTGCCCGCGATGTAGTCGAGCCGGCAGCCCGGGGTTGATGGTGCGCGAGGTGGTCGTGGGCGAGTATCGGCTGATCTGGAATCGGTGTGTAAATTGCGGGCACAGAGCGTGACCTGCTAGCACGTAGAATCACGTATGAACAAAGTCTGGCAAAAATGGTCAGCAGACGTCGGAAATAAGATCAATGAGCACACGCGCGATGTGCGAGCGCACCAAGCCGACATCGCCGTGCTCATTGACGCCGTGCTACGCAAGGACGCCGAGGTGGACGAACTGCGGGCGCTGGTGGCAGCCCTGGAGCGCCGGGTGATTGAGCTGGAAGAGCTGACGCGATGGACCGTGCCTGGCGGTGTGGGAATCAACATACCGCCGGTGGAAGTCGTCGGACCGTTTAGTGTGACGTACAGCAGCAACACAGGAGGCCGCGATGGCACTTGATCCTAACAGCCTGCAGGGCATGTTCGGCAGCGGCGGCTTGGTGGACGCCATGGCCTATAATAAGCTGAAGCAGGTGCAAGCAATGCAGGAGCAGATGGGCCAGCCGTCTGAGACACAGCGCAAGTTGGCCATGCTGGAGAACGAAAACGCCCTGCTGCGGCGCGAGCTGATAGCTCTGCAGGCCGACGTGCAGGCCATGCTGGAGGCCGATGCCCGGCGGCACAAGGCGGACGACGACCGGGCGAACGTTCGTGTCGGCATCGCGAACCTCACCATCAATCTGTTTGAAGCCGTCCACCTCATGATCCGCGATTTCGCGACGGTGCAAGCCGGCATTCCGCAGCAGGCTGACGCGTACAGACACCCGGCAGCCGTTTCGATGTACAAACACTTGAACGACATCAGTACCGCCCTCACCAACCTGCGCCGCACCATCCAACAAAACCTATGACCTTCCTCGACCGGTACATCCATACGGCTGGGGTGACGTTTACACCTCCGGCCTTTCACCGGTGGGCCTGCCTGGCGCTGGTCGCCGCCGCACTGGCCGACCGCGTCTGGATCGAAAAGCTGAAAAAGCAAGTGTACCCGAACGTCTACCTGCTGCTGGTCGGGCCGTCCGGCTGCGGCAAGGGCGAAGCCCTGGACATGATGATGAAGCTCGCGTCGGACGTGCCATCGCTGCTGGGGCGCATTCTGCGCGGTGGGCTGACGAAGCAGCGACTGCTGGACATCTTGGGCGGCAGGTCGACGAAACGCGAGAAAGGCGAGGCTGTCGTGGCCGAGGCGAAGGCCAATACGTCGCCTTGGATTGTCTACCCGGAGCTGTACAACAGCCTGGGCGCCGGTGGGCCGGTGGCCGAGGCCTTCATTGCCAATTTGACCGACTTGTACACGGGCAGCCCCGTGCCGATGACTGAAGGCACGCGGACGTGGGGCGACGTCGTCATCGAGAAGTACTGCGTGAACTGGACGGCCGGCACGACGGAGTCGTGGCTGAAGAAGTCACTGTCGCCGGAGGCCATCCTGTCGGGGTTTTTTGGCCGCACCGTGACGATCACCGGTACCTATCAGGACGAATGGATCGAGGCGGTGTTTCCGCAGAACTACAATGATCTGTGGCGACTGTTGACGGGCCAGCTCGAGCAGATCTGCCAGATGGCCGGCCCGATCGCCCTGTCGCCCGAGGCCC
>JAGPBF010000009.1 GCA_018063505.1 Rhodoferax sp.
AAGGCATGCCCCTGGTCACGGCCGGCTCCGGCGTGGCGATCGGCCTGCCGCAGAACTTCGGCATCCAGCCCTCGCTGCAGGCCAGTGCCCTGCCCCCGGCCACCGGGCTGCAAGCCGTGGTATCGGGCAGCTGCTCGCTGGCCACCAATCGCCAGGTGGCGGCATTCATCGAGGCGGGCCGGCCGGCGCTGGCGATCGACCCGCTGCAGATTGCATCGGGTGCCGATGTGGTCGGCGATACGCTGAACTGGGCTGCGCCTTTGCTGGCCGAAGGTCCGGTGCTGGTCTATTCGACCGCCGAAACCGGCTCGGTCAAGTCGATACAGTCGCAACTCGGTGTCGAGGCGGCAGGCGCCATGGTCGAGCGCACGATTGCCGCCATCGCGCGCGGCCTGGTCGAACGCGGCGTGCGCCAATTGATCGTCGCGGGTGGCGAAACCTCAGGCGCCTGCGTACAGGCGCTTGAAATCTCGCAGATGCAGATTGGCCCGCAGATCGATCCGGGCGTGCCCTGGTGCCACGCACAGACGCCGCTGGGTGCGATCCACATCACCCTCAAGTCAGGCAACTTCGGCACCGATGACTTCTTCACCAAGGCTTTTGGCCTGTTGTGATGTGCAACATCTGCTCGCGCGCAAGCGGCACCGAACACGTCACGGTACCACAGACCCGGCCTGGGCTGGCTCAGAAGGTCTCGGTATCTACCTCACCCGAGGCCTGCTGGTTGTAACGCGCCCCGGTCACCGTGTTCTGATTGATCAGCGCATCGGCAGCCGCAATCGTGTCCAGGCTCAGCTGCACCTGGGCGGCCAGCAGGTCTTCATGCAGGTGCTGCACATTGGTGGTGCCGGGAATCGGAATGATGTGGGGCGCCTTCTGCAACAGCCAGGCCAGTGCCAGCTGGGCCGAGGTGCAACCGGCCGCCGCCGCCAGCGCCTGGTATGGCGCACGCAATTGCTGGTTGGCGGCAAAATTCTCCGGTGAAAACCGCGGCATGCCGCGGCGGATGTCCTTGGCCTGCAGCGCGGCCAGGTCCAGCGGCGTGTCGCACAAAAAGCCCCGCGCCACCGGGCTGAAAGCCACGAAGGCGGCGCCGATGTCCTGGCAGGCCTTGAGCACGGCGATCTCGGCATTGCGGCTCCACAAGGAGTATTCGGTCTGCACCGCGCTGATTGGGTGCACGGCATGGGCCCGGCGCAACGTGCTCGCCGACACTTCGGACAAACCCAACGCGCGCACCTTGCCGGCACGCACCAGGTCGGCCATGGCCCCGACACTGTCTTCGATCGGAACCTGTCTGTCCCAGCGATGCAGGTAATACAGGTCGATCACGTCGGTCTGCAGGTTGCGCAGGCTGTCTTCGCAATCGCGTCGGATCGCCTCCGGCCGGCCGTCGATGACGCGCTGGACACCGTCGGCAGAAGCCACGCCAGCCATGCCCCCCTTGCTCGCCAGTGTGAAGCGGTGGCGGTGGCTCTTGAGAACCTGACCGAGCAGTTTCTCGTTGGCACCGAAACCGTACAAGGCCGCTGTGTCGAACAAGGTGACGCCCGCATCGAGTGCGGCCAGCAGCACCCGAGCGCCCTGCTCCGTCGATGGCGGCACGCCATAGGCGTGGCTCAGATTCATGCAGCCCAGCCCGATGGCGGACACCGTGAATGGTCCGATGTTGCGTTGTTGCATTTATTTTCTCCTTGTCATCCTGAATGAAGAAAGGCCTGCCCTGCCAACCGCAAGCGGCAAGCAGTCAGGCCCGATGGTGGTTCGCTGGCGATCAGCTGCCGAGCTGGTGCTGGAGCTTGTGCAGCACCTCGTAGCAGGGCAAGACGCTGGCAACGCTGGCGTTGGGCTCCCGGCCTTCGCGAATCGCTGCGAAGAACTCGCGATCCTGCAGCTCGATGCCGTTCATCGACACGGCGACACCGGACACGTCGATCTTCTCTTCCTTGCCGTTGAACAGGTCGTCATAACGGGCAATATAGGTGGCGCTGTCGCCGATGTAACGAAAGTTGGTTCCCAAGGGTCCGTCATTGTTGAAACTCAGGGACAAGGTGCAGATCGCACCACTGGCCGCCTTGAGCTGGATGCTCATGTCCATCGCAATACCCAGCGTCGGGTGGATCGGTCCCTGCAGCGCATTGGCCTGCACGATCGGACTGCCGCACTGGTAGGCGAACAGATCGACCGTGTGTGCGGCATGGTGCCACAGCAGATGATCGGTCCATGAACGCGCCTGACCCAGGGCATTGGTATTGCTGCGGCGGAAAAAATAGGTTTGCACATCCATCTGCTGGATATTGAATTCGCCCGCCTCGATGCGGTTCTTCACATACTGGTGGCTGGGATTGAAGCGACGGGTATGGCCACACATGGCCACCAGTCCGGTCTTGGCCGCCAGTGCAACCACCTGCTGCGCACCCTGCACGCTGTCGGCCAGTGGAATTTCAACTTGCACATGTTTACCCGCGCGCAGACACGCCATGCTTTGCTCGGCATGCATCTGGGTCGGTGTGCACAGAATCACTGCGTCCAGATCCTTGAGCAGCAGGCTCTGGGCCAGATCGGTGCTGACATGGCCAATGCCGTAACGGGCTGCGACCTCGCGGGTCTTGTCCAGTTCACGGCCGACCAGCGACACCACCTCGACACCGTCGATGTTCTTGATGCCATCGAGATGCTTGATGCCGAATGCGCCGGCACCAGCCAGTGCAATCCTGATGGGATTTGTCATGACGCATTCTCCAGTATCAGATGACCGACCGCCGTATTGGACGCCGGTACATGGTAGAAGCGGTGCGCTACATGGGGTTTGCCGCCACCTGCCATATCGGCCATGGCACCGCGCGCAATCAACCACATGACGAGTTCGATGCCTTCGGATCCGGCCTCGCGCACATAG
The DNA here is from genome assembly GCA_018063505.1 of Rhodoferax sp. Classification (GTDB taxonomy): domain Bacteria; phylum Pseudomonadota; class Gammaproteobacteria; order Burkholderiales; family Burkholderiaceae_C; genus CAISIP01. The sequence continues at coordinate 2,900 of JAGPBF010000009.1, forward strand.
TCGATGTGTGGGACCTGGGCCAGACCCGCCGGATCGGCGATCAGGCGGTCCAGGAACATGGTGTCGAATTCCTTGTTGATCAGACCGGCCCGCGGCCCCTGCAACTGGTGGCTCATGCCACCAGTGCCCCAGATCTGCACGTTGAGCGGCGTGTCGAAGGATGCGATTGCGCGGCCGATCGCCTTGCCCAGCTCAAAGCAACGGCGCCCGGACGGCGGCGGGTATTGCACGACATTGACGGCAAACGGAATCACCGGGCACGGCCAGGCCTGCGGCTGCCCGCACATCAATGACAGCGGCACGGTCAGGCCATGGTCTACGTCCATCTTGTTGACAATGGTCAGGTCGAAATCATCCTGGATCACCGACTGCGCAATATGCGAGGCCAGTTCGGGGTGCCCGATCACTGTGGGTACGGGTCGCGGACCCCAGCCTTCGTCGGCCGGCTGAAACTCCGGAGCGGTGCCGATGGCAAAGGTCGGGATCATTTCCAGACTGAAGGCGGTGGCGTGGTCGTTGTAGACCAGAAACACCACATCGGGCTTGTTGTCGCGCATCCATTGGCGGGAATACTCATAGCCCTTGAAGACCGGCTGCCAATACGGTTCTTCGGTTTTCCCCAGATCCATTGCTGCGCCGATCGCCGGCACGTGCGAGGTGAAGACACTGGCTGAAATTCTCGCCATCAACGATTCTCCCTGTGTGCCGCACGCCCTTGCGGCTGGCGATTGGCCTGTGCGTCGCCGTCTTCGCCGACAACGCGGTTGCCTTTGGCCGAACGACCGCCCGCCACCATCATGGCGCGGTATTCGTCTTCACTCATGCCGGTCATGCTGCCGGCCATCTGCTGGAAACTCTTGCCGTCGGTGGAGCCGATCTTGGCCAGAAAATAGATATTGCCACCGGCGGCAATGCAGCGATTCAGATCGCGTGCCAGTACCGCCTGCTTCTGCTCCTCGGTCATCGGCCATTCATCGAGGTACGCACGCTCATCGGCCTTGAAGCGCGTGCGATTGTCGGCCTTCATCAGCGACATGCAGAACTGGTTCAGGTGGTAGCCCTTGCGTGACTGCTCCGCGTCGAAGATCGTCGTTCCGGGAACGTCCAGGTAGGGTTTGTCCAGGGACATGGCGATACTCCTCTCTCAGGTCCAGTACAAGCGGGTCGGGTTGTCGACCAGCAACTTTTGCTGCAGCTCGGCCGTGGTGGCGATCTGCGGTATGAAGTCGACCAGCAGGCCATCATCGGGCATGTGGTCCTTCAGGTTCGGATGCGGCCAGTCCGTGCCCCAGAGTACCCGGTCCGCAAAGGTATCGACCAGTTTGCGGGCAAACGGAACCACATCGCGATACGCGTGTTGTTCACCGTCCAGCGCCCTGGGCCCTGCCAGCGACAGGCGCTCAGGGCAACTGACCTTGCTCCAGATATTGCCATGCGCCTGCATCATCTTGACGAACAGCGCGAACTCCGGCCCATCGACCGGCTTGGTCACATCGGGGCGTCCCATGTGATCGACCACCACCGTGGTCGGCAACGCGGTGAAGAAATCGTAGAGCTCGGGCAGGTCCTGCGCTTCGAAATACACCACCACATGCCAGCCCAGCGGCGCAATGCGGTTGGCGATCTCGAGCAACACATCGGGCGGCGTGAAGTCGGCCAGCCGCTTGACGAAGTTGAAGCGCGTACCACGCACACCAGCTGCATGCATTTCCTGCAACTGGGCATCGGTCACATTGCGGCTGACGGTGGCCACGCCCCGTGCCTTGTCGTTCGATGCCCTGAGCGCATCAACCAGCGCCCGGTTGTCGCTGCCGTGGCAGGTGGCCTGCACGATCACGTTCTTGTCGAAGCCCAGGTGATCACGCAACGCGAACAGCTGCTCCTTGGATGCATCACACGGCGTGTATTTGCGCTCGGGCGCATACGGAAATACATCGCCAGGGCCGAATACATGGCAATGGGCGTCGACCGCGCCGGCCGGCAATTGGAAGCGGGGTTTGCTGGGACCGGCGAACCAGTCCAGCCAGCCCGGTGTCTTGGTGAATTCCATGGAGTCTGTCCCTTCTCGGGTTGCCGTGGCTGCGTCAGTCGATGTATTTCAAGCCGGCCTTCTCAAGCGCCGGGCGCATGTTGTACATGTCCAGCCCGAGCACACCGGCGGCCAGCCTGGCGCGTTTCTCCGATTCGTTGGCCTCGCGTGCTGCGGCCGCGTCGGCCACCTGTTGCGCCAGTGCCGCCGGCACGACCACGACGCCATCGTCATCGGCAATCACCACATCGCCCGGATTCACCACGGCGCCCGCGCACACCACTGCGATGTTCACGGAACCCAGCGTGGCCTTGATCGTGCCCTTGGCATGTACCGCCTTGGAGAAGACCGGGAACACCATACCGGTCAGGTCCTTGACGTCGCGCACGCCGCCATCGATGACCAGGCCCACGGCACCGCGGGCCCGGAACGAGGTCGCCAGCAGGTCGCCGAAGAAGCCGTCCGCATTGTCCGAGGTCACCGCGGCAATCACCACATCGCCGGGTTGCAACTGCTCGGCGACAACATGCATCATCCAGTTGTCGCCCGGGTGCAGCAGGACCGTGACCGCTGTGCCACACAGATGCGCACCGGCGTAGATCGGGCGCATGTAGGGCTTCATCAGCCCGACCCGGCCCATGGCCTCGTGGATGGTGGCGACACCGAAGCCGGAGAGCTGGTCGACGGCGACCTTGTCGGCGCGAACGATGTTGCGTTTGACGATGCCGAGTTGTGTCATGCTCATTTCCCTTTCGTTTTCAGCGCGGCGTCCAATCGCGGAAAAACACGGCGCGCATTGCCTTCGTAGATCTGGTATCGATCGTCGGCGCTGAGAATTTTCGAGGCCTCGATATACCGCTTCGTATCGTCGTAATAGTTGCCGGTTTGCGGATCGATACCGCGCACAGCGCCAATCATCTCGGATGCAAACAACACGTTCTTGACCGGGATCACGGTATTGAGCAGATCAATGCCCGGCTGATGGTAGACGCAGGTGTCAAAAAAGATGTTGTTCAGCAGGTGGTCTTGCAGCAGCGGCTTCTTCAGCTCCTGGGCCAGCCCGCGGAAGCGGCCCCAGTGGTAAGGCACCGCACCACCACCGTGCGGAATCAGGAACCGAAGCGTCGGAAACTCCTTGAACAGATCGGACGTCAGGCACTGCATGAAGGCGGTTGTATCGGCATTGAGGTAGTGCGCGCCGGTCGTGTGGAAACACGGGTTGCAACTGGTCGAGACATGGATCATGGCCGGAATGTCGTACTCGACCATCTTCTCGTAGATCGGAAACCAGTGCTTGTCGCTCAGTGGTGGCGAGGTCCAGTGACCGCCGCTGGGATCCGGGTTCAGGTTGATGCCGACATTGCCGTACTGGGTGACGCATTTGTCGAGTTCTGCCACGCAGCTCGCCGGATCGACACCGGGCGATTGCGGCAACATCGCTGCGCCAATGAAGTGCTCGGGAAACAGCTGCGACACCCGGAAACACAACTCGTTGCAGATCGCCGCCCAGGTCGAGGAGACGTTGAAGTCGCCAATATGGTGGGCCATGAAGCTGGCGCGCGGCGAGAAAATCGTCAGGTCGGAGCCGCGCTCCTGCATCAGGCGCAACTGGTTGGTCTCGATCGACTCGCGCAACTCGTCGTCGCTGATCCTGAGTTCGGCGACCTTTGGCATCGACGCCGGATCCTGGATACCGGCTATCTGCCGGTTGCGCCAGGTCTCGAGCGCCTTGGGGGCGGTCGTGTAATGGCCGTGGCAATCGATGACCATGGGTTTTGTCACTGTTGTTCTCCTGGCATGTTTGCGTGTGCGTGTGCGTGGCCGACCATGGGTCGCAACTGCGCGCGCCCTTCAGCCCCCGGCTTTTCAAGCGCCCTGCCATTGTGTTCGCGATACCGCCATCCGTGAAGGCGAACCAGCCTCTAGCAGATATAACGGGTTGGCATAACCCATAGAATGGTATGCAAACCTATCGAACCCGATCCGACATGGACTTGCGACAGATTGAATACTTCGTACGGGTCGCCGAACTCGGGGGCTTCACCCGCGCCTCGGCGGCCCTGGGTATTGCCCAGCCGGCGCTCAGCCGGCAGGTGCGGCTGCTCGAGGTCGAACTGCGCCAGACCCTGCTGTCACGCGATGGGCGCGGCGCCGTCCCCACTGAAGCCGGTCGCCTGTTGTTGGCTCATGGCCGCGGCATCCTGCACCAGGTGGAACGGGCACGCGAGGAACTGGGCAAATTGCGTGGCACGCTGGCCGGCCGCGTAGCCGTTGGATTGCCCACCAGCCTGGCGCGGGTGTTGACCGTGCCACTGACCCGGGCCTTCGACCGCCAGATGCCCGACGCGACGATATCGATCAGCGAAGGTTTGTCCGGCGCCATGCTCGAATCGCTGATCAACGGCCGGCTCGACATCGCCCTGCTGTACAACGCGCGCGCCAGCCCCGACATCGAGCTCACGCCGCTGCAGCGCGAGGAGTTGTTCCTGGTGCAGGCGCGCGCCCATGGGCCGGGCACGGGGCCGATCGCGCTGCGGGCGCTGGCCGATCTGGCGCTGGTCATACCCAGCCGGCCCAACGCCATCCGCATGCGCGTCGAATCCGAGATGGCCACCATCGGTTGCAGCCCGCGCATCGCACTCGAAATCGACGGGGTCTCGGCCATCCTGGACCTGGTTGCCGATGGTGCTGGCAACGCGGTGTTGTCGGCCAACGCCGTGGCCAGTTCGGTCAAGCCGGCCCTGTTCCGGCTGCGCGCCATCGAGCAGCCACGTCTGCATGCACAGATCTCGCTGGCGGTCAGTGCGCAGCGTCCGGCAACCTTGACGCAGCAGGCAACCCAGACCCTGATCGCCGACACGCTTGCAGCCGTGATGCCAGCGGGCAAGCACGCCCGGCTTGCCACACCGTGAAGGAGACCTGCGTAAGATAGTCATCCATGGCCACGGCGAAAAAAAGCGCCGAACGACCGCCCCATCCCATCCGTTGCAGGAGACAAGCATGCAGTCACTCGTCATCACCGTTGTGGGACCCGACCGACCTGGCGTGGTACGCGCCCTGTCCGACAAGGCGGCCGAATTCGGCGCCAACTGGACTGACAGTGTCATGGCCAATTTCGCGGGCCAGTTCGCCGGCATCGTGCACCTGCAGGTGCCGGCCGACAAAGGCGCTGCGTTACAGGCGGCACTGCGTGCCATCGACTCCGAGACCTTGCATGTGCAGGTGGCACAGGGCGACGCCAATGGCGCAACCGTGCCGGCCCGGCGCATAACACTGGAACTGGTGGGCCACGATCGCCCGGGCATCATCCATTCGATTGCCACCCGGCTGGCCGATCACGGTGTCAGCATCGACAAGATGAAAACGCATATCGCCAGCGGCGCGATGTCGGGCGAGCAGATGTTCCACCTGGACGCGCAACTGACGATCCCAGCCGATCTGGATACCGATACGCTGCAATCGGGCCTGGAGAGTCTGGCCAATGAGTTGATGGTCGACATCACACTTGCCAGCAACGGCCCTGCCGCAGCGCACTGAGCAAATTTCAGGTCTTGCGCGCGCCGATCAGCCGGTCGGCGTATTCCTGCCAGCGGGCATCCTTGGCAACACCCTGGAACAAGGCATCCCTGGCCTGATCGGCCATCCATTGCTGCTTGTCAGCGATCGCGCGCGCCATGAAGGGCTCGAAACCGGCTTCAGCGACCGTGTTGGCCGCTTCGCGCATTTCCTCGGCACGGCGCTGGCCGTGCTGCACGACACGGCTGAAGAAGTAGCCGCCCGTCTGCTGCCAGTCGATGCCGGGAAAGGTCTCCTGCAGCGTCGGAATCACGTGGTCTTCGACGCCATACGCGCGCGCCGTGGCATAACTTTCGATCACCAGCGCCTCCAGACCCTTGATCATCACGCTGCGGCACATCTTGATGGCACTGGCCACGCCAAGCTGATCCGAGACAGCCTTGGCATCCATGCCCCAGGCCATCAGTTGTTCGGCCAGCACACCCGCCTGGCGGCCACCGAGCAGCATCGGAACCCGGATGCCGTAGGGCGGTACCGAGGTCATCACGCCGGCTTCGACATAATGCCCACCGGCGCCGTCGATCAGCTCCGCGGCCTGCTTCTTGGTGCCGGGCGAGGCCGAGTTGAGGTCCAGGAAATAACTGCCGGGTTTGATATGGGCTGCTGCCTCACGCGCCACTGCCAACGTGTTCGATGCTGTCACGGCGGACATCAACAGATCGGCGCCAGCACAGACATCGCGCATCGACGCGCCAGCACGAACGCCGGCCAGCGCCGCATCGGCGCGTTCATGGTCGCGCGCCGCCGGCTGGTCGAACTTCAAGTCCCATGCGTCGACACCGTCCACGGACGGCAGCAATCCCTTCGCAAAGGTCTTGCCGACTTCACCATATCCCAGCATGCCGATCTGTCGCAGGTTCACGTCTTTCGCTCCGGTAGTACGGGCAGTCTCACTGGGTCGGGATCTTCGCACGCGTGATGATGTCACCCCAGCGCCGGGTCTCGCTGGCCAGCAGACTGGCCGCCTGCTCGGGGCTGCTGGACTGGGCCTCGACGTTGAGCGCACGCAGCTTCGCCTTGACATCGGGCGCATTGACCGCAGCCACGATGTCCTTGTTGAGTCGGTTGACCACGGCCGCCGGTGTGCCGGCCGGCGCTGCCAGGCCGTTCCATGACGTTGCGACCAATCCGGCGACGCCGCTTTCGAGGGCCGTCGGCACCTCTGGCATCACTGCCGAGCGTTTGGCGCCGGTGATGGCCAGCGCGCGCAATGACTTGCTGCTGATCTGCGCCATGACCGGCCCGAGAATCTCGACGGCTGCGTCAATCTGACCACCACGCAAGGCGGTGATCACGGCCGGAGTGCCGTTGAAAGGCACGATTTGCGCGTCGATGCCCGCAGCCGACTTGAACAGTTCGGCCGTCAGATTCTGGGTACTGCCGATATTGATGGTGCCCAGATTGAGTTTGCCCGGATGCGCCTTGGCATGCGCGATCAGTTCACCCAGCGTCTTGAACGGCGAATCGGCCGGTGCCACGATCGCGATATCGAAACTCGCCAGCGTGGAAATTGGCGTGAAGTCTTTCACGGTGTCGAACGGCAGCGACTTGAAGATGCCGGCACTGACCGCCGTGCCGTTGGAGATCAGCAGCAAGGTATGACCGTCCGGCTCGGCCTTGGCCACTGCGTCGCCGGCGCTGACTCCGCCGGCACCGGGCTTGTTGTCGATGACCACGGCCTGGCCCAGCGACTGGCTGAGCTTCTGGGCCACGGCGCGCGCCGTCATGTCGGCCACGCCACCGGCACCGAAGGGCACCACGATACGCACCGACTTGCCGGGAAAGTTCTGCGCCTGGCCCGGCAGCGCCAGCAAGGCAAAGCCGACGGCGGCCAGGTACCTATTCCACGCTCGCATGTGTCATGACCTCAGATGTTGCTGGAAGAACGCGCCGGTGCGCTGCCAGGCCAGCCTGGCAGCAGCCGCATCGAAACGCGGGGTGGTGTCGTTGTTGAAGCCGTGCTGGGTGCCGGCGTATTCATGCGCCGTGTAGCGCGCGCCGGCCGCCTTGAGTGCAGCCTCATACGCCGGCCAGGCCGCATTGATGCGTTCGTCGACGCCCGCAAAATGGATCTGCAGCGGCGCCTTGACCTTTACAGCCTCCTCGACCGCCGGCATATTGCCGTAGAACGGAACACCTGCCGCGAGATCGGGCAGTCGGGTCGACAGCATGTGCACGATACCACCGCCATAACAGAAACCGACGGCGCCGTATTTGCCGCTGCACTCCGCTCGCTCACGCAGCACCGTCGCAGCTGTCACGAAATCCTCGCGCGTTTTGGCCTGGTCGAGCTGGCCAAACAAGGTACGCGCCTTGTCCTCGTCTCCCGGATAACCGCCCAGCGGCGCCAAAGCGTCGGGCGCAAACGCGATGAAGTTGTCGAGTGCGAGGCGACGCGTTATGTCTTCGATATGCGGATTGAGGCCGCGGTTCTCGTGGATCACCAGCACACCGGGCAACTTGCCACTGGGCTGCGCCGGCATGGCCAGATAGCCCTTCATGGTTCCCGATCCACTGGGCGACGGGTAGCTCAGCATCTCGGTCTTGATGCGCTTGTCATCCTTGGGCACCACCTGGGCGGCGGCAAAATCGGGGCTCAGCGACGCCAGCAGCATGCTGGCGGTCACGCCACCGATGGCAAACTTCTGTGCGCGCTCCAGAAAACCGCGCCGGTCGATGCCGCCGTGGACATAGGCGTCAAACAGAATCAGCAGTTCCTGGTCGAAATCTGCGGCAGTCTTGCGTGTCATCGGGCATTCCTCATGTAGTTGGATATCGACTGATCGACGGGTCGGGAAATCGTTCAGTGCGCAACACGGATATGGACCCGGGGATAACCCTAGGCCGGGGCACTGCCGGGCGTTTTGCCTTGTGCAAGCCCCAGCAAACGTACCGCGTTGCCCTTGAGGATGCCTGGCATGACCTCCGGCTTGAAACCGGCGTCTTCAAAATCCTTCATCCAGCGGTCGGGTGTGATCAGCGGGTAGTCGCTGCCGAACAGGATGCGGTCCTTGAGCAAGGTATTGGCGTACTGGACCAGCTGTTTGGGAAAATATTTCGGGCTCCAGCCACTCAGGTCGATCCAGACATTGGGTTTGTGCGTTGCCACGCTGAGAGCTTCGTCCTGCCATGGGAAACTCGGGTGCGCCATGACGATCTGCATGTCGGGAAAACTGATCGCCACGTCATCGAGGTGCATCGGATTGCTGTATTCCAGCCGCAGTCCGGCGCCACAGCGCATGCCACTGCCAATGCCGCTGTGTCCGGTATGGAAGATGGCCGGCAAGCTGTATTCGTTGATGACTTCGTAGATCGGCCATGCCATGCGGTCATACGGGTGGTAACCCTGCACCGTGGGATGAAACTTGAAGCCCTTGATGCCCTCCTGCTCGATCAGGCGACGCGCCTCGCGCGCGCCCATCTTTCCCTTGTGCGGATCGATGCTGGCAAAGGCGATCATCATGTCGGCGTTCTCGCGTGCAGCCTGCGCGATCTCCTCGTTCGGAATGCGCCGGCGCCCCATCTGCGTCTCGGCGTCGACGGTGAACATCACCAGGCCGATCCTGCGTTCGCGGTAGTACGCGATGGTCTCGGTTATGGACGGGCGCCGGTTGCTGCGAAAGTACTTGTCTGCGGCGCGGTCAACCTCCTCGCCATAGTTGTCGAACGGATTCCAGCAACTGACCTCGGCATGGGTGTGGATGTCAATTGCAATCAGGTTCTGGTGGTCCATCGGGGGTTCCGTTCGAATGTTGACCGGTCAGCAACGGTACAAGGTGCACAACGCAGCCTGCGGCAGCCAGCCGGGTGTGGGACTGATTTGATGATATCCGCTCACTATTTCTTCATCCGCACCGGGGCACGACCGGCACAGCCGCAAGTGATCCAGCAAGCTGCCGGCCAGCCTGGCCGCAGGTTCACGCCGGGCCCTTCGCGCCTGCCAATTGTCGGCCCCGCCATTGCTGGACTATTGTTGGACCCGCACTGTCCGCCTACACTGGCCTCCCCGAATAATAATCAGACAGGCATCGAGGAGACAGCCGGATGATCTCGAAGGAAATGGCAGCCATAAGCCAGTTGTTGAGCTTGCTTGAATCGCGTTACGCGATCCGCGTGTTGTGGGCCCTGCGGGACGGTCATCCGCAAACCTTTCGGTTGTTGCAGGACAGTGTGGGCGGCATCACGCCCAACACGCTGAACACCCGGATCAAGGAATTGCGCCAGGCCGGCCTGATGTCCCATGGCGACGATGGGTACATCGTCACAGGCAGCGGCGCCGACCTGCTCAAGCGCCTGGGCGAGCTACCCGTCTTTGCCGTGCGCTGGGCCGCCACCCAAAACAAGAAGAAACCCTGATCCCCACCACCCAGCCTAGCTGTCGCTTTGCGCACTTCAATCACATGATCGATACCCTGCTGACACCTGCAAACATTCTCCCGCAAGACCATGACCGTGCCGTGCTGATCGGGCGCGTCTGGACCGAAGGCCTTGGCCCGACGCTGGTGCGGGTCACGGCCGACCACGTGTTCGATATCTCGGGTATTGCGCCCACCAGCAGCGCACTGCTCGAAATGGTCGACCCGGTGGGCACCGTGCGTGAATTTGGCGGCCCGCGTATCGGCGACACCGCCAGCATGCTGGCCAATTCCGCCAGCACGCGGCGGGACCCGGCAACACCGTGGTTTCTGGCGCCCTGCGACCTGCAGGCCATCAAGGCGGCGGGCGTCACCTTTGTCGCGTCGATGCTCGAGCGTGTCATCGAAGAGCAGGCCCGTGGCGACGCAGGGCGGGCCGAGGCCGTGCGCAAGTCGGTGGTCAGTGTCATTGGCGACAACCTGCGCAGTGTCAAGCCGGGCTCGCCACAGGCGGCCCGGTTGCGCGAGGTGCTGATCGCCCAGGGCGTGTGGTCGCAATACCTGGAAGTGGGCATTGGCGAAGACGCCGAGGTCTTTACCAAGGCCCAACCCATGAGCGCCGTGGGTGTCGGCTCCGATATCGGCCTGCATCCCAAGAGCGTCTGGAACAATCCCGAACCCGAGATCGTGCTGGCGGTCAACAGCCGTGGCCAGACCCGCGGCTGCACGCTGGGCAACGACGTCAACCTGCGCGACTTCGAAGGCCGCAGCGCCTTGTTGCTGGGCAAGGCCAAGGACAACAATGCCTCGGCCGCGATAGGCCCGTTCATCCGGCTATTCGACGAGAACTTCGGCATCGACGACGTGCGCAGCTGTGAACTGGCCATGCGCGTGACGGCCGGCGACGGCGGTTTCGAGATGCACGGCGCCAGCAGCCTGGCGATGATCAGCCGCGACCCGCTGGATCTGGTAAACCAGACCATGGGCGCGCCGCAGGCCCGTACCCACCAGTACCCGGATGGCTTTGTGCTCTACCTGGGCACCATGTTTGCCCCTACCCAGGACCGGCATGGCCCAGGCCAGGGATTCACGCACGAACTCGGTGACATCGTGTCGGTGACCACGCCGCTGCTGGGCACGCTGGTCAACCAGGTCACCCATTCCGACAAGGCCATGCCCTGGACCTACGGCATGTCGGCACTGATGCGCGACCTGGCGCGGCGCGGACTGCTGGCATAATTGCAGGCTCTTTGGCGACGCCGCAGCCCGTCGGGCCTGCGCAGCGGCGCCAACGCCCCCGGGGCCGTGCCACCAGAGCGCCTGGTGCTCGGTCAGCCTGATCCTCTTGTGCTGGAAACACCCATGAACACCACCGACTCCGGATTGCAATACCTCGACACCACCATTGGCGAAGGCGCCCAGGCCAAGGCGGGCCAACAGGTCTCCGTGCACTACACCGGCTGGCTTTACAACGACGGCGTCCAGGGCGCCAAGTTCGACTCCAGCAAGGACCGCGGCAATCCGTTCGGGTTTTCGCTCGGCGCCGGCATGGTGATCCGCGGCTGGGATGAAGGTGTGGCCGGCATGCGCGTCGGCGGCGCCCGCACCCTGGTGATTCCGCCCGATCTCGGTTATGGCGCACGTGGCGCCGGCGGTGTCATTCCGCCCAATGCCACGCTCAAGTTCGACGTCGAATTGCTCGGCGTCACCGGCTGACCCGCCTTCGCGCGACAGTCTCCGGCCGGCACCGGCGCCTGCAGGCGCACGGTGGCGCCGGCCCGGATTGGCATTTGCCTGTGCTGCGGCCCTTGAAAAGCGCCGGCACGGCGCCATTTGCAGTCTTGTTCATCCCAGAAACCGCCAATGGCACCGACATTCTGACCGAGAAACATGTCTGATAACAAGCACCCCGATCCCACCAATCCCGCGCAGGAATACCTCAGCACCGAAGAGATGGTCGCCGCACAGTCGGCCCACGAATCGGACACCCAGACCAGGGCGCAGGCCGACCTGACTGCCCTGCAGGCCAAGAGCGCCGAGCTCGCGGACCAGTACCTGCGCGCCAAGGCCGAGGCCGAAAACGCGCGCCGGCGGGCCGAAGACGAGATCGCCAAGTCGCGGAAATTCGCCATCGAGTCGTTTGCCGAGAGCATGTTGCCCGTCATTGACAGCCTTGAAGCGGGCCTGACGATCAAGGATGCGACGCTGGAACAGATCCGGGAAGGATCGCAAGCAACGCTGCGCCAGCTGATGTCAGCCCTGGAGCGCAACAAGGTCGTGCAGATCAACCCCGTCGCCGGCGACCGCTTCGATCCGCACCAGCATCAGGCCATCTCCGTCGCCCCGAGCGATCAGGAGGCCAACACGGTTGTCAACGTATTGCAAAAAGGCTACCTGATCGCCGAACGCATCCTGCGTCCTGCACTGGTTGTTGTCGCAGGGCCGAAGTAAGGCCTTGAAATCGGACCGAATACCCACATTTTTGGTTCAGGATTGATTTGTAAGCAACTCGCACCGGCGCGCGAACCGCAACAACCGGGCAAATTTGGAGAAGAACATGGGAAGAATCATTGGCATTGACCTGGGCACCACCAACAGCTGCGTGGCCGTCATGGAGGGCAACGTGCCCAGGGTCATCGAGAACTCCGAGGGCGCCCGCACGACGCCCTCCATCATCGCCTACCAGGAAGACGGCGAGGTGCTGGTTGGCGCTTCGGCCAAACGCCAGGCAGTCACCAATCCGCGCAACACCTTGTATGCCGTCAAACGCCTGATCGGACGCAAGTTCGTCGAGAAGGAAGTCCAGAAGGACATCGCGCTGATGCCCTACGAGATCGTGGCGGCCGACAACGGCGACGCCTGGGTCAAGGTGCGCGGCAAGGCGATGGCGGCCCAGCAGGTCAGCGCCGACGTGTTGCGCAAGATGAAGAAAACCGCCGAAGACTACCTCGGCGAGCCTGTCACCGAAGCCGTCATCACGGTTCCGGCCTATTTCAACGACGCCCAGCGCCAGGCCACCAAGGACGCCGGCCGTATTGCCGGCCTGGATGTCAAGCGCATCATCAATGAGCCGACCGCGGCAGCGCTGGCCTTCGGCCTGGACAAGACCGAACGCGGCGACCGCAAGATCGCGGTCTATGACCTGGGTGGCGGCACGTTCGACGTGTCCATCATCGAGATCGCCGACGTTGACGGCGAGAAGCAGTTCGAAGTGTTGTCGACCAATGGCGACACTTTTCTGGGCGGCGAAGACTTCGACCAGCGCATCATCGACTTCATCATTGCCGAGTTCAAGAAGGAACAGGGTGTCGATCTGGGCAAGGATGTGCTGGCCCTGCAGCGGCTCAAGGAAGCAGCCGAAAAGGCCAAGATCGAGTTGTCCAACAGTTCGCAGACCGACATCAACCTGCCCTACGTGACGGCCGATGCATCAGGTCCGAAACACCTGAACATCAAGCTGACCCGTTCCAAGCTGGAATCGCTGGTGGAAGACCTGATCGAGCGCACGATTGCGCCCTGCCGTACCGCCATCAAGGACGCCGGCGTCAATGTGGCCGACATCCATGACGTGATCCTGGTCGGCGGCATGACCCGCATGCCCAAGGTACAGGAGAAGGTCAAGGCCTTCTTCGGCCGCGATCCGCGCAAGGACATCAATCCGGACGAAGCTGTTGCCGTAGGCGCTGCGATCCAGGGCCAGGTGTTGTCTGGCGACCGCAAGGACGTGCTGCTGCTCGACGTGACGCCGCTGTCACTGGGTATCGAAACCCTGGGTGGCGTGATGACCAAGATGATCACCAAGAACACGACGATCCCGACCAAGTTCGCACAGACCTTCTCGACCGCCGACGACAACCAGCCGGCGGTGACGATCAAGGTGTTCCAGGGTGAGCGCGAGATTGCCGCCGGCAACAAGATGCTGGGCGAGTTCAACCTCGAGGGTATTCCGCCGTCAGCCCGTGGCACGCCGCAGATCGAGGTGTCGTTCGACATCGACGCCAACGGCATCCTGCACGTGGGCGCCAAGGACAAGGGCACCGGCAAGGAAAACAAGATCACGATCAAGGCCAATTCGGGCCTGACCGAAGCCGAGATCCAGCAGATGGTCAAGGACGCCGAACTCAATGCGGCCGACGACAAGCGCAAGCTCGAACTGGTGCAGTCGCGCAACCAGGCCGAAGCCAGCGTGCATAGCGTCAGGAAGAGCCTGACCGAGTACGGCGACAAGCTCGATGCCGCCGAAAAGGAAAAAATCGAAGCGGCGATCAAGGACGTGGAAGAAGCCCTCAAGGGCGAAGACAAGGCCGCGATCGACGAGAAGAACACGGCACTGATGACCGCCAGCCAGAAACTGGGCGAGCATATGTATGCCGACATGCAGGCCAAGCAGGGCGGCGAACAGCCGGCCGGCGGCATGGGTGGCGGTGCGGATGCGCCGGCGTCGGAAGCTGCATCACGTGCTGGCGACGACGACGTGGTCGACGCCGAGGTGAAGGAAGTCAAGAAGGGTTGATGACAACCCTGCCTTCAAAGCACGCGCCGCGCGCGAACGATTCCCTGGTGGAATCTTCGGCGCGGCGATCTGCATTGATGGATCGATCCAGCGCAGCAAGCATTACCCGCAGACCTGCGCGCTGACAGAGAACAAGAATGGCCAAGAGAGATTACTACGAAGCGCTGGGTGTTCCGAAGAACGCCTCGGACGAAGAGATCAAGAAAGCCTATCGCAAGTTCGCGATGAAGCACCACCCTGACCGCAACCAGGGTGATGCCTCCAAGGCGGCCGAAGAAAAGTTCAAGGAGTGCAAGGAAGCCTACGAGATGTTGTCCGACCCGCAGAAACGTGCGGCGTACGACCAGTATGGCCACGCCGGCGTCGACCCGAACATGCGCGGTGGTCCAGGCGCCGAGGGATTCGGCGGATTTGCCGAGGCGTTCGGTGACATCTTTGGCGACATGTTCGGCCAGCAACGCGGGCGCCCGGGCGCAGGCGGCCGGCAGGTGTTCCGCGGTGGTGACCTCAGTTATGCGATGGAGATCACGCTGGAGGAAGCGGCGCGCGGCAAGGACGCCCAGATCCGCATCCCGAGCTGGGAAGCATGCGACACCTGCCACGGCTCGGGCGCCAAACCCGGCACCCAGGTCAAGTCCTGCGGCACCTGCGGCGGCGCCGGCGCGGTCCAGATGCGCCAGGGTTTCTTCAGTGTGCAACAGACCTGCCCGACCTGCCGTGGCGCAGGCAAGGTGATTCCCGAGCCATGCACCACATGCCAGGGCCAGGGCAAGATCAAGAAGCAAAAGACACTCGAAGTCAAGATTCCTGCCGGCATCGACGGCGGCATGCGTATCCGCAGCACCGGCAACGGCGAGCCCGGCACCAATGGCGGACCGGCCGGCGACCTGTACATCGAGATCCGGCTCAAGAAGCACGACATCTTCGAGCGCGATGGCGACGACCTGCACTGCACGGTACCGATCAGCATCATCACCGCCTCGCTGGGCGGCGAGATCGATGTGCCCACGTTGGCCGGCAAGGCCGTGATCGACATCCCCGAAGGCACCCAGACCGGCAAGCAGTTCCGCCTGCGGGGCAAAGGCGTCAAGGGCGTTCGAGCCAGTTATCCAGGCGACCTGTATTGCCATATCCTGGTCGAAACGCCGGTCAAGCTCAACGAGCCGCAACGCAAATTGCTGCGCGAACTCGAAGAGTCGTTCCAGAAAAATGCGGGCAAACACTCGCCCAGCACCGACAGCTGGACCGATCGGCTGAAAAGCTTCTTCACTTGACCGACATCAAGCCCGTTGCGGGCATCTGATGTCCAATGAAAGCTGCAGTGTTGCCCGGGCACCTGCAGCTTTTTTTTGCGTCTGCGTCGATGCCCGCTGGCCATCGGCACGGCATACGACGGGAGACAACATGTCGGTCAACATCACATTCCTGGGCGGGGCCGACACGGTTACCGGCTCCAGATACCTGATCAGCCACGACAAGCACCGGCTGCTGGTCGACTGCGGCTTGTTCCAGGGCGTCAAGCAATTGCGGCTGCGCAATCGCAGCCCTTTGCCGGTGGCCCCGGACCAGATCGACGCGGTGGTGCTGACACATGCCCACCTGGACCACAGCGGCTACCTGCCGCTTCTCGTCAAGGAAGGTTTCACCGGCAAGGTGCATGCAACACCAGGCACCCGGGATCTGTGCAAGATCCTGCTGCCCGACAGCGGCCACATCCAGGAAGAAGACGCGGCGTTTGCCAACCGCCACGGTTTCTCCAAACACGCGCCGGCACTGCCGCTGTACACCCGCAACGACGCACGTGCCTGCCTCAAGCAGATCAAGGCCACGGCGTTTGGCAAGCGCATCAGCCCGATCCCCGGCTGGTTTGTCACCTTCCAGGAAGCAGGGCATATTCTGGGGGCCGCCAGCGTGCTGGTCGAAGTGGCCGGCCGGCGGATTCTGTTCTCGGGCGATCTGGGCCGCGGTGACGACCTGATCATGAACCCTCCGGCCCATGCGCCGTTGGCCGACACGGTGCTGATCGAATCCACGTACGGGGATCGCGATCACCCGGCCGACGACTTGCCCAGTGAACTGGCGCCGCTATTGCGCAAGGTCACCGCTCGCGGCGGCGTGGCGGTGATTCCGGTTTTTGCGGTCGGGCGCGCCCAGGCGCTGTTGCACGCCATCGCACTGCTCAAGTTGCGCAAGGAAATTCCGCGCTCGGTGCCGGTATTTCTGGACAGCCCGATGGCCGTGCACACGACCCACCTGTTCGAGCAGCACCTGGGCGAGCACCGGTTGACCGCGCAGGAGTCACACGCCCTCACCCGCAGCGCAACAATGGTCAGCAGCACCGACGAGTCCAAGGCGCTGGCGCGGCGCCGCGGCCCGATGCTGATTCTGTCGGCCAGTGGCATGGCCACCGGCGGACGGGTGCTCCATCACCTGGCACACTACCTCGGCGATCGTCGCAACATGGTGATCCTGACCGGATTCCAGGCACCCGGCACCCGTGGCGCTTCGCTGGTCGACGGAGCCCGCACACTGCGGATCCACGGACGCGACATCGACATCCACGCAGAAATTGCGCAATTGCAGGCAGCCTCGGCCCATGCCGACGCCCGCCAGCTGATCGCCTGGCTCAAGACCATGCCCGGCGCTCCGGGGCAGGTCTACGTGGTTCATGGCGAACGCCGGGCATCGGACGAACTGCGCAAACGCATAGGCCACGATCTGGGCTGGCCCGCACTGGTGCCGGAACACGGTTCGGTCTGGCCGACCTGAGCCAGCAGCAGATCCACGGCCGTCATGCCGGTTCGACGCTGGCATCGACAAAGGTGCAGCGGCGCGCCGACACTGGCTCTGCAGGTCGCGCAGCCAGGGGGGCGGCGAGCCGGGCGAGGCGGCCGGCTGCCAGTGCACAATCGGTGTCTTTCGCGGCCCAGAAACGCGGCTGCGAGACAGGAAAACCCGGAACGTGAACAAACTCCATCTGCCCGTCTGGCTGCGCGGCATCTTCATCATTCTTTCACTGGTCGGGCTTGGGCTATTGCTCAAGAACGCAGGTCTGGACCATCTCTTCGAACGGGAGTGGATCAACGACCACGTGCGCGGGCACGGGCTGCGCGGTTATGTTTTGTTTCTCGCCGCTGGCGCGGTCATCTCGGCGATCGGGCTGCCGCGCCAGATAGTCGCATTCTTCGGCGGCTACGCCTTTGGTGTGGCCATTGGCACCGTGCTTGGTGCCGTCGCGGCACTGGGTGGCTGCATTCTGGCGTTTTTCTATGCGCGGCTGTTCGGCCGCGCAGTGGTGCGGCGCATGTTTCCGGCAAAACTCAAGCGTTTCGACAATTTCGTCCAGGCCGATCCGCTGTCGATGACATTGCTGATACGCCTGTTGCCGGTGGGCAGCAATCTGATCACCAACCTGGTGGCCGGGGTGTCGAGCATTCCAAAGCTGAAGTTCTTTGCCGGCAGCTTCATTGGTTACCTGCCACAGGCGCTGATCTTTGCGTTGGCCGGCGACGGATTGACGGTGGATTCGCACTGGCGCATCGGATCGTCGATCGCCTTGTTCGTGCTCGCAGGCCTGCTGGCCTTGCCGCTGTACCGCCGGATGCGGCACGGTCAGACCTACGACGAAGCCCTGGAAACCGACACATTGCCGCGCCGATAACCGCCGCAAGCGCTGTCAGAAAAGGCTTCCCTGATCTGACAGCGAGGAGGCCCGGAACTGCGACAGGTCCAGTGGCCTGCGCTCGCGGTTCAGACCCAGCCGGGCACAGGTTTTCTCGAAGCGTTGCCCCAGCAACTGCGCCCAGACCCCGCTGCCTTTCATGCGGGTGGAAAAATCAGCGTTGTAATCGCGCCCACCCCGCATCTCACGGATGCGGGCCATGACCCGCGCAGCGCGTTGCGGGTAATGCAGGTCGAGCCACTGCTGGAAAATGTCGTTCAGCTCCCATGGCAATCGCAACACGGTGTAAAAGGCCATTGTGGCGCCGGCCTCGGCCGATGCCTCCAGCACCTTTTCCATGTCTTCGTTGACGAATGGAATCTGCGGCGCAACGCTGACGCCGACCGGGATGCCGGCGTCGGCGAGCGCGCGAATCGTGCGCAGGCGCCGGTACGGCGCACTGGCACGCGGTTCGAGTGCACGTGCCAAAGCAGCGTCGAGTGTGGTGATCGTCAGGTACACCGCAGCCAGGTTCTTGCGCGCCATCGCAGCCAGCAGATCGATATCGCGCTCCACCCCACTGCCCTTGGTAACGATTGCCAGCGGATGGTCACAACGCGCCAGCAGTTCGATGGCATCGCGCGTCACCCGCCACTGGCGTTCCGCCGGCTGGTAGGCGTCGGTGACCGAGCCGATGACAATCTGGCTGGGCACATAACTGCGCGCCTGCAGTTCACGGCTCAGTTGCTGCGCCAGATTGGTCTTGGCGAAAATGCGGGTCTCGAAATCAAGCCCCGGCGAGAGGTTCAGATAGCTGTGCGTCGGCCGCGCATAACAGTAGACACAGCCGTGCTCGCAGCCGCGGTACGGATTGAGGCCGTAGTCGAAATGGATGTCCGGCGACTGGTTGCGGCTGATCGCGCTGCCGGCTGCCTGCGCCTGAACACGGGTTGGAACGGCTGCCTGCGCGCCTGCGCCGTGCGCCTGGGCCAGCGTATCCCAGCCGTCGTCGAACGCGGACCGGGCATCTGCCGAGAAACGGTGCGCCGGCTGGTCGGCAGCGCCACGGCCCTTGATGGCGTGCACGGGAATCGCAACCTCATGCACGCGACACCCCGATCTTCAGGCCGTGCACAAACGGCGCGGTTTCGTCTGCTCCAACCGATATACTGTTCATGCATCCAGTATATGGATGGACGTGGAGTAGGTCAACCGGCAAGCAAAGCCGCTGGCTTTCTGCACCCACCCGCAGGCCATCACCGCCGTGGCGCGCTCCCCGGCCCGCTCCCAGGCGCCATCGCTGGCGCCATCAACATCAGACCGTTGCCGGCGACAACAGGCGGGCCCGGGCGGCCTCGTACTCGCGGCGCAGTTGCGCCACGTAGGCACCAGCGCTCTGGACCTTGTTCACCGCCCCGATACCCTGACCGCAACCCCAGATATCTTTCCAGGCCTTCTTGGCGTCGCCGCCGAAATTCATGGTGCTGGGATCGCTGACCGGCAGGTGGTCCGGGTCCATGCCCGCCGCACGAATGCTCGGTGCCAGGTAGTTGCCATGCACGCCGGTGAACAGATTGCTGTAGACGATGTCGTCCGAATTTCCGTCGACGATCGCCTGCTTGTAGGCGTCAGCCGCACGCGCTTCCTCGGTCGCGATGAATGCCGAGCCGATATAGGCGAAATCGGCGCCCATGGCCTGGGCTGCCAGTACCGCGCCGCCGCTGGCGATTGCACCCGACAGTGCCAGCGGACCGTCGAACCACTGGCGGATCTCCTGGATCAACGCGAACGGGCTCTTGACACCGGCGTGTCCGCCTGCGCCGGCCGCGACGGCGATCAAGCCGTCGGCACCTTTGTCGATCGCCTTGTGGGCAAACTTGTTGTTGATGATGTCGTGCATCACCACGCCGCCATAACTGTGGGCCGCCGCATTGATGTCTTCGCGTGCGCCCAGGCTGGTAATGATGATCGGCACCTTGTATTTCACGCACAGCGCCATGTCATGCTCGAGCCGGTCGTTGCTCTTGTGCACGATCTGGTTGATCGCGAACGGCGCCGCGGGCCGGTCCGGATGCGCCTTGTCGTGGGCGGCCAGCGTCTCGGTGATCTCGGCCAGCCAGTCCTCGAGCTGGGCCGCCGGCCGGGCATTGAGTGCCGGCATCGAACCGACAACGCCGGCAATACATTGGGCCACCACCAGCTTGGGATTGCTGATGATGAAAAGCGGCGCGCCGATGATCGGCAGCGGCAGGCGGTTCAGGGGTGCAGGCAGTTTGGACATGGGCTGGAGTGAAAGTTCAGATGGTCAATAAGAGTCCAGCGCCAGCGCATTCACGCTGTCTGCGCCGTCAACGATGGCATCGCGCATGCCCGGCGCACGGGTCAGGATATGGTCGGCGTAAAAGCGCGCGGTCGTGATCTTGGCCTGCATGAAAGCCGTATCGCGCGCGCCGGCGAGGTGTTCCAGCGCCACCAGCATGGCGCGCGCCATCTGCCATCCGGCCATCAGGTTGCCGGCCAGCATCAGATACGGCACGCTTCCGGCAAACACCGCATTCGGGGACGCCTTGGACTGGTCGGCGACAAACTGCACCACATCGACAAACGCCTGCCGGGCTGCGCCCAGACGCAAGGCCATGGCCTTGGCATCGGCTGCGCCATGGGCCAGCAAGGCCTTTTCAGTGGCCTGCACCTGCCCGGCAATGGCCAGCGCGGTCTGTCCACCATCACGGCTGGTCTTGCGTCCGACCAGGTCGTTGGCCTGGATCGCGGTCGTGCCTTCGTAGATCGGCAGGATGCGCGCATCGCGGTAATACTGCGCCGCACCGGTTTCCTCGATGAACCCCATGCCGCCGTGCACCTGCACACCCAGGCTGGTGACCTCCAGGCTCATCTCGGTGCTGTAACCCTTGACCAGCGGCACCAGGTATTCGTAGAAGGCCTGGTTCTGCTTGCGCACCTCGGCATCCGGATGGTGATGCGCGGCATCGTAGGCGGCAGCAGCCACCGAAGCCATGGCGCGGCAGCCTTCGGTCAGGGCGCGCATGGTCATCAGCATGCGCTTGACATCGGGGTGGTGAATGATGGGTGCGCTGGCCTTGATGGAGCCGTCGACCGGCCGCGACTGGACCCGCTCGCGCGCAAACACCACCGCCTTCTGGTAGGCCCGCTCGGCAATGGCGATGCCCTGCACACCGACCGCATAACGCGCCGCGTTCATCATGATGAACATGTACTCGAGCCCGCGATTCTCCTGGCCCACCAGGTAACCCACGGCGCCACCCTGGTCGCCGTACTGCAACACAGCCGTCGGCGAGGCCTTGATGCCCAGCTTGTGCTCGATGCTGACGCAATGCACATCGTTGCGCGCACCCACGCTGCCGTCGGCATTGACCATGAACTTGGGCACCACGAAAAGGCTGATGCCCTTGACGCCTTCGGGTGCACCACTCACCCGCGCCAGCACCAGATGGACGATGTTCTCGGCCATGTCGTGTTCACCATAGGTGATGAAGATCTTGGTGCCGAAGACCTTGTAAGTCCCGTCGGGCTGCGGATCGGCGCGTGAACGCACCATCGCCAGGTCCGACCCGGCCTGTGGCTCGGTCAGGTTCATGGTGCCGGTCCATTTGCCGCTGACCAGGTTCTCCAGGTAAATCGCCTTGAGCTCGTCGGAGCCGGCTGTCAGCAAGGCTTCGATCGCACCATCGGTGAGCAACGGGCACAACGCAAAACTCATGTTGGCGCTATTGACCATCTCGATGCAGGCGGCACCGATGGTCTTGGGCAGGCCCTGGCCACCGTATTGCGCCGGATGTTGCAGGCCTTGCCATCCGGCTTCGGCAAACTGCACATAAGCCTGCTTGAAACCTTCGGTGGTGGTGACCACCCCGTCCTTCCACGACGACGGCTTGAGGTCACCGTCCCAGTTCAGGGGCGCCAGCACTTCCTGGTTGAAGCGCGCGGCCTCTTCCAGCACGGCCTGCGCGGTCTCCAGGCCAGCGTCCTCGAAGCCGGGCATCGCAGCGACCTGCGCCAGATCGGCCAGATGCGCGATGTTGAACAACATGTCCTTGACGGGTGCGACGTAGCTCACGATAACCTCCAGATACAACAACGCCGCGCTGTTCCAGCCAAGGAACAAACAGGCGCGGCGCTTGCTTGCACAGGGCCACGCACCTGCGGGTGCGCGACCATCCTATTTGCGCCCCCAGCCCTGGCTTTGCCAGGCCCCCCGAGGGGGTGCCTGAAAACCTGGGGCGGCCCGGGGTTTTCTTGCGCGATTCAGATCACAGCGCCTTGACCAGCTCCGGCACTGCGACAAAAAGATCGGCTTCCAGGCCATAGTCGGCGACGCTGAAGATCGGCGCCTCCGGATCCTTGTTGATGGCCACGATCACCTTGCTGTCCTTCATGCCTGCCAGGTGCTGGATCGCACCGCTGATGCCGCAGGCCACGTACAGGTCGGGAGCGACGATCTTGCCGGTCTGGCCGACCTGCCAGTCGTTGGGCGCATAACCCGCATCGACAGCCGCGCGCGACGCGCCCATGGCCGCACCGAGCTTGTCGGCCAGCGGGGTCATCACTTCGGTGAACTTCTCGGCGCTGCCCAGCGCACGGCCGCCGCTGACGACGATCTTGGCCGCGGTGAGCTCGGGGCGATCGTTCTTGGCGATCTCGCTGCCGACAAACGTGGTGCCGGCACTGGCAGCGACCGCGCCCAGCGTGTCGACGGCGGCAGAACCGCCCTCGGCGGCGGCCGGATCGAAGCCGGTGGTCCGTACGGTCAGCACCTTGATCGCGTCCAGGCTTTGCACCGTGGCGATCGCATTGCCGGCGTAGATCGGGCGCTCGAAGGTGTCGGGGCTGTCGACCTTGGTGATATCGGAGACCTGGCCCACGTCGAGCTTGGCAGCCACGCGTGGCGCGATGTTCTTGCCCGATGCAGTGGCCGGAAACAGGATATGGCTGTAGTTCTTGGCAATGGCCAGCACCTGGGCTGCCACGTTCTCGGCCAGGCCATGGGCCAGGCCGGCATCATCGACGTGCAGCACCTTGGCCACACCGGCGATCTTGGCCGCGGCAGCGGCAGCTGCGCCGGCATTGGCGCCAGCCACCAGCACGTGAACGTCACCGCCGCATTGCAGCGCGGCGGTAACGGTGTTGAGGGTTGCGGCCTTGACGCTGTTGTTGTCGTGTTCGGCTATTACCAGTGAGGTCATGAAAAATTTCCTTTGATCAGTGGGGCAACGCGCATCCGGTGACGCGCCGGCGTCAGATGACTTTGGCCTCGTTCTTGAGCTTGTCCACCAGCGCCGCCACATCGGGCACCTTGATACCGGCGCTGCGTTGTGGCGGTTCCTGGACCTTGAGCGTCTTGAGGTGCGCCTTGATGTCCACGCCCAGATCCGCCGGCTTGAAGTTGTCGAGTTGCTTCTTCTTGGCCTTCATGATGTTGGGCAGCGTGACATAACGCGGCTCGTTCAGGCGCAGATCGGTGGTCACGATGGCGGGCAGCGTGATGGACACGGTCTCCAGGCCGCCGTCGACCTCGCGCGTCACGCTGGCCTTGCCGTCTGCCACTTCGATCTTGCTGGCAAAGGTTGCCTGCGGCAGGTCGCACAAGGCCGCCAGCATCTGGCCGGTCTGGTTGCAGTCGTCGTCGATCGCCTGCTTGCCCAGGATCACCAGCCCCGGTTGTTCCTTGTCGACCAGCGCCTTGAGCAGCTTGGCAACGGCCAGGGGTTGCAGTTCTTCGGTCGTCTCCACCAGGATTGCGCGATCGGCACCGATGGCCATGGCAGTGCGCAAGGTCTCCTGGCACTGCAATACCCCACATGACACGGCGATCACCTCGGTGGCGACACCCTTCTCGCGCAGACGCACCGCCTCTTCGATGGCGATCTCGTCGAACGGGTTCATGCTCATCTTGACGTTGGCGATGTCCACCCCGCTGCCGTCCGATTTGACGCGCACCTTGACGTTGTAATCCACCACGCGCTTCACAGGCACCAGTACCTTCATTGCTGCGACTCCATTGATTGGTAATAAGTTGAATCCCTTGCCGCAGGCTTGCACCCCCTGCAGGAACAGACCATTCTATGCGGCAGCCATTGCGGCCGGCTACCGCCGGTGCGACATGGACCGAAAGCCGTACGACAAACACCAACCGGAATAAATAGAACGATCGTGCTTTTAATTGTAAACGTGTCGCCCCAGAGTCCGCAGGCCTGTCCGTCCGTGCCCCGCCAACGCCAGTCGCACACGCCGGTCCGGTGCGGGTTTCCATGGACAGACAGCGGCCGGTTTTCAAACTAGAGTCGAAGTTTGCCTATCCGGAGTTGCCCTTTCATGAAACGAATTGCCATTGCGGCCGTAGCCGCCGCCACCACCCTGTTTGCCGGCATGGCTGGCGCCCAGACTGTGTTGACGGTCTCATCCTGGTTGCCACCAAGCCACGCGCTGAGCACGACCCAGAAGGAATGGTGTGACCTGCTCGAGAAGAACACCAGCGGAAAGATGAAATGCAACATCCTGCCGCGCGGTGTTTCGGCCGCTCCCGGCACGTTTGACGCGATCAAGAATGGCCTGGCCGACATTTCGTACACCGTTCACGGCTACACACCGGGCCGCTTCGTGTCGCCCCAGATGGCGGAATTCCCGTTCCTGGGCAACAGCGCCGAATCGATCTCGGTCGCGTTCAACAAGATCGCCGCCAAGTATCCCGAGTTCAACAAGGAACACCAGGGCGTCAAGGTCCTTACGCTGTTCACCCATGGACCTGGCATCGTATTCAATACCAAGCGCCCGATCACCAAGGTCGAAGACCTCAGCGGCCTGAAGTTCCGCGTTGGTGGCGGCATGGTGAACGAAATCTCCAAGGCCCTGGGCATGAACGTCACGCTCAAGCCGGCTCCTGACTCGTACGAGCTGCTGTCCGGCGGCGTCATGGACGGCACCTTGTTCCCGGCCGAGTCGACCGAGTCGTTCAAGATCGACAAGATCATCCGTCACGCAACCACCTTCCCCGGAGGCCTGTACAACACCAGTTTCGTCGCCATCATGAACCAGGCGCGTTACGACAAGCTCAGCGCCGACGAGAAGAAGGCCATAGACGCGATTTCCGGCGAAACCTACGCCCGCATGTTTGGTCGCGCCTGGGACAAGGTTGACCTGCGCGCAACCGCCTTGATGCAGGCCAACGGCGTCCAAATCTCCAAGGCCGACGCCAAGTTCGTCGCCGACGTCAAAGCCAAGACCGCGCCACTCGAAGCCAAATGGATCGCCGATGCCAAGGCAGCCGGCCTGAAAGATCCGGCCAAGGCGCTGGCCGAGTTCCGCGCCGAGATCGCCAAGCAGGAAAAATAGCCCTTGCTGCGCCCGCCACGGGCGCCTGCGTGCTCGCGGCTCTCATGCACAATGAGCACCCCAGCAAGCGCGTACCGCGGTGCGCAACTTGCACGGGTGGTCCAATGAGAGCCGCATTCATGATGGCGAGCAAAAAATAACGTGAACAGACTGTTCGAATGGGCTTGCGGCACCTTGGCCGCGACCGCACTGTTTTGCATCATGACCTTGACATTTTTCGATGTCGGAGGTCGCAAGCTCATGTCCACCTCGCTCACCGGCTCGCTGGAGCTGACCGAGCTGCTGATGGTGATCGTGATCTTTGCGGCCCTGCCCCTGGTGTCGATACGGCGTGAACACGTGGTATTCGACTCGCTCGACCATATTCTTCCCGCCGGCCTGCGCAAACTGCAATCGATGCTGGTCAATCTGGTGTGCGGCGCACTTTTGATGGCCCTGGCCTGGCTGATGTGGCGTACCGCGGGCGAGTTCGCGCAAACCGGCGAGACCACGGCCCAGCTCAAGCTGCTCAAGGCGCCGTTCATCTATGGCATGTCGGTGCTGTGCGGCCTCACCGGTCTTGTCCATCTGCTGCGTTTCGTGCTGCGCCGCAGCGAACCGGCGCCAGCGGAAAGCGCCAGGCCATGACCGAAGCACTGCTGGGCTTCGGCGCAATCTTCGTGCTGGCCATTCTGCGGGTGCCGCTGGCATTTGCGATGGGCATCGTCGGCGTCGTCGGCATGGGGCTTACCCGCAGCTGGCCAGCCGCCTTCTACAGCACCTCCCAGGTGGTGTACGAGACCGGATTCGCCTACACGCTGTCGGTGATTCCGCTGTTCATCCTGATGGGCAACTTCGTGGCGCGGGCTGGCCTGGCGCACGAACTGTTCCGCGCTGCCTATGTGTTCATCGGACACTTGCGCGGTGGCCTGGCGCACGCCACCATCGCCGCCTGCGCCGGATTCGGCGCCATCTGCGGCTCGTCGATCGCCACCGCCGCGACCATGAGCAAGGTTGCCTATCCGTCGATGCAAAGACTCGGTTACAGCGACTCGCTGTCAACCGGCGTCATGGCCGCCGGCGGCACCTTGGGCATCATGATCCCGCCGTCGACCATCATGGTGATCTATGGCATCGTTACCGAAACCAACATCGGCAAGCTGTTTGCCGCCGGCGTCGTTCCCGGCCTGTTGACAGCCTTGGCGATGATGCTGGCCATTGTCGTCGTGACCTCGCGCGACCCGGAACACGCGCCAGCGGGCGAACGCTCGACCTGGAAAGAACGCTGGCTGGCGGTGCGTGGCATCTGGGGCGTGTTGCTGCTGGTCATTGTCGTGCTGGGCGGTATCTATGGCGGCGTGTTCACCGCGACCGAAGGCGCCGGCATCGGTGCCTCAGGCGCCTTCCTGTTTGCGCTGGCCCGCCGAACGCTGAGCTGGAAAACACTGTTCGAGATCCTGGTCGAGTCGGCCCGCACCACCGCGATGCTGTTCACCCTGCTGATCGCAGCAACCATATTTGCCAACTTCGTCAACTTCACCTCGATGCCGGGCGACCTGAAGGAGTGGATCACCCACCTGGGCCTTTCGCCACCGATGATCGTGGCCGCCATGATGGTCATCTACGTGCTGCTCGGAACCGTCATGGAGGAGCTCAGCATGGTGCTCTTGACGATTCCGCTTTTTTTCCCGATCGTCGTGGGCCTGGGCTTCGATCCGGTCTGGTTCGGCGTGCTGATCGTGATGGTGATCCAGATCGGCCTGATCTCGCCGCCAGTGGGCATGAACCTGTTCGTGCTCAACACGCTGCTGCCGGGTGTGCGCCTGAGCACCATCTTTCGCGGTGTCTGGCCCTTCGTCGTGGTGCAGGTGCTGATGCTGATGGTGCTGGTGGCGTTCCCGGCCCTGAGCCTGTGGTTGCCATCGTTCATGAAGTAAGTCCTGGGGCCACCCGTACGCTTCATCACGCCGCCTTGTCACTCCGTCTTGGCGCAGGTATCAGTTTGCGGGGAAGTGGCTCTGGTTGGCACGTCAGGGAGGGCGAACGGCTCCGCGAATGCCCCCCAAAACGGGCTGCGCCCGTTTCTCCTCCTTTATTTCGCTACGCCGTCCGCCCTCCCTGAAGTGCCTGCGACTTTGCAGGCGCATCAACGGCCAGCAACGCCACCCGATCAGGCCGGTGCGGCAGTCTGTGGAGCGAAATAAAGGAGGAGGCCGCGAGGCCGGGGGACATTCGCGGAACAGATTGCCGTGCCGGCCTGATCCCCCACCAGCCCAACCCGGCAACGCGGTCTGCAAGGCGCGTCAAACGTCGGCCAGAACCCGCAGATGCGCCTCGACACTGCGCGCCAGGGCGCTCAGGCTGTAACCACCCTCCAGGCATGACACGATGCGACCCTTGGCGTGGCGCACTGCCACGTCTTTGATGCGCTGCGTGATCCAGGCGTAGTCTTGCTCGACCAGACCGAGCTGGCCCATGTCGTCCTCGCGGTGCGCGTCGAATCCGGCACTGATGAAGATCATCTCGGGGCGATGTTCTTCGAGTGCGGGTATCCATCCAGACTCGATCAGTTCGCGGATTTCCGGTCCCCGGGTATAGGCCGGAACCGGCAGGTTCACCATATGGGCGGCGTTCGATGTCGCGCCACCATACGGATAGAACGGATGCTGGTAGATGCTCACCATCAGAATGCGCGGATCGCTGGCAACGATATCCTCGGTGCCGTTGCCATGGTGCACGTCGAAATCGACGATGGCCACGCGCTTGAGTCCGTGGCGCTGCAGCGCATATTTCGCCGCCACGGCCACATTGTTGATAAAGCAAAAGCCCATTGCCTGGGCACGGCAGGCGTGATGGCCGGGCGGGCGCACTGCACAGAACGCGTTTTCGAGTTCGCCTGCGATCACCGCATCGGTGGCCGCCAGCGCGGCGCCGGCCGCAAACAGGGCCGCATCCCAGGTGTGGATGCCGAGCATGGTGTCCGGGTCGATCTGCACATGTGCCGGGCCACCGGCATCGATCTCGTCGCGCAGGCCATCGGACAGACCCCGCAGCGACGCGATATACATGCGGTCATGGGCCAGTTCGATATCAGCCAAGGAGGCCTGCGCCGCCTCACGCCGATCCAGTGCATCACCGACGCCGGTGATCAGCAAACGGTCTTCGATGGCGTCGAGTCGCTGGGCACACTCGGGATGGCCAGGACCCATCTCATGCTGGCGGCACGTCGGCTGTGTGAAGTATCCGGTCTTGTTCACAGCCGTACTTCCAGGCGGGAAAATTCATGTAACGTCATGCCATGCATCCACAACAAAAAGTCCAACATCTACTGCGCCAGCTTAACACGGTGATCGTCGGGAAATCAGCGCAGATCCAGGACTGTGTCGCCTGCATGCTGGCCGGGGGGCACCTGCTGATCGAGGACGTTCCCGGTGTTGGCAAGACCACGCTGGCGCACGCGCTGGCGCGCAGTTTCGGATTGCATTTCTCGCGCGTGCAGTTCACTTCCGACCTGATGCCCAGCGACCTGTCTGGAGTATCGATCTACGAGCGCGGCAAGGAGGCCTTTGTATTTCACCCAGGTCCGATTTTTGCCCAGGTGCTGCTGGCCGACGAAATCAACCGCGCCAGCCCCAAAACCCAGAGCGCACTGCTCGAGGCGATGGAAGAAAAGCAGGTCACGGCCGAAGGCGAGACACGCGCCCTGCCCGATCCGTTTTTCGTCATTGCCACCCAGAACCCGCACGACCAGCTTGGCACCTACGCGCTGCCAGAATCGCAACTCGACCGCTTCCTGATGCGCATCTCCATCGGGTATCCCGACCGGGCATCCGAACGTATCCTGCTGGTAGGCCATGACCGGCGCGACATGGTCGACGCCATGGACATGCTGATGACACCGCAGGATCTACAGGATCTGCAGCGGCAGGTGCTGGCGGTACACGCAGCAGATCCCCTGCTCGACTATGTGCAGGACCTGATCGCCGCCACGCGTTCCGGCCAGTGGTTCCTGCAGGGATTGAGCCCGCGTGCGGGAATCTCCGTGATACGCGCGGCCAAGGCGCAGGCCCTGCTCAGCGGGCGTGACTACGTGGCGCCCGACGACGTGCAGGCGATCCTGCCGCAAACCATCGCGCACCGGCTGCAACCGGTGGGCGATGCCGGTCGCGGCGCGGTCGAACAGGTACGTGCCATGTTGCTGGCGGTTCCGCTGGCCTGAGATCGGTGTCGAGCATGGCGCTTGCGCAGCCATTCCCCCGGTTCCTGCGTCACCCCGCACGCCACGTCCAGGCGCGTTTTCGCCATTGGTTGCAAGCGCGACTGACGCCGCGCGACGTGTTGCTGCTGACCCAGCGCAATGTCTATATCCTGCCGACCCGGCCCGGCCTGATGCTGGCCGCCACGCTGCTGGTGCTGCTGGTGGCATCCATCAACTACCAGCTCAACCTGGGTTATCTGCTGACCTTTCTGCTCGCCGGCAGCGCACTGGTCGGCATGCATCTGTGCCATGGAACCCTGCGTGGCCTGTCACTGCAGATGATGCCGGTGGAACCGACCTTTCAAGGCGCCAGCAGCATGGTGTCGGTCGACCTTGTCAGCGAGCGCAAACGGGTGCGCCATGGCATCGGAATGCGCATGCTCGAGGGCGAGCACTGGGTCTGGACCGATGTGCCGTCACAGGGACGCTCCAGTGTGCACGTCGCGTTCAACCCGCAGCAGCGTGGCCTGATTCCGATTCCCGCATTGACCGCCGAGACCCGGTTTCCGCTGGGTACCTTTCGGGTCTGGACCGTCTGGCGGCCGGCGTCCCGGGTACTGGTGTACCCGGCGCCGGAATTGCACCCGCCACCCTTGCCTGAAGGCCAGCCGCTCGCCGGCGGCGCTGTCCAGGCGCAGGCACGCCGCGCCAGCGGTGAATTCGACGGCGTACGCGCCTATCAGCGCGGCGATCCGCTCAAGCTGGTGGTCTGGAAGAAGCTGGCCAAGGCAGACGAAATGGTCAGCCGCGACACCCAGCAGATGCAACGCCATCAGCTCTGGCTGGACCTGACCGACACCGGCTTGCCCCTGTCCCTGCCGGGCCGCGGCGCGCCACTGGAACGCGCTTTGTCACGCCTGTGCGCCTGGGTGCTGCAGGCGGACCGCCAGGGGCTGGACTTCGGACTGCGCCTGGGCGCCCAGGAGATCCGGCCTGCCAGCGGCGAGGCGCACAAGCGGCGTTGCCTGGAAGCGCTGGCCCGATACGGCAACGCTGGCGGATGACAACCATGCCCCTGCTCGAACGCTTGCGCCATCTGCCTCGCGATACCCGCGACACGCTGTTCCTGCTGCTGGTGATCGCCTGGGTGCTGGCGCCGCAGTTCGGGCGATTGCCGCTGTGGTGCACCGCGCTGACGATCGCGGTGCTGGGTTGGCGCGGCGTGCTGGCCTGGCGGGCGCGACCCTTGCCTTCGCGCTGGTGGCTGCTCGGGCTGCTGGTGCTGACCATCGGCGCCACGCTGCTGACCCACCGCACGCTGCTCGGACGCGACGCCGGCGTGACCCTGCTGGTGGTATTGCTCACGCTCAAGACACTGGAGTTGCGCGCAAGGCGCGATGCCTTCGTGGTGTTCTTCCTGAGTTTCTTCACGATGCTGACCAATTTCTTCTTCTCGCAGTCGCTGCTTACCGCCGCTGCGATGCTGGTCGCGTTGATGGGTTTGCTGACGGCACTGGTCAATACCCACATGCCGGTCGGTAAACCGCCGCTGCGCGAAGCCGCCGGCATCGCGTTGACCATGGCCGCTCTCGGCGCGCCCATCATGCTGGTGCTGTTCATGCTGTTTCCCCGGCTGGCGCCGCTGTGGGGTGTGCCCAGCGATGCCATGGCCGGACGCAGCGGACTGTCATCGACGATGGAGGTTGGCGCCATCGCCGAACTGGCGCTGGACGACAGCATTGCGATGCGAATCCGCTTCGAAGGCCTGCCGCCGCCGCAATCGGAGCTGTATTTCCGTGGCCCGGTGCTGTCGACCTTGCAGGGTCGGCAATGGCAGCCCCTGCGATCGGCATTTCCGCCGCGCATGCAGGACGCCGCCGGCCTGCAGGTCGCCGGCGAGCCGATCCGTTACCAGGTCACGCTCGAACCCAACAATCGCCCCTGGATCTTCGTGCTCGATGCGGCGCAGGACGCACCCGATGCCCGCTCCATGTCGATGCGCATGTCGGCGCAACTGCAGTGGACGACCGACCGGCCGGTGTCCGACCTGCTGCGTTACAGCGCGCAGAGTTACACCGAGTTTCGCCATGGGCCGATGCGCCGCACGGCAGCCCTGCAGGACTATCTGGAGCTGCCACCGGGATTGAACCCGCGCACCATGACCTGGGCCAGCGAATTGCGCCGCGACCCGGCGCTGGGTGCCGATCCGGCCCGGCTGATGGACGCAGTATTGCAGCGTCTGCGCACCGGCGACTACAGCTATACGCTCGAACCCGGTGTGTACGGGCCGGACACGGCCGACGAATTCTGGTTCGACCGGCGCACCGGCTTTTGCGAACACATCGCGTCGGCATTCGCCATCATGATGCGCTCGCTCGACATACCGGCACGCATTGTCACCGGCTACCAGGGCGGCGAAGCAAATGCGGTCGACGGCTTCTGGACACTGCGCCAGAGTGATGCCCATGCCTGGGTCGAAGTCTGGTTTGCCGGGCGCGGCTGGATCCGTGTCGATCCGACGGCGGCGGTCGCCCCGGGTCGTATCGGCAGCATGCAGCGCCTGCGCCTGCCGCAGGGCGTCGTGGCGTCGGCCATGCAGACCGTCAACCCGCAGATATGGGCCAACCTGCGCGCCACCTGGGAGGCGCTCAACAACGGCTGGAACCAGTGGATCCTGAACTACAACCAGAGCAAGCAACTCGACCTGCTCAAGGATATCGGCTTTGATGCGCCAAGCTGGGAGGATCTGGGTTATGTGCTGCTGGCGCTGGTGGTCCTGTTCAGCCTGCTGGGCGCGTTGTGGACCTTGTGGGATCGCCACCGGCACGATCCCTGGCTGCATCTGCTCGAGCGTGCCGCTCGCAATCTGCGCGCCGCCGGATGGACGGTGGCGCCGGGCAGTCCGCCGCGCACCATGGCGCAGCTGGTACACACGCATTGGGGTGGCCAAGACAGCCGCGCGCAGGCGCTGACGCGTTGGCTGCTGGCCCTCGAAACCCTGCGCTACGCCCGTGCCGGCGCGACCGGCTCCGTGCGACTTTCCGATTTGCGGCGAGAATTCTCCCAACTCCCCTGGCCAAAGTGATGTCTGTTTCTGCCCGTTCGTTTCTGCTGACCTGCCTGCTGTGTCTGTGCCTGCCCCATGCCGAGGCGGCCAGCAAGACCAGCAAGCGCAGGGTCGCGACCCAGGCCGACAGCGGCGTCCTCTATGCGGGGCGGGAGGATGCCATGCGTCTGGCCGACGAAATCGCCGAACGGCGTGGCCTGGATCGGGCGTGGGTGCGCCAGGCCATCGGACAGTCACGCCAATTGCCCCAGGTCGCACGCTGGGTTCTTCCGCCGGCAAATCCCACCGCCAAGAACTGGCGTGTCTACCGCAGCCGGTTCATCGACCCGGTCCGGATCCAGGCCGGAGTTGCCTTCTGGCAGGCCAACGAGGCCGAACTGGCGCGGGCCGAGCTGAACTACGGCGTACCGGCAGAGATCATTGTGGGTGTCATTGGTGTGGAGACCATCTTCGGTCGCAACACCGGCAATTTCCGTGTCATGGATGCCTTGTCCACACTGGCACTGGATTTTCCGCAACAACACCCCCGGGCCACTGAACGCCGTGCGTTCTTTCGCGCCGAACTCGAACAACTGCTGTCGCTGGCGCAGCGGTCTGGGGCCGATCCGATGGCTTACAAAGGCAGCTACGCCGGCGCCATGGGCATGCCCCAGTTCATGCCCTCGAGCTGGGTGAAATATGCGATCGACTTCGACGCGGACGGACGTATCGACCTGCTCGACAGTCCATCGGACGTGATCGGCTCGGTAGCCCACTATTTCCAGGCCTTTGGCTGGCAAAAGGGCTTGCCGACCCACTACTCCGTGCACTTCGACAAGACGGTTCTCGACCTGGACAGCCTGCTGGCACCGGACATCCTGCCGACCTTCAGCGTGCAAAGTTTCATGGCCAAGGGTGCGATCCCGGATGCGGCCGGGCAGCGCCACGAAGGCCCGCTGGCGCTGGTCGAGCTGTTCAATGGCGAGGCGCCGGCGACCTATGTCGCAGGCACCGAGAACTTCTATGTCGTCACGCGCTACAACTGGAGCAGCTACTACGCGCTCGCAGTGATCGAACTCGGTCGCGAAGTGGCCGCTGCCCGCGCCCGCTAGTCAACGCACGGCCGCACGGCCGGAACTCTGGCGCAACCAGCGCACCAATTCGTCACGTGGCATCGGGCGCGCGATCAGATAACCCTGGATATCGTCGAAGCCGAGTTCGCGCATCAGCTGCAACTCCGCCTCCGTTTCGACGCCCTCGGCCACAGTACGCAGATCGAGCTTGCCCGCCATCGCCATGCTGCTCTCCAGGATCGCCCGTGCTGCTGCGTCGCGGGTGCTGCGCTGCACGAAGCTGCGGTCGAGCTTCATCTCGGTGAACGGGATCCGGCCCAGTTGTTCGAACGACGAATAACCGATGCCGAAGTCATCGATCGACAAACCGAAACCCTTGAGCCGCAAGCGCGACAACACATCGAGCGCAATCGCAATGTCCTTGGTCACCCCGGTCTCGGTCACCTCAAGCATGATGTCGGCCGGCTTCAGGCCCTGTTCCTGTGCCGAGCGCAGCAGCAGATCGGGCAGGCTCAGGTCGTCCAGCCACAGGGCCGACAGATTCAGCGAGATCGCCAGCGGGAAACCTGCCGCATGCAGGCCGGCTGCTTCGCGCAAGGCAATCTGCAGCAGTTCACGCGACAGCTGGTCGATGATTCCGGCGCGCTCGGCGGCCACGATGAACAGATCAGGCGATACGAAACTGCCGTCCTTCTGGCGCCAGCGTGCCAGCGCCTCGACCCCCACCGGCACCAGCGTGACGGCGTCGACCTTGGGCTGCAGCCAGATCGAGAATTCATGGTCGCGCATCGCCGTCAGGATGGCCAGCGGTGTCGTGACCGACTCTGCGTCAGGCGCACGCTGGCCAGACACGGCGGGAACGGAGCGACGCAACAAGGCGCGCATCTGCTGCGGTGTAGCCGGCTTTTGCACCTTGCCCAGCACGCTCAGTCCCTGCAGCTGGGCCAGATTGCCCACGGTGGCCAGCAGCTGTTCGTCGGCACCACTCATCAACACCAGGCCTCCGCGAAAGCCGCTCTGGCCGAATCGGCGGATCATTTCCACGCCATCCATTTCGGGCATGTTCAGGTCGCAGACAACCACATCCACCGGCGTCGCACTGCCCGCCATGCACAGGATTGCCTGCGCACCATCGCGCGCGGTCTGCACCCGCCCGACCCCGATACCGGCCAGCATCTGCTGCATCTGCAGCAACACGACCGGATCGTCATCGACCACCAGTACCGAATCGAACACCGGATAGGTTTGGACCTGCAGTGGCGCCGGCATCGACGTCACTTCCTGGGCGTCCAGTTCCACCGCCTGCACGCGCACCGCCGCGAGCGCGTCGCGCAAGGCCGTCAATCCGCCGGCCAGCTGCGCCTGGCCCTGCGTGAACGCCTGCTGCTCCAGCGACTGCGCCAGTTCTGCATACTGAAACGCACCGACCGTGCGCGCCGACGCTGTCTGGCGGTGCATCTCGCGCGCCAGCGTGGCGTTGTCGACACCGGGTTGCGCCAAAGCCAGCAGCCCGGCTTCGGCAGCCTCGAAAAAAGTCGCCAGCAGCGCACGCGCCTTGTCGGTGCTGACCCGACCGAGCACGTGGTAGAGGGACGCCAGGTCGAGCACCGGCAACCTGCCGAGCTCCGGCGCAGGGGGCAGATCGGCAGCCAGGGAAGAATCATTGGGCGCAGCCGATTCATCCTGCACCAGCCAGCGTTGCAACATCCGCATCAGACCTTCGAGCGAAATGGGTTTGGTCAGCATGTCGTCCATGCCCGCCGCAATGCATCGCCCGCGCTCGCCGGCCACCACGGCTGCACTGATGGCAATGATCGGAATGCGCGCGCTCCCGCTCTCCTGCTCCTGACTGCGGATGGCACGGGCCAGCGCGTGACCACCCATACGGGGCATGTCCAGGTCGCTGAGGATCAGGTCGTAACCCTGCTGCGTCCAGCGTGCCAGTGCGGCAACGCCATCGTTGACCACGTCGACATCGCATCCCAACGTACCCAGTTGCTGGCGCAACACCAGTTGGTTGGGCCCGTAATCTTCTGCCACCAGCAAACGTGGACGCTGCCCAGCGGCGCTGTGGCTGCCGTGGCGCAGTTGCAAGGTCGCGGCCCCGGACGGCACTTCTGCGCCCGCCGGCCGTACCGCCGGCAGGTCGATCCAGAACGTGCTGCCTTCCTGCAGTTGGCTGTCCAGGCCGATGGTGCCACCCATGGCGCTGACCAGGCGCCGCGATATGGCCAGGCCGATGCCGGTCCCCTGCACCTGTCCGCGTTCGGCCCCGAGCCGTTCGAAGGCGTCGAATACCCGGCCGGCCAGCTCCGGTTCGATGCCCAGGCCGGTGTCGCGCACGGCGATACGCACATGGCCAGCGCCGGGGCCGGCCGATGACCCCTGGTGCACGCACGACACCCGCACCGTGCCTTCGGGACGGTTGTACTTGATTGCATTGGAGAGCAGATTGATGATGATCTGGCGCAACCGGACCGCATCGGCAGACACCATGGCATTGCGCGCATTGCCACCATCGAAAACCACCCGGATTCCCGCATTGGCCGCCAATGGCGCCACCATCGACAGGCTCTCGTTGATGACGACCTCCACCGCCACCGGCGTGATCGAGAGCTCCAGCTGACCGGCCTCGACGCCGCCGAGCTCGATCAGGTCGTCGACCAGCGACAGCAGATGGCGTCCGGCACGCTCGATTTCCGCAGCGTTGTCGCTGGCCTGGTGTGACACCTGCGCCTCGGTACGCAGCAATTGCGAGAATCCGAGAATGGCATTGAGCGGGGTGCGCAATTCATGGCTGACGCTGGCCAGAAACGCGCTTTTTGCCCGGTTGGTACGTTCGGCCTCGTCCTTGGCGGTACGCAGGGCCTCTTCCGCTTTCTTGAGCCCGGTGATGTCGATGCCAAAGGCGTAATAACGCTGCAGCCCGCCCTGGCCCTTGGCGCCCATGACCTGGGTCACCTGCAGAACCACCGCAGCGCGGTGGGCATTTCCTTCGTAATGGCGCTCGACCACCACGTTCTCGCCAACACCAATACGCTCGATCTCCTGGCGGTTCTGCTGGAAGCGCTGCTCGCCGATGTGCTCGCGCACATGGTGTCCGACCAAGGCGTTGGCCGGCAGTCCGAACAGGTTGGCCATGCGCGCATTGACATAGGTGTAGATGAAATCCTGGTCGATCACGCTGACATATCCCGGGAAAGCGTCCATCAGCGCACGCTGCTGGCCATCGCTGGCGCGCAGTGCCGCAAGTGCCTGTTCCTGCAAGGTGATGTCACGCAGCGTCCAGACCTGGGTCGGACCCTTCGGCGAGGGCAGACGCACGCTGCGCCGCTCCAGAATACGCCCGTCGCGCAGCTCCAGCCGGTCGACATGGATGTCACCCTTGGCCAGGATGTCGGCAATTCGCCGCTGCTCCAGCGCAGGGTCGACAAACAGCTTGTTGGAGGCCTCCATCACATCGGCTCGGGTCAGTGGCCGGGACGTTTCGCGCGGCATGTCCCACATGTCGAGGAAACGCGCGTTGACAAACAGCAGCCTGCCTTGCGGATCATCCGCTTCGTAGGCGAACATGCCATCACTCGCGCCGTCAAACGCGCGCCGCAGGTTCTCCAGGCTTTGCGCCAGTGCCGCCTGGGTCCGCACCTGCTCGGTGACGTCGCGCGTCACGGCGACCACACCCAGCACGGCCGACTCACGATTGACATACGGCGTCATCGTGGTTTCCATGGTGCACAGGCCGGCTTGCGGAAATTCCACCTCGGCAATCACCTGCTGGATCTTGCCCTGGCTGGCGCAATCGCGCAACGCCCGCCGGCGTTGCTCTGTCACCACCGCAGGGACTGCCTCCTCGATCGTGCGCCCGATGACCTGCTCGCGCGCCAGGCCGGTACGCTGGCACCAGACGTCGTTGACGAACTGGTAACGCCCTGCGAGATCGGTGACGCTGACCATGTCATGCACCGAATTGACGACGAACTCGGATACGTGCTGGGCCTGCCGCGCGCTTTCGATGGCGCTGAGATCGGACAGTGTGACCACCAGCCCGACAACCCTAGCGGCATCGTCCACCAGCACCGTATGGTGCCCCAGGCAGTCACGCATCGTTCCATCGGGCCGCGCCAGCTCCATCGGCGAACCCTTGGTATCGTCGGTCTTGCCGCTGGCCAGACTGGCACGCAGCCTGGCGGCATATTGCGCATCCACCATGCCGCGTATGTCGCGGCCAAGCAAACGTTCGCGCGGCAAACCCACCAGTTCGCACAAGGCCGGATTGGCGTCCGTCGTTATCCCCGCGGCATCGACAAACCAGAAACCGAGCTGGGTGGTCTGCTGCATGACCGCCAGCAGCTTGCGCTGTTCATTGAGACGGTCCTGTGTCAGGACCCGTTCGGTCACATCCTGCACCGTTCCGGTCAGCGCCACGGCCTGGCCATCCGCGTCGCGCACAACCTCGCTGCGACCGAGAATCCGATGCTCACTGCCATCGGGCCAATGGATCCGGAACAGGCAATCGGCAATCGGCCCGCCGGCCAGCGTCTGGCGCATCGACGCATCCACCATGGCCAGATCCCGGGCATCGACGGCATTACGGAAAAGGGCCAGGTCGGGCTGCGCAGCGCCAGGCTCCAGACCCCATAGCCGGAAGTGGCCGTCCGACCAGGTCAGCCGTTGCTGCTGTGGCTGCCAGGTAAAACTGCCCAGCCCGGCCAGCGTTTCGGCCTGGCTCAGGCGCGCATGGCTGCGGGCCAATGCAGCGTGTTGTGTTTCCTGGGCCGCGCGCAAGTCCACGTTCTCACGCATGGCGCGGTAGCCTGGCAGCGCGATCGCCATCACGTA
>JAGPBF010000330.1 GCA_018063505.1 Rhodoferax sp.
ACGCCGGTGACCTCGATACCTTCATGAATGGCCACGCCGCGGCTGCGCGCGCCCTTGGCTAGCGACATGCACAAGTCCGCCGGATTGGCCTTGCCGTCACCAGGCAGCCAGATGCCGCCCTGCAGGTCGTCGGTGCGCATGATCGGCACCCGTTCGGCGATCTGCTGGTTGTCGATCAGATGGCACTCGACACCGAAACTGGTGGCCATCGCCAGCTGCTTCTTCAGCACCTGCATGCGCTCGGGTGTACGTGCGACGTTGACACTGCCGCATTGCTTCCAGCCGGTCGCCAGCCCGGTCTCGGCCTCCAGCGTGCTGTACAGGTCGATGCCGTACTTGCTCATCACGGTCATGTTGCGGTTGGGCCGCATCTGGCCTACCAGGCCGGCGGCGTGCCAGGTGGTGCCGCTGGTGAGTTTGCCCTGCTCGAGCAGCACCACGTCGGTCTTACCCATCTTGGCCAGGTGGTAGGCAGTGGAGCAGCCGGCAATGCCGCCGCCGACGATGACGATTTCTGCCTGTGTGGTTAAAGCCATGACGGACTCCTTATGAATGGAAAATGCGGTGCATGGGCCTCAACCCATGCGCAAAGCCATGACGCCGGACACGATGACCATCGTGCCCACGGCGCGGCGCACGGTGAACACTTCCTTGAGAAACCAGACGCCCAGCAGGGCAGCGAACAGCACCGAGGTCTCGCGCAACGCGGCCACCGTGGCCACGGGTGCCTGCGTCATCGCCCACAGGGCCACACCGTAGGAGCCGATCGACGCCAGCGCACCGCCCAGTCCGATCGGCCAGCGCTTGCGGATGTAGGGGCCAACGTTCCAGGTGCGGCGCGCAAATACGATCAGCGCAAACGGCCAACCGTCGAGCAGGAACAGCGCAGCCACATACTGCATGGCGTTGCCGGTGGCGCGAACACCGAGCGCATCGACGACGGTGTAGGTGGCGATGATGAGCGCATTGATCAGTGCGAACCGCACCGCCTTGGGGGCGTCGAAGGCGTGCCGGCCCAGACCCAGCGTCAAGACGCCGGCACTTATCGCCACGACGCCGACCCAGGACAGTGGCGACAGCGTCTCACCCAGAGTGACCGATGCCGACAGGGCGACCAGCAGCGGCGCCGTGCCGCGCATCAACGGATAGGTCAGTCCCAGATCGCCATGTTCATAGGCGCCGGACAGTGCCACGTAATAGCCGATGTGGATGAGGATCGATGCGGCGATGAACGGCCATGCATCGGCCGGCGGCCAGCCGACCAGCATGACCAGCGGAACCGCCAGAAACGACGCCAGCAGATTGATCAGCGCCGTATCGAGCGCCTTGTCGGTGCTGGACTTGACCAGTGCGTTCCAGCTGGCATGCAGCAGGGCGCCGAACAACACCGCCAGTACCACCGGCCAGGTCAGTGTCATCGTGTCGTCC
Source organism: Rhodoferax sp. (assembly GCA_018063505.1). Lineage (GTDB taxonomy): Bacteria > Pseudomonadota > Gammaproteobacteria > Burkholderiales > Burkholderiaceae_C > CAISIP01. The sequence goes on from JAGPBF010000330.1 coordinate 1,429, forward strand.
GTTCAGCGGATGGGTCTGCGGGGCATGCGAGCCGGTTCAGGTCCAGGGCAGCGAATAGGTCTTGATATTGGTGAAACTCTTGATGGCTTCCTGCACGCCTTCCTTGTAGCCCAGGCCGGAGTCCTTGATGCCGCCGAAGGGCGTGAGTTCGAGCCGGTAGCCCGGCACCTCCCGTACATTGACCGAGCCGACTTCCAGTTCGCTGACAAAGCGGGTGATGTAGTCGAGCCGGTTGGTGCACACGCCGCTGGACAGGCCATAGGCTGTTCCGTTCGAGATGCGAATGGCTTCGTCGATGTCCTTGAAGCGGATGATCGGCGAGACCGGTCCGAAAGTTTCTTCCTTGACCAGCAGCATCTCGGGCCGTACCTGGTCGACAACGGTGGGCGAATACAAGGCGCCGCGGCGCTGATTTCCGACCAGCAGCCTGGCACCCTGCGCGATGGCTTCGTTGACACGCGCTTCGAAGAACATCGCCGCCGGCTCGTCGATCACGGTGCCCATGTCGAGCTTGCGGTCGCTCGGGTCGCCGTAGGTCCAGGCGCGGGTCTTGGCCACCACCTGCTCGACGAACCGGTCGGCCACGGCCTGGTGCACCAGCATGCGCTTGACCGCGGTGCAGCGCTGGCCCGAGTTCTTGTACGAGCCTGCGACGGCCAGTGTCGACGCTTCGTCGATGTCGGCGTCCTCCATCACGATCAGCGGATCGTTGCCGCCGAGCTCGAGCACCATGCGCCGGTAACCCGCCTTGGAGGCGATGTATTTGCCGATAGCCACGCCGCCGGTGAAGGTGACCAGCTCGACATGTTCGTTGGTGATCAGTTCGTCGGCGATCTCGCGCGGGTCGCCGGTCAGCACGCTGAACATCTCCGGCGGCAGGCCGGCTTCGTACAACATGTCGGCCAGCAGGATGGCCGAGAACGGCACTTTCTCGGACGGCTTGAGCACCATGCGGTTGTTCGTCGCAATGCTCGGTATCACCTTGTGCGCCACCTGGTTCATCGGGTGGTTGAACGGCGTGATCGCACTGATGACGCCCAGCAGCGGCGCGCGCTGCGTGAACACGCGGCGCTTTTTGCCGTGGTGGGTCAGGTCGCAGCTGAAGATCTGGCCATCGTCCTTGAGCACCTCGGTGGCACCGAACAGGAATACGTCGCTGACGCGGCCGGCTTCGTAGACGGCATCTTTCCAGCACAGCCCGGCTTCGGCCGAGATCAGTGCGGCGATCTCGTCGAGTCGCCGCGTTGCAATTGCCGCGGCCTTGTTCAGGATCGCGGCGCGCTCGAACCGGGTCAGCGCAGGTTTGTAGGCATGCGCCTTCGCAAAGGTGGCCCGCACTTCTACCAGCGTGGCCTTGGGCACGCTGCCAATAACCTGGCCGGTATACGGGTTCGTGACGCAGATGGCACGGTCGCCACTGCGCTCGGCGCCGACCTTGGCGCCATTGAGGCGCATGGCATTGAGCTGCGTGTCGCGGATGAACTGGTCGATCATGCGGTTGCTCCTGGGCGTTATTGCGCGAAGTTGAGCGCCAGATCGAAGGCGTCGAAGTTGCGGAAACGGCGACTGCGGTCCAGCCCGGGCAAGGGGCGGTTCAGGATCAGCGGCACGCGTTGTTCGCTGATGCCACCGTGCGAGCGCAATGGCACTTCGAGCGCAGTCAGATCATGGCGCGCGGCGCTGGTGCCGATCACCGTGAAGCGCTCGGACACCACCACCATGTCGCCGATGCGGTCGGCTGGCAACTCGAACCTGTCGGCCGCCTGCGCACGTGTCAGCACCTCTTGCATGCCCTTGACGCGCTGCAGCCGGGCGCATGCCGCCTTGACGTCGCAGTCCTTGGGCAGGTATACGGTGGCGAAGGAACCGAGCGCGCCGTGATGCACCACGTATGGGTCGGTGATCGGCAGGATCACCCGGGCTGCGGCTGCGCCCAGCCAGGTGTCGAACCAGTCCTGCAGGTAGATCACATCGGGGGTGCCGTCCATCGCCACCTTGGCGTTCATGC
>JAGPBF010000331.1 GCA_018063505.1 Rhodoferax sp.
TCGCCGTTCGGCGGCCGTGCATTCGAGCATGGCCAGTTCGACCGGCTGGGGCGGCGGCAGCCGCACGGCCCAGGCGGGGTCGACATAGACGTGGCAGGTCGCGCAACGCGCCTGGCCGCCGCAATCGGCCACGATGCCCTTGATGCCGGCGCCGGTGGCGGCCTGCATCAGGCTGACGCCGGCCGGTGCCTCGAGGCCGTGTTCGGAGCCATCGGGCTCGATGAATGTGATGTCTGGCATGGTGTTGGTTCGATCAGGACAGGCCGGTGTGTGTGCTCGGTCCACGCCCGGTGTTCAGCCCCGATTCTCGGGCAAGGTCGGCGCAGCCAGCGCGGCGGCATGCTGCATCAGATCGCTCCCTGGGAGCGTAATGCCGCAATCTGTTCGGCGTCGTAGCCCAGGCTTTCCAGCACCATGGCGGTGTGTTGGCCCAGCGCCGGCACTGCCTCCATCCGTGGCGCATCCGTGGCGGTGCTGCCCGGTGGCAGCAAGGCCGGCACCTCGCCTGCCGCGGTGTCCACCGTGGTCCAGCGCCGGCGTGCATGCAGCTGCGGGTGCGCCCAGACATCCGCCATCGACTTGACCTGCGCATTGGCAATCTGTGCTGCGTCCATGCGCGACACGATTTCATCCATGCCCAGGCCGGAGAAGGTCGACACGATCAGTGCTTGCAGATGCGCGCGTTCGGCGGAGCGCCTGGAGTTGCTGGAAAAACGCGGGTCGGTGGCGAGTTCGGGCTGGCGCAGCACGTTGCGGCAGAATGCGGCCCATTCCCGTTCGTTCTGCAGGCCGAGCATCACGATATGGCCGTCCCCGGTCGGGAACGGTCCATAGGGGTAGATGCTGGCGTGGCTGGCTCCGGTGCGCGCAGGGGGCGGCGCGCCATCGAAGCTGTAATACATCGGGAAGCCCATCCATTCGGTCAGCGATTCGAGCATGGAGATGTCGATGCGCCGGCCTTTGCCGGTCTGCTGGCGATGCATCAGTGCGGCCAGGATGTTGGTATAGGCATACATGCCTGCCGCAATGTCGGCCATCGAGGCGCCTGCCTTGGACGGTGTGTCGTCGGTGCCGGTGACCGAGACCAGGCCCGCCTCGGCCTGGATCAGCAGGTCGTAGGCCTTCTTGTCGCGGCAGGGGCCGTCGTCGCCGTAGCCGGAGATGTCGCATACGATGATGCCCGGCTTGCGTGCGGACAAGGCCTCGTGACTCAGGCCCAGGCGCGCCGCCGCGCCGGGCGCCAGGTTCTGCACCACGACATCGGCCTGCTCGACGATCAGCCGATGCAGGATCTGCAGGGCGGCCTCGTTCTTCAGATCCAGCGTCAGGCTGTGCTTGCTGCGGTTGGTCCAGACAAAATGCGACGACAACCCGCGCACCCGCTCGTCATATGCCCGCGCGAAGTCGCCCACGCCAGGCCGTTCGATCTTGATCACGCGCGCGCCGAGATCGGCGAGCTGGCGGGTGGCGAAAGGTGCGGCCACGGCATGCTCCAGCGCGACGACGGTGATACCTGCCAGGGGTTGCATGAGTGTTTCCTTCAGCGTATCTGGGCCGTGGCGTCCATCGAGAGCCAGCCTTCGTGGTCCTTGGCCCACAGCTCAAAGTGCTTGCCGTCGGCCTGTGCCGATACACACACGTGGAACGGGTGGGTGTCGAACAGCGGACGCACGGCGCGGAAGGCAAAGGACTCGAGATCAGCTTCGGGCAGGTGCTGGCGCAACAGGTCGAGCAGCAGCGTGGCCACCATCGGACCATGCACGACCAGACCCGGATAGGCTTCGACTCCGGTGGCATAGCTGCGGTCGTAGTGGATGCGGTGGCCGTTGAAGGTGAGCGCCGAATAACGAAACAGCATCACCTCGTCCGGTACCCAATGTTTTTCCCAGGTCGCATGTGCCGGAGCCGCAACCGGTGGGGGCGTCACATCCCCTGGCCGTGCGGGCCCGCGGTAGACGATGTCGTGAAACTCCGTCAGCACCGGTTCGTGTTCACCTGCACCGTGGATCTCATGGCGAACCTTGACGAACACCAGCGGTCCGCTGCGGCCGCTTTTTTCCGTCACGGCATCGATGGTCGATGTCCGGGTCATGGCGTCGCCGATACGCAGCGGCCGGTGGAACGTGAACTGGCCGGCGGCCCACATGCGCCGCGGCAGCGGCACTGGCGGCAGGAATCCACCGAGCCGGGCATGGCCGTCCGGCCCGATGTCGGATTGCGGGTGCAGCGGCAGGAAATACAGCCAGTGCCACAAGGGCGGCAACACCATCCCCGTGGCGGGCCGCTCGCCGGCGCGGTTCAACGTGGCCGACAAGGCGGCGTACGGGGTGGCGGTGGCGACATCGGAGCTTTGCTCGCTGCGGCCGATCCAGTCCTGGAGTTGCATGCGGGTGTCCTGGGATAGGACCCCGATGTTACGGGCCACGCGCCGGTGTGGCCGCCGCACCCCCGCTGGCGGTGCGGACTCAGGCGCGTTGCAGCACCGGCGCTTCGGCCGTCGGGTCCTCGTGCTGCGGCTAAACCACCCCCATCTCGTCGGCCGGCGCGCGGCTGACGACCCGATCACCCGGCGTCTTGTTGTGCAGCAGCCGGGTCACGTCGGGGCGGGCATAGTGGCCGGCCGGATAGGCAGCCGCCCTGGCGTAAGGTGCGATCACGAAGCAACTGGCCTCGACCGCGTAGATGCGGCTGGCGGCGGTGGTGACCTCGTCGCCCAGCGTGTGGGCACCGCCGCGGTCCAGATCAGTCGACGGCTTTGCGCGGGCGTGGAAAGCGCCGACCCGGATCGATGGATAGATCGTGCCGTGGATGCCATCGCGCAGTAGTTGCTACCGCATGGCCAGCGGCGGCGCTCCCGGGCAAGGTGCCGCGCCGCTGCAGGCCCGTCGCCGTGGCGCCGGGAGTAGCTGATCCCCCCAAAGGCGGATGCGTAGGCCCGCGCGCCCTGAGAAGCTGCACCACCCCAGATTCCCCATGCCCAGCGCGTGCAAGCCAACGCTCACCAGACCGCGAGGGCGCATTGCGATGGCGCCCCGGTCCACTATGCGCGCCACCGATCCCTAAGCAGACCACGCTGTACCGCCTGGTGCAGCAGCATGCCGCGACGTTCTTCGCCCAGGCCGAAGACGCTGCCGGCGCCGACCTGCCGCAATTCGTCCGAGACGAGTTCGACGCCTTCCTGGAATGCGGCATCCTGGCCCACGGCTTCTTGCGCCTGCGCTGCGAGGATTGCGGCCACGACAAGCTGCTGGCCTTCAGCTGCAAGCGCCGTGGCTTTTGCCCCTCGTGCGGGGCCCGGCGCATGTCGCAGACCGCGGCGCATCTGGTGGACCACGTCATCCCCCGTGTGCCGGTGCGCCAGTGGGTGCTGTCGCTGCCGATCCCGCTGCGCCTGCTGCTGGCCGCACAGCCCCAGCTGGTGA
>JAGPBF010000332.1 GCA_018063505.1 Rhodoferax sp.
AACGCCGGCAGGCCCAGACCCCAGCCCATGAAGGCCAGCTTGCTGGCCAGCGTGAGCAGCACCGCCACGCCCAGCAAGGACAGCCACAAGGTGACCGTAGGCCAGCTGTCGCGCCGGGCGGCCAGCACCAGCGCGGCCACCATGGCCGCCGGCAGCAGAATCTGGACTTCGCCCAGACGGGTAATCAAATGCCAGAACATCTTGGTGCGCAGCTGCGAGATCAGGGCCCGCAGCAGTCGGGCATATAGGTCAGGGCAAACCACACCAGCCAGCCGCAGAAGACGACGGCCAGCAGGCAGACCGCGAGCAGACGCCCGAAGCGCAATGGACGAGCGGGAGGCGGTGTCATCTTGGCGGGTTCCAGGTGCAAATGGGACAGCGCTACCAGGCAGTCATGAAAAAATCGCACCTGGCAAGCACCATTCCAATGGTACTTTGAAATGCGCGGCCCTTGCGCAAGGCGGCACATCGGTCAGGCACGGCATCGATGCGCTACAGTGGCCGCTGCTCCCGCATTTCCAGCGGGGTCGACAACAGGAGTCAGGCGCAATGATGAATATGGGATACGGTGGCGTGCTCGGCGTGTTGATTCTGGTGGGCGACATCTGGGCGGTGATCAACATCTTCCAGAGTTCGGTCTCGAACGAAAAGAAGTTGATCTGGATTGTCGCCGTGGCCTTGCTGCCATTGCTGGGCTTGTTGCTGTGGTTCTTTCTCGGACCACGCAGCGGCAGGAGCAGCTGAACACGCCGCAAGCAGGCGTTCGGCCCGCGACCAGCGAAAGCCGTTGCCCTGTGAGGCAGTCGTTCAACCCATCATCCGGCAGGCGGCGCGTCGTCTTGCGCGTCAACGCCCAGTTCGGCACACAGGCGCGTCACGGTGCGGCGCAGTTGTGCAACTTCAAGCTCCAGCCGGGTGATGCGCTCGCCGGTGCCAGCTGCGTCTGTCGGTGCTCCCCCGCAGGCGAGCGCCGTGATGTCCACCGGTCCACACAACAGATGTGCCCAGCGCTGCTCGCGCGCACCCGGGGCACGCGGCAACTTGACCACCAGCGGACCGCCTTTTTCGGCAGACCGATCTTGCAGTTCCTCCAGGAAACCTTCGACCGACGAGATGTCGGCGAACGGGTACCAGCGCTCGGTGTTCAGCCGCAACTCGCCCGCAGTTTGCGGCCCGCGCAACAACATCATGCCCAGCAATACAGCGGCCTGTTCGTAGACCCCGACACCGCGCTGGAAGTTGTGCGTATACCGGGCCGTGCGGCCGCCACTGGACTCGCGCACCAGTTCAAGCGACTGCAAGGTGTGCAGTGCGGCGGCCACCTGGGCCTCGTCCAGATGCATCAGCGGCTCGCGGCTGGTCTTCTGGTTGCATCCCAGCAGCAGCGCGTTGAGCGTCAGCGGGTAGCTGTCGGGCACAGTCCGCGCTTTCTCCATCAGCGTTCCGAGCACGCGCGCTTCGATATCGGTTAACTGCAAGGGGACGGGTGGTTTGACGGATGGGGTCACGGTCATGGCTCAGGTTCGGGATGTTGCAACAGCGCAGTTGCCTGATCAGGCGCCGCCTGGCGCACCGATCGTCGGCACACCTTCAGGCTGACGGCAGGTCTCCGAGCACCTTTCCGCAGCGAATCCGGACAAGGCTGCCGACGCACTTGCCGGCGCGGTCCGGGGCGGCGCAGCCTGAGGCAGTAAAGATGGCAGTGGCGATGGCGCTGCCACGATCTAGGCTGGCCCGGGATTGAGTTCGGCGACGAAGCCACCATCGAGCAAATGCTGCATCAGCGACGGCACCAGTTCCGGTGGAAACACGGTTTGAAGAGCCGCAGTGTCACGCCGGCCATCCATCAGAATCAGCATCTGGCGCAGACGTGGCGGCAGGCCATGCGTGCGTCGCTCGATCTCTTCCTCGCCTTTGGCCGTCTTCGCGCAAACAGTTCTTGCAGTCACCATCGACTCACCTGTTGTCTCCATCTGTTGGTTGCACCAGCCTTTGCGCGCAGCATCGGCACATTCTATGGCGCGTCTCCGGTCGGCCCGACGCCAAACCCCGGTGGCTGTGCATTGTGCACGCTTGCGGTGCGCAACTGCAATTGCAAGACCTCGCGCACGGCTTGACGCTGGCTAAAAAGTGCCCTGTCCGGCAAGCGCAAGTCGCAACGACGGCACACACGTCACACAAGGACACGATAATCGCCGTTTGCCACAGCCGCCACACAGGCTGGTGGCGCGATCCTTGCATCCTCAATGACAGACAACCCTTGCGTGCACCGCGTTGGTCCACCTATCCCCCCATTGCTCGTAAAAGCCCTTTCGTTCATGCCTGCTCCATCCGACCGCAACGGCATCCGTGCGCCGCGCAACGACACCGCGGTGCGTGATGTCGTGCGCGTCGCCCTGCATAGCCACCGCCACTCCGACAGCAACCGTCACCGTGCGCGCGAGCTGGCCTGGCAATGGGTGGCGGCCAAGTGGCCCAAGCTGGTTCCGTCGCACGCGCAGATGGAGCGGCAACAGTTTGCCCATGCCGTACCCGGGCAGCAGATCGCCATGTCACGCTCGGCCGACAATTCCAGCTGGTCGCTGGCGGTCGCTTTCGACGAACGAAACGGTGTGCGCACCTGGATGACGCAGGTCGAAGTGGCAGATGACGGCAAAGCCGACGTGTTGCGGCTTCAGACCTCCTGCACCGACGTTGCCGATGCGCCACTGGTGGTGGCGCCGCCCCGCTTGTTGGGCAGTTGGGTCGAACGCATGGAACTCGAGGATGGTCCGTTTGCGGTGCTGGGCGAACCACGCGAGGTCAATGATGAATCCCAGTTGCAAGGCTTCCTGGCCCACGTGTCTTCACCGCTGCGCACCTTGCCGGTGATTGCCTTGGCCCACCGCCCTCAGACACGTTTTTACGGTGTCGACCCGCGTGGCCTTGCCACGGCAGTGCGGGGTCTGGCCCACGTGATCTGCCTGGATCCCGCCATCGCCACGGAGGTTGCCGAGCAGCTCGGGCCCCGCCTGGGTGTCGTGCCCGGCGCGGCGCGCATCTACAGCTCCAAGACACCTTTGACAGCCAACCCCCATGACCACCCGCTGCTGCGCAATACGCGGGCGGTCGGCAACGCACAGGACAGTGCCGGTGCATTCCGGCGGCAGTTGTGCCAGAAGATTTGCGCGATGAGTGTGCGCGCGCACGGCCAGACGGACTGAGCGATACGCCTGTCGCCGCAGACAGGTGCGCACCACACGGCGCAATAACTAGGCACCCTGCCGCGCGCAGGGCGCCGGTCCGCTCAAGGCATGTATTGCCCGCCATTGACCTCGATGACCTGACCGGTCACATACGAGGCCAGTTGCTCGGACGCCAGGTACAGGAAGGCACCGACACACTCGTCGACAGAGCCCAGGCGCGCCATCGGAATGG
>JAGPBF010000333.1 GCA_018063505.1 Rhodoferax sp.
GGCCTTGGCCTTGAGCCGCAAGTCACCGATACCGGTATAGGTTTCTTCCTTGATGGTGATGCCCATGGCCTTTGCGGCGGGCTGGAACACGGCCTTGCTCTGCGCCTCCTGATAGGAGCCTCCGAAGGATACGACGGTCAACTGGGCCGCTGCAGGAGCAGCGACCGTCGTTGCAGCCACGAGCGCGAGGATCGGCAGCATACGCTGAAGTACACCTTGTTTCATCGTTGAAAATCTCCATCAGGGTTCAGGAAAAAGGCCTGGCTTGCGGGCTGGCCCACGTTGCGTCCCGAACCATTCTAGGAATCAGGTGGTCAGCAAGTCACTACCATTTTCGATTAAGAGACATACCAATATCGCAAGCCGACATGAACCTCCTGTGGCTGGTCGGCCGGTCGGAAGGCCTGCCCGTTTCGGCCGCGGCCGCTTCAGGCTTTCGCCGTCTCCGACGACTGCTGCATCGCCCACATCTGCGCATAACGCCCGTTGGCCGCCAGCAGCTGCGCATGGCCGCCGCGCTCGACGATGCGCCCGCCGTCCATGACCAGGATCTCGTGCGCATCCACCACGGTCGAGAGCCGGTGCGCAATCACCAGCGTGGTCTTGTCGCGCGCCACCGTCCTGAGTTCGGCCTGGATCGCGCGCTCGTTGGCCGAATCCAGTGCACTGGTGGCCTCGTCGAAGATCAGGATCGGCGGATTCTTCAGCAAGGTACGGGCAATCGCCACGCGCTGCTTTTCACCACCCGACAACTTCAGCCCGCGTTCGCCCACCATCGCGTCGTAGCCGGCCGGGGTACTGATGATGAAGTTGTGGATGCGCGCGGCCAGGGCCGCCTGCTCCACCTGCTGCTGGCTGGCCCCGGGCGCACCATACGCGATGTTGTAGGCGATGGTGTCGTTGAACAGCACCGTGTCCTGCGGCACGATGCCGATCGCCCGGCGCACACTGGACTGGGTCACGGTGCGGATATCCTGGCCGGCGATCGTGATCCGGCCGCCCTGCACGTCGTAGAAGCGGTAGAGCAGCCGCGCCAGCGTCGACTTGCCGGCCCCCGAGGGGCCGACCACCGCCACCGTCTTGCCGGCCGGAATCTCGAAGCTCACGTCGTGCAGGATGGTGCGCGGCGCCAATGCATTGGCCAGCCGCTTGTCGCTGTCATACGTGAAGTCGACATGTTCGAAACGGATCGTCGGCTCGCCGTCGAGCACCAACGGCAACGCATCGGGTGGGTCCGCAATCTCGCGTTCCTGCTCCATCAACCGGAACATCTTGTCCAGATCGGTCAGGCTCTGCTTGATCTCGCGGTACAGGGTGCCCAGAAAACCCAGCGGAATATAGAGCTGGATCATGAAGGCGTTGACCATCACCAGATCGCCCAGCGTCATGCGCCCGTCGACCACCCCCTGGGTGGCGCGGTACAACATGGCCACCAGCGAGGCGGCGATGATCAGTTGCTGACCGGTATTGAGCAGGCTCAGCGTGCGCTGGCTCTTGATGGCGGCCTTGCGATAACGCTCCAGGCTCTCGTCGTAGCGGCCGGCCTCGAACTCCTCGTTGTTGAAATACTTGACGGTCTCGTAATTGAGCAGCGAGTCAATTGCGCGGCTGTGGGCCGACGAATCGAGCTCGTTCATCTGGCGCCGGAACTGCGTGCGCCACTGCGTCACCGTCACCGTGAACGTGATGTAGACCACCAGCGCGATGATGGTGATCCAGGCGAACCAGACGTCGAACTTCACCGCCAGCAAGGTCAGCACCAGCGTGACCTCGATCAGCGTCGGGCCGATGCTGTACAGCGAATACGAGATCAGCGAGTGCACGCCGCGGGTGCCGCGCTCGATGTCGCGCGTCATGCCGCCGGTCTGGCGGTCCAGGTGAAAACGCAGGCTCAGCGCGTGCAGATGGCGGAACACCTGCAGAGAGATCGAACGCGCGGCGCCCTCGGTGGCCTTGGCAAACACCAGCTCGCGCAGTTCGGTGAAGAGTGTCGTCGACAGGCGCAGCAAGCCGTAGCCGAACAGCAACGCGACCGGCACCACCAGCACGGCCTGCAATACCTCGCTGCCGCCGGCCTGGGCCAGGTTGCGGCCGCCATTGGGGCTCAGCCCGTCGACCAGTTCCTTGAGCAACAGCGGCACGCCGACATTGGCCAGCTTGGCGCCGACCATGAACGTCAGCGCGATCCCCACGCGCCACTTGTATTCCCACAGATAGGGGAACAGACGGCTCAGCGTGGACCAATCGGATCCCCTGGCCGGTGCGGCGGCGGATTCCGTGGCGGCTACAGCAGGAGGGGACAATGGGGCAACACGGCGCATGCGGGACAATTCAATCAATCAGGAAAACTGGAAACCGGCCAGGCAGGGGGCAACCCCAGGCGTGGACTGAACGCCCTCCACCCCTTTCTACAGGACCCCATTGTGACCATGTCTACCCCTTCAAGCGCGCCCGAGGTCTTGTTGCCTGTGGACAAGGAGCTGGTGCTCAAGGTGATTCCGATGCCGGCCGACTGCAATGCCAATGGCGACATCTTCGGCGGCTGGGTCATGGCCCAGGTCGACCTGGCCGGCGCGGTGTTGCCCGCACGTTACACCCGGGGCCGCCAGGTGACTGTGGCGGTGAACCAGTTCATCTTCAAGCAGCCGGTGCGGGTGGGCGACATCCTGTCGTTTTACGCATCGGTCGCGCGGGTCGGTCGCACCTCGGTGACCGTCCAGGTCGAGGTCTACGCGGAGCATTTCCACCGGCAGGGCAAATACGTCAAGGTGACCGAGGCTTCACTGACATACGTGGCGGTTGACGACACCGGCAAACCGCGACCCATCGCGCAGTCGGACACGCCACCGGGCAGCAACTAGGCTTTTCCGTGCCGGCCGGCCCCGGCAGCGAATCGGGTCGATCCCCGCAAGGCATCATCCAGACAGGTTTTGCCGCGCTCCCACTCCTGGTGCAAGGCCTGCGGCAGCGGCAGATCCCACTGGGCATAAGCACTGGCGCGGTCGGCCCGCATCGTGGCCTGGGGCAAGGTAGCGAGCTGGGCCGCCAGGGCCAGCGCAGCCTGCAGAGCGCTGCCCGTGGGGACGACCCGATTGCACAGGCCCATCTGCAGCGCCTCCGGCGGGTCGACACGGCGTCCGGTGAGGATCAGGTCCATCGCATGGCCCATACCGATCAGGCGTGGCAGGCGCACCGTTCCGCCATCGATCAGCGGCACGCCGAAGCGACGGCAGTAGATGCCAAAGTAGGCATCCTGCTCCATCACCCGCATATCGCACCAAAGCGCCAGTTCCATGCCGCCGGCCACCGCGGCGCCGCTGACCGCGGCGATCACCGGTTTGGACAGTTGCAGCCGCGATGGCCCCATCGGCGCCAGCACTGGGGCATCGGCCGGGTCGAAGTCCAGCCTTGA
>JAGPBF010000334.1 GCA_018063505.1 Rhodoferax sp.
GCATGATGAAGGCCGCCAAGCTGTGCCCGCAGGCGATCCAGCTGCCAGTCGACTTCGAGGAATACCGGCGCTTCTCGCGCGCGTTCAAGCAGGTCATCCTGGACATCGCCCCGCAGATGGAAAACCGCGGCGTCGACGAGGTCTACATCGATTTCACCGATGTACCGGGCGGCCAGCGCGAAGGCGGCCGCGTGCTGGCCCGGCTGCTCCAGAAAAGCATCTTCGACGCCACCGGCCTTACCTGCTCGGTCGGCGTGGCGCCCAACAAGCTGCTGGCCAAGATGGCCAGCGAGTTCAACAAGCCCAATGGCATCGCCATCGTCCACGAGCAAGACCTCCAGTCGATGATCTGGCCGCTGGCCTGCCGCAAGATCAACGGCATCGGCCCCAAAGCCGATGCCAGGCTGCAGGGGCATGGCATTCACACCATCGGCGAGCTGGCGCAAAAAGACGAGCAATGGCTGATCGACCACTTCGGCCAGTCCACCGGCGCCTGGATGCACCGCGCCGCCTGGGGCCGCGACGAGCGACCGGTGAGTACCGCGAGCGAGCCGGTGTCGATGAGCCGCGAGACCACGTTCGAGCGCGACCTGCACGCGGTGCGCGACCGCGCCGAGCTCGGCGCCATCTTCACCCGCCTGTGCGAACAGGTGGCCGGGGACCTGCAGCGCAAGGGATATGTCGGCAAGACCATCGGCATCAAGCTGCGCTTCGACGATTTCAGGATCGCCACCCGCGACCAGACGCTGGGGCAACACACCGCAGACCCGCAAGCCATCCGTGCCGCGGCCGGCCAGTGCCTCAAGCGGGTGCCGCTGCGGCAGCGCATCCGCCTGCTCGGTGTACGGGTCGGCTCGCTGGCCAGGGCCGACGATTTGCCACTGCCAGTCGGTGCCCCGGCGGCCCACCAGGTGCGTGAGCCCGGCGCCGTGGGCGACGGCTGGACAGGCCAGCTGTTCTGATCCTGGCCCGGGTCCGACGCCGCCCTGCGGCAGCCGGCAAATTGCCCGGGCACCGACACGGTGCGCTGTATGCTGACTTTCAGCCCGCCCGCGGCGCCTGGGCCTGGCGCTGCGGGCTTGCCCCAGCAGCCGGCGCAGCCGGACCGGTTTACAGTGGCGTCATGAACACCTCCACCAACTCCCTGAGCTGCTTTTCACTGACCCATGCGGGTCCGATCGCACATCTGGTGCTTTGCCGCCCCGAGGCGATGAACACGATGAACGCCACGTTCTGGCGCGAACTCGACAACCTGCTCGACCAGATCCACCACGGCGGGCAGTCGCGGGTGCTGGTGTTGTCGAGCACCGGCAAACATTTCAGCGCCGGCATGGCGCTCGATGTGTTCGCCGGTGGCCTCCAGATGGACGACCAGAGCCCCGAAGGCCGCGCCGCGGTGCTCGACACGCTGGGCGCATTGCAGGCCACGTTCACCAAGCTCGAATCGCTGCGTATCCCGGTGCTCGCTGCCATCCAGGGCGGCTGCATCGGTGGTGCGGTCGACATGGTCACCGCCTGCTGCATGCGTTATGCCACTGCGGATGCGTTCTTCTGCATCCAGGAGATCAACATCGGCATGGTGGCCGACGTCGGCACGCTGCAGCGCCTGCCCAAGCTGATTCCCGAGGCAGTGGCCAAGGAGCTGGCCTATACCGGTCGCCGCCTGCCCGCGGCACGGGCGCTGGCGCTGGGCCTGGTCAATGAGGTGTTCGACAGCCACGAGGCGATGCTCGCTGGCGTGATGCAGGTCGCCCGCGAGATCGCATCCAAGCCGCCGATCGCGATCTGGGGCACCAAGCAGGCGATCCACTACACCCGCGACCATTCGGTGGCCGATGCGTTGCGGCAGATGGGCTGGCTGCAGGGTGCGATCTGGAGCAACCGCCACGTGCAGGAGGCGGTCACGGCCATGAAGGAAAAACGCGCCGGCGACTTCCCCGACCTGGCCACGCTGCAGCGTTTCGAGGATATGGGCCGCTCATAGCACATGCCAAGGCGCTGGATCGGGGCGTGCCCGGATCCGGCATCGGCGGCAGACGACCCGCTACTGCCGCGCGGTGCGCACGTTGCGTGGCAGTGCCTGCGGCCAACTGGTGCGAAACGGGTTGATGTCCAGCCCGCCGCGACGCGTGTAGCGCGCGTACACAGCCAGCTTGGCCGGTTTGCATCGACGCCAGATGTCCATGTAGATGCGCTCCACGCATTGTTCGTGGAATTCGTTGTGATTGCGAAAACTCACCAGGTATTGCAACAAGCCTTCCTGGTTGATTTGCGGGCCGCTGTAGCTGATCTGCACGCTGCCCCAGTCCGGCTGGCCGGTCACCAGGCAATTGCTCTTGAGCAGGCGGCTGCACAGGGTTTCGGTCACCGGTTGCTGGTCAAAGTCGGCGCGCAGCAATTCCGGTGCCGGGGTGTACTGCGTGCATTCCACGTCCAGCCGGTCCAGGTTGATGCCGTCAAGCTCATGGATCGGTTCGCGGTCGAACAGCTCGGGCATCAGGATGCGCACACCCACGCCGCTGCCCGGCACCGGCGCACCGCGCCACAAGGCCTCGTTGAGGTCGGCGCGCAAGCAGGCCTGTACCGCATCCACGTCGTCAAACTGCGTGTTGTTGAAGCTGCCCAGATAAAGCTTGAAGGATTTGCTTTCGATGATGTTGGGCGTCTCGCACGGCACGGTGAAATGGCCCAGCGCCACCTGCGGCTTGCCGCGCCGGTTCAGCCAGCCCAGCTCGAACGCGGTCCACAGGTCGGCACCCAGAAACGGCAAGGTGGCGCCCACGCCGATCGCGCTGCGGTTGGGTGCACGCGCAATCGGGTAGAGCTGCGCGGCGTCGTACCGGTCCGGATAGGCCGATACCTTGCCCAGCTGCGATTGTTCCGGAGTCGACATGGGGGAAGTTCCTCTCAGCGATGCGCCAGCAAAAACGGCGCCAGGTGCGGCATTACCCGGTCGATCACGCCCTGGGCCAGGTCGTGGCCCATGCCTTCGATGGTGGTGAAGCGCGCACCCGGGATGCGCCGTGCGGTGTCCTGGCCGTGCGCCGGCGGCAGCAACGGATCGGCCAGGCCATGCAACACCAGCGTCGGTTTGCGGATACGTGACAAGGCTTCTGCGCGGGTGGTGTCGGCCGCAATCGCAACCATCTGGCGCAGGGTGCCAGCCGGATGGTAGTTGCGGTCGACCGCCATGCCGATGCGTTGTACCAGCTCGGCCTCGTCGGTTGGGAAACCCGGGCTGCCGATGGCCTGGTACAGACGCAGGTAATGCGCCACGATCGCCTCGCGCGAGCCATTGGCCGGGCGGCTGAACAACACCCGCATCAGCCGCGGATCGGCCTGCGGCAGGTCGGGCGCGCCACTCGAACTCATGATGCTGGTCAGACTGGCCACCCGGTCGGGCGCGGC
>JAGPBF010000335.1 GCA_018063505.1 Rhodoferax sp.
GTGCAGCACCACCGCACCGTAGGGCTGGTCGCCGGCACGCTGCGCCTCGTCGCGCAAGGCCTCGGCGCGGCGCATCGCTTCACGCAGCGGCGCGTCGACGGCCAGCGCCGGCACGGGCAGCCAGGGCAATGCCGCAAGCAGGCAGCTTCGGCGATGAAGGTCCGGTGGGCGAGGGCGCGGTCGCATGCCGCCATTCTGCCAACCAAAAGGTCAGCTGACCACCAAACGTTGCGGGCCGCGAATCTGTCCACACGGGCCTGTGCCCGCATCTGGGTGATCGACCAGTCGGCCCACTGCGGGTCGTCCTGCAATACGTCGATCAGGACGTTGGTGTCGACGAGGACCATTTGCGCGAGTTATCAGTCGTCTGCACGCAGGAGCTTCATCAATTCATCGGTTTTCCACCGGATGTCGGCACTGCCACGCACAGCCTCGAAACGGTCCTTGGCCTGGCGTCGCGCCGCCCGGACCGGGCGGTTTCGTTGAATCACCACCTCACCATCCTCATTGACCGCGAATTCGACCTCCGCCCCCGGCAGCAGGTGCAACGCGTCGCGAATACGCTTGGGAATGGTGACCTGGCCTTTGCTTGTCAATGTCGTTGCCATCGCGATCTCCGGCTGAAGTGTTGCTTGACGTTGGGATGGTAATACCGCTGTACCGAAAGACGTGGTGCATGGCCGTTGACAAGCTCCCCGAACTCGCCGACCAGGTCAAGGCCGGCGCTACCACTGGCAGGGTCGCCATGGAGCGTGGCGGAGGTGCCTGGCGAGTTGCGCGCCACGCGGGTGCCAGGCTGAATCCGTCCGCGCTCGGCGGCGACCAGTGCCTGCTGGTGTTGGGGCCGCAAGCTCAGTAGTTCACGTGCAGCAACGGCCTCACCAGCCGCGGGTCGCGCAGCTTTTCCACCCACCACTGCAGCGCCGGCCCGGCGCGGTGCGAATGCCAGCCCACGTAAAGCAGATTCGGTTCGCGCGGGTCTTGCGTGGCCAGCGCCACCAGCGTGCCCTGCGCCAGATGCTGGCGCACTTTCTCCAGCGGTAACCAGCCCACGCCCAGGCCCGCCACCTGGGCCGCAATCTTCGCTCGCATGCTCGGCATGGCCAGCCGCTCCTGGTGCATCTGCACGCCGTAGCTGCGGGCGATGGCCAGACGCGAGGTATCGGCCACCACCACCGCGCGGTGCGCGGCAATCGCCTCCATCGACAGCGGCTGCGTCTCGCGTGCCAGCGGGTGCCGCGGCGACACCGCAAACACCCATTGCAGCTGCGTCAACTCAAACCACTGCAGATGCGCCATCGCCGGCGGCTCGTTGGTGGCCGCCACCACCAGGTCGGCGCGCTGGTCCAGCAGCGCCTCCCAGGTACCGCCGAGCACCTCGTTGGCAAAACGCAGGCGCACGCCGCTGGCCAGCGCGTCGAAGTCGGCCACCAGCGGCAGCAGCGCCTCGATGTTCGCCAGCTCGTCGGTGGCGATGCGCAGCTCGGACTCCCAGCCATGGGCGACCTGCTTCACCCGCTCGGTGAGTCGCTGCGCCTGCGCGTGCAGCTGCGCGCCTTGTTCGACCAGCAGCAGACCGGCCGGCGTCAGTGCGATGCGGTAGCCGGCACGATCGAACAACAGTGCATCGAGCCGGTCTTCGAGTTGGCGCGCGGCGTACGACACGGTGGAGGCAGCCTTGCCGAGCCGCTCGGCCGCACGCGACAGGCTGCCGGTGGCGCGCACCGCATCGAGCAGTTGCAGATCGTCCAGACTCAACATGTTCGAGTATCTCGCATGAGTTCATCGAGATTATGGCGTCTGTAGCGCCTTCGATCGCCAGACACTTGCTCCATCAGCCCTGGAAACGGGTTGAAAGACCCGGCAAGACATCAACGAAACAACTGAAGGAAACATCATGAACCGCTTCGAAGGAAAGAACATTCTGGTCACCGGTGGCAGCAGCGGCATCGGCGCAGCCGCCGCCATCGCCTTCGCCCGTGAGGGCGCCCGCGTGGCAATCACCGGGCGCGACCTGGAGGGCCTGGCCCGCGTCAAGGCCGAACTCGGGCCCGATGCATTGGCGCTGGTCAGCGAAGCCGGCGACGTGGCGGCCCAGACCGCGCTGGTCGCCGAGCTGCAGGCGCAGATGGGCGTGATCGACGGCGTCTTCGTCAACGCCGGCGTGGCCAAATTCGGCCCGCTGGCGCAGATCGACGAAGCCCTGTGGGACAGCAGCTTCGACACCAATGTCAAAGGCCCCTACTTCCTGATCCAGCGCCTGGCCGCGCTGATGACGCGTGGCGGCTCGATCGTGCTCAATGGCTCGATCAATGCGCACATCGGCATGCCCAATTCCAGCGTGTACGCCGCCAGCAAGGCCGCGCTGATTTCACTGGCAAAAACCCTGTCGGCCGAGTTGCTGCCCCAGGGCGTGCGCGTGAATGTGCTCAGCCCCGGCCCGGTGAGCACGCCGCTGTACGGCAAGCTGGGCATGACGCCGGCCCAGCAGCAGGCGATGGCCACCAGCGTTCAGGCGCAGATACCGCTGGGGCGTTTCGGCACTCCCGATGAAATCGCCGCCACGGTGTTGCACCTGGTGTCGAAGGAATCGGGCTTCATCGTCGGCACCGAAATCATTGCCGACGGCGGCATGAGCCAGATGTGAGGCAGGTCAAGGGCAGTTCAATTCGGGTTGACGTGCTTCACATCGGCACAGAAGCAAAGCCTTGCCCTCCCTGCGCTGGACGACGCGGAACCTGGTGCGGCGGCGCACGACGTCAAGACCGCTCGGGCCGGACCTGATAGCCGGGCATGGTGGTTATTGTTGGGTGTGTGGCGCGCGGTACGATGCCTGGGCACCCAATCGGCGGTGCGTCAGCGGGAGTGTTCACATGGGTTGGTTTTCCAAAAGCACGGACGGATTTTTCCTCAGCACCACCTTGCCCGAGGGCGTGGAACGGTCGCAGTACCTCGGAATCGTGCACGGCGAGGCCATCATCGGCGCCAATATCTTTCGCGACATGTTTGCCTCGGTGCGCGACGTGGTGGGCGGCCGAGCCGGTGGTTATGAACGTGCGCTCTCCGGCGCGCGCGATGCAGCCATGGACGACCTCGTCGCGTCGGCGCGCGAGATGGGTGCCAATGGCGTGATCGGTATCGACTTCGACTATGAAGTGCTGGGTGAAGCGAACGGCATGATGATGGTTGCCGTGAGCGGCACGGCGGTCAAGCTTTGAACCACACACGAGCCACACGAGGGTCCGGTATGGATCTGCCGACGGCACAGAGGCTAGGCCGGCTGCGGTGAGCGTACAACACCGTGCAACCCCGGACTTCCTCCAATGCGGTGGTACGCCGGTAGGGGGCAGGTCAACCTGACCCCTTTTCCGCTCCATCATGCGTACGATCCACGACCCCACCTC
>JAGPBF010000336.1 GCA_018063505.1 Rhodoferax sp.
GCGTTGACTGATTCACGGTGCCCACGGAATCGACAGAATGGGTGTGACCGGATCGGGAGGCACAACGCCTTGGTTCAACCTCTACCGCCGGGCAAGACGCCTGCAACCGGGCTCAACAATGGGAATAGTGACGGATGAAGCCAACTTCGAACGCCAGGACTGTGTACGAGGGTGAACGGCGCAACGCCGACGTCGGCGAGCACCCGCAGGGGATCGACCATCTGCAACCGACCCCGGTGGGCGACCACGACCCCTGGCTGATGTGCAGACGAAGCGCCCCAGGTATGGCCGCCGTCGAGCCTGCCGATCAAAGAGATCTGCAAAATTCCGTCGATCACCGCATGGCGGGCATGCGCATGGCATACATTGCCAGCGGTGGATTGCGTTCGGTCGGTGAGCTGACCCGCAGCAACGACCAGCATAGCCGGACCCGATTCGCGCAGATCGCCAGATGGATTGGCACGCGCGAGATCATCGGGTTCATGTGGCAGGCGGAGCCCTGGGTTCCGATGTTTCAGTTCGAAGCCGGTCCGCGATTGGAACCCCGACAGTCGTTGCAACCGCTGTTCGGGCTTCTTGTTCCCTTGTATGACGCGTGGGAAATGGCAAACTGGTTCGTAAAGCCCAACCCGTGGCTGTCGGGCCGCAAGCCGGTCGACGATTGCACGGATCGTCTGCCCGCGGTGCTCGATGTCGCACATCTGGAGTATTTCATCGCTTCGGGAGAGATTGAGCCCCATGTTCTGGCGACGGGGCGCAGCGATGCCTGCTCCATCGATGCCTGAGCAAATCGATATCCGAAACCTGCCCGGTTACAAGCAGGCCGCGGTGATCGGCCGGGCTGCGGTCAAGGCCTGGCTTGACGACCATGCACCGAGCATGGGAGCCGCACTTGCCTACTACACGCTGTTTTCGATTGCGCCGTTGTTGCTGATCGTGATTTCGGTCGCCGGCCTGTGGTTCGGCCCTGAGGCTGCGCGCGGCGAGATTTTCGGCCAGCTCAGCGGTCTGGTGGGCGCTGCCGGCGCCTCTACGATTCAGGACCTGCTGCAAAGCGTCAACAAGCCGGCAGGTGGCGTCACCGCGACACTTGTCGGCCTGGTACTGATGCTGGTCGGAGCGACCACCGTATTTGCCGAATTGCAGGACGCACTGGACCGCATCTGGCGCGCGCCGGTGCGCGTGGGCAGCGGCCTGTGGCAGCTGCTTCGAACCCGGTTGCTGTCTTTCGGTTTGATCCTCGGTTTCGGTTTCCTGATGCTGGTGTCCCTGCTGCTCAGTGCCGGCCTGTCGGCGATACAGAAATGGTGGGCGCCGCGTATGGTCGGTTGGGAGCTCATGCTGGCGATCGGCAACCAGGTGGTGTCCTTTGCATTGGTGACACTCATGTTCGCCATGATCTACAAGCTGATGCCGCGCGCCCGCATCGAATGGCGCGATGTGGCGGTAGGTTCGCTTGCGACCTCAACCCTGTTCGCCTGGGGCAAATGGATGATCGGTCTGTATATCGGCACCAGCGGCATCAGCTCGGGCTTCGGCGCGGCGGGCTCGCTGGTGGCTCTGCTCGTATGGGTCTATTTTTCAGCGCAGATATTCTTGCTTGGCGCCGAATTCACCTGGGTCTACGCCCATGCTTTGGGATCGCGTCGACACCTGGCTGTGCCGGTGTCCAAGGTGCTGCAGTCCAAACATCTGCACTGACCCTCGCGGCGTAGGACAACTACTACGGGAACAACCGGCGCCGTCCGCTGTTGCCGAATCAGCGCCTGCTCAACACTCGAATCCCGAGCCGATAGATGCTCATTTCAACTGGAATATCCATGACAATCCGTTTCCACATGCAGGCGTCGCTCATCGTCGCTGCGCTGCTGGCCGTTTCGGCCGCGCACGCCCAAACGATGCCCAAAGCGGATTACAAGGCCGAAAAGACGCGCATCGGCGTCGAATACAAAGCCGACCAGAAGGCCTGTGCCAGTCTCAAGTCCAATGCCAAGGACATCTGCGTCGAGGAGGCCAAGGCAAAGGAGAAGGTCGCGCTGGCCGAACTCGAGTTCAAGTATTCAGGCAAACCAGCGGACGGCACCAAACTGGCCAAGACCAAGGTCAGTTCCAGCTATGCAGTGGCGAAGGAAAAGTGCGACGACCAGGCTGGCAATGCCAAGGACGTGTGTCGCAAGGAAGCCAAGGCAGTGGAAACCAAGGGCCTGGCCGATATCAAGATGGGCAAGGAGATCGGTGAGGCCAAGAAGGATGCGGTGCAGGAAAAGCGCGATGCCGACTACAAGGTGGCAACCGAAAAATGCGACGCGCTTGCCAGCGACGCCAAGAGCAATTGCATCCAGGCTGCGAAGACCCAGTTCGGCAAGAACTGACACCAGAGCCGAACGAGCCCCATTGCTCCAGAGCGCCGGACAGTGGAAGTCCGGCGCCGCACCCCTGCAGGTGCTGCGCCCGGCCACGTTCCGGGCCAGCGCGCAGGCTTGGTGCAACGGTCCATTGGCAGTTCCGCTGACCACCGGCAACAGGTGCGGTATGTCCGCCAGCGCACAGACGGGCATGCTGGCGCGTTCTAGAGTGATGCCAGCAACCGCAGATGCACAGCTACCCATATTTGGATGCAAAGAGGAGTGCCATGCAAACCAAATCGCCACGAGCGATGCCATCGACCGCTCATCCGAGCAACACGCGAAACTGCCCTCATTGCCGGTGTGCACTGGTGCGCGAGCGCCGGCGTATCGTGGACCGCTTGTACAGCCTGTTCCAACCGATCAAGCGTTATCGCTGCCAGAACTTTGCATGCCAATGGGTGGGAAATTTTTCCAGTGCCAAGGGTGACCTGGACCTGCCGCCCCATCGCGTACCGGTGGCCTTCGTCGTGCACATGGCGCTGGTTGCGGTTGGCGTGGTGGTGGTGATTGTCTTCAGCAACCTGGAGCCCACCGGCTGGGCAGAAAATGAAGATCCGCAGTGGAGTTCGTTCAGCGAACTTGACGCGCCATTGGAGCGAACCGTGACGCAGACGCCATCACGCTGAAGTCACCGGGCCCATCCATTTCCGGTGCGATCTTGCAGAGTCCATGCCAACCGTTCATCAGCACACGCCGCGCGCTGCCCCGGCCAGGAGCGTAGTGCTCCCTGCTCGGTTCAGCCCGGGCGGGGGGGTTCTTCGCGGCACGGCTTGCGCGGCCCGGATGCAGTTCGAAGCCATGTGCAGATCCTATGCGGCCACTGGTGGTATCGGACGGGTCGAAGAATTCGTCGACCTGTTCAAGCTCCGGGACGGACCGGGCATGAACGTACTTGCGTCGTGGATCGAGCGCCGCCAGGTGATCTGCTTCGAGCGGGACGATGGAATCTGGCTGCCATGGTTTCAGTTCCACC
>JAGPBF010000337.1 GCA_018063505.1 Rhodoferax sp.
GGGCAGAATGTCTGGCAGTCGATCGGTGGCATGGAACAAGGGTCGATCTGGGGCCATGGCAGCTATCTCGCCCCAGATTGGAGCGCCGACTGGTTGCACCGCGAAGCGCAGGCGCTGCTGGCATTGTCGTCATCCAATGCTCCGACAGGCGTATCCCCGGCGCAAGCCGATGCCATCAGCAAGGCTGCGTTGCAGAACGAGATGCGTGCCAACACCTATGACCCCGCATCGGGCGTCATAACCGTGAGCAACACGCGCGCGTTGGCCATCAAGCAGGTGCAGGCGCATTTCGTCAGCCTGTATGTAGGCGATGACGCAGCCTCGCTCGATCTGCGCCGCAGCTATGCCTTCCCGGTCCATGGCCGGTTGTCGGCTACGGAAGCCAAGCAGCTTTCAGCGTTCTACTTCTGGACGGCATGGGGCGCGACGACGAACCGCCCTGGTCAGAACATCACCTATACCAGCAACTGGCCCCACGAACCGCTCGTTGGAAACACGCCAACCACCGGCACCTTGATGTGGAGCCTGGCCTCAGTGATTCTGCTGCTCGCTGCTGCCGGCGCGCTGATCGCCTACTACGCCAAGCAGTTCGATGTCTGGCGCGTCGACATGCTTCCGGAAAAGGGCATGGCAGCGTCGGATGTGCTGAGCGGTGCGACCATCACGCCTTCGATGCGGGCGACCGCGAAGTACTTCTGGGTGGTGTGCGCACTATTTGTGGCGCAGGTGCTGCTCGGCATCGTCACCGCACACTATGCGGTGGAGGGACAAGGGCTGTACGGCCTGCCGTTCGCCGAATATCTGCCGTACGCCGTCACACGCACCTGGCACACTCAGCTCGCCGTGCTGTGGATCGCCACCGCATGGCTGGCGACCGGGCTCTACGTTGCGCCCATGCTGGCGGGACGTGATCCCAAATACCAGCGGTTTGGCGTCAATGTCCTGTTCATCAGTCTGCTCGTTATCGTGGTCGGGTCCTTTGCCGGCCAGTGGGCCGCCGTACACAGATTGTTCGGAACGCTGAAGGCCAACTTCTGGTTCGGGCATCAGGGCTATGAATATGTAGACCTAGGCCGCTTCTGGCAGATATACCTGCTTGTCGGCCTTCTGCTCTGGGTCGCGCTGGTGGTGCGTGCGCTGTGGCCGGTGCTTCAGGAAAAAGGCAGCAAATCGCTGATCTACCTGGTGCTCGTTTCGGCGCTGGCTATCGGCCTGCTTTATGGTGCCGGATTGATGTGGGGCGAGCACACGCACATTGCCGTGATGGAATACTGGCGCTGGTGGGTAGTGCATCTGTGGGTCGAAGGTATCTTTGAGGTCTTCGCCACCGCCATCATTTCTCTGCTCTTTGTCCGCATGGGAATTCTGAGGACCAGCACGGCAACTGTGATGGTGCTGTTCGCGACGATCATTTTCCTGTTTGGCGGTGTGCTCGGCACCTTCCATCACCTCTACTTCTCCGGCACTCCGACATCAGCGATTGCGGTCGGCGCGATGGCTTCGGCCCTGGAAGTGGTGCCGTTGCTCGTGGTCGGCTTTGAGGCCTATGCAAGGTATAAGGTGGAACATGAAGCCGCATGGCAGCGGACCTACCACTGGCCATTCATGTTCTTTTCCGCCGTCCTGTTCTGGAATCTGGTGGGCGCAGGGCTGTTCGGCTTTCTCATCAATCCTCCGATCGCGCTCTATTACATGCAGGGATTGAATACGACGGCCAATCATGGCCATGCCGCCCTGTTCGGCGTGTACGGCATGCTCGGCCTGGGCCTTACGCTCTACTGCATGCGTGGGCTCACGGACGTCGCGCTGTGGAACCAGAGATGGCTCAGGACCGCATTCTGGTCACTCAACATCGGCATCGCGATGATGACTTTCCTGTCCCTGCTCCCGCAGGGCGTCCTGCAGACCTACGCCAGCATCGAACACGGCTATGCCTATGCCCGTTCGGCAGAGTTCATTCACAGCCCGCTGATGCAGGCGCTGGTCTGGGCGAGGGTGCCGGGCGACGTTGTCTTCAGCGTGGGTGTTGTCGCGTTTGCATGGTTCATGTTCAGGGCATTCATGCCCGACAAGGGGCAGACTCCCACGCGCTGAAGCGCTGCTCACGAGGTGCGCGCCATGCGTAGTCTTACGCAGCAGGCGCGCGGCCTCCAGTCGTGATCGTTCGGCTGCTATCGCCGCCAAATGGGCATACAGGACGGAGGCATGGGTGCTGGCAGTCTGGACTGGCCGCACGAAAGCCTTCGAGCGAAGTCTGTCCGCATCCTGAGAGGAGAACGTCCGTCAGACCGCTTCATCCCTCTCCATCTGCAGCCATTTTCTGGGCGATGGGCCAATCGCATGAGAAAACGCGCGAGAGAATGATGCGGCGCTCGCATACCCCAGCTCTTCACTCACGCCCTTGACGGATGCGCCAGCCCTGAGTCTTGACTGGGCCACAGAGATGCGCCATTGCAGGAGATAGTCGCCCGGCGTCACGCCGACCTTCGTCTTGAACGCCAACGCAAATGCGCTGCGTGACATGCCCGCGACGTTGGCCATCGACTCCAGCGTCCAATCTGCAGATGGCCTTTCGTGCACCGCGGTCAGCGCGCGTGCAAGCTTTGGGTGGGCTAGCCCGTTCATCAGTCCGCCAGACGCACCCACTGCTCCGGAGTGATCCAGCAGCCAGCGCAGCAACTGCACCAGCAGAACCTCGAACAGGCGGTCGGCGAGCAGGCGCTGGCCGCATCGCAAGCGCTCGGTCTCGGCGAAAAGCAGTGCCAGGGTCTGGTCAAGACCGTCCACCGCTGCCAGCGGTACGACCAGCACCGGCGGTAGCGCGGCAACGATCGGGTGTCGGGCGCCACCCTCGAAATCCACAGTGGCGCATACGAAGTCCGATCCATCAACCGGCGCGTTGCGAAACTGATGTTCAAGCGGGCGCGGGTAGAACAGCAGCGTCGGCTCGCTCACCTTGATCCTGGCAGGGCCGCCGCTGCGTCGTGGATGTGTGACGACAAGCTCCCCTCGGCGCAGCACGTGCAAGAAACCGCGCCCGGGCTTTTCCTCGAAGCGAGTCACACCGCAGAGCGCACCGGCGTGGAACAGGTGGGTGCGAACGCGAAAGCGATCGAGAAGGGCGGAGAGGCGGTCTATGGATACGGGCGTAGTTCGTGGCATAGGTTGCCGGATGGACGAAAAGATATGTTTCAGCGACGGTAGGATAACACGGAGTCCGGATCGGGCTGGATACTGGGTCTGTGCACCGAAGTGCAGAACCGCCACTCCCGCAACCGACCAGAGGAACATTCATGAAAACTCGTGTAGTGCTTGCCACCGTGCTGGTGGGCTCCCTGTCCGCCTTCGTGTCCCACGGGGCAATGGCGCAGACAGGGCC
>JAGPBF010000338.1 GCA_018063505.1 Rhodoferax sp.
GACCTCGCCCTCGGCGCGGTCGCCGGCTAGCTTGAGGTTCACGGTCGTCACGTTGTGATGCAGGATTTCCATGGCCTTCTGGATTTCCGGCAGCTTGTCGATGAATTCCATCGCCAGGCCCTTGGCGAAGTGGCCGTGATCGTCAATCGCATCCTCGTGATAGAGCGTACGCATCTTGACGTGATCGTGGCGGTCGGCAGCGTTGCAGTAGGCCATGATCAGCTCGTAAATCGCCTGCTTGTCGAGCAGTTCGTCGAGCTGCTGTTCGCGCGTCTTGCCGCTCATCAGCTCAATCCCACGACCGGCAGCGCGACGCCGTGCACCGCGCGCGCCTGCTCGGAGCAGAGGAAGGTGATGACTGCCGCCAGATCGCCCGGCGCGACCCATTTCTTCGGATCGGCGTCTGGCATCGCGGCGCGATTCGGTGGCGTGTCGATGATGCTGGGCAGCACGCAGTTGACGTTGATGTTCTGCTCGCGCAGTTCGCCGGCCATGGCTTCGGTGATGCGGATCACCGCGCTCTTCGAGGCGCTGTAGGCCCCCATCTGCGCCACGCCTTTCTGGCCGGCGCCAGCGCCGACGTTGACAATCTTCCCGCCGCCGCCCGCCAGCATCGCCGGTACCGCGGCGCGCACGGCATTGAGCAGGGTGCCGACGTTGATGTCCTGCATCTTTTGCCAGTCGGCTGCCGCAGTGGCATGCACCGGGGTGCCCATGGCGAAACCGCCGGCGATGTTGCAGAGGGCGTCGAGACGGCCGAACTTCTGCATCGCGGCGTTAACCGCATTCTGCGCCGAGGCAGAGTCGAGCAGGTTGGCCGGCAGCAGCAGGCGTGTGTCGGCGGTGCCGGGATACGCTTGTTGCAGCACGGCCTCGCTGACGTCGGCCAGCGCCAGCCTGGCGCCACCAGCAGCAAAGCCTGCGGCAACCGCCTTGCCGAGAGAGCCGGCCGCGCCGGTAATCATCACCACCTGATTGTCGAAGCGCATGGCGTTTCCGTATGAGGAATCTGGTTTATTGAAGCAGACGGCAATGTGCGGGCGAATCCTGCAATCGTGTGAGCCCGCATGCCGGCGATTTCAGCTTGCCTTGGTGGCCGCTTGCGTCTGCCAGTAGGGGTGATCCGGCGGATATTGCGGACCGTCCGGCGACCACTCCGGCGGGCCGAAAATCCAGCCCAGCTTGTTGCGCCAGCCCTTGGCGTTCCAGACCTGGCGCAGCATGAAGGCGGTCTCGTGGAAAATCACGGTGGGCAGGCTGAAGGTCTTGAGGTCGTGCACCAGGCCGTATTTCACCGGGACGTCGCGGCGCTCTTCCTGGAAGGTGCCGAACAGCTTGTCCCAGATAATGAGGATGCCAGCGTAGTTCTTGTCGATGTAGATGCCGTTGCTGCCGTGGTGGCCGCGGTGATGCGAGGGCGTGTTCATGAACTTTTCGAGGAAGCCCAGGCGGTCGATGGCCTCGGTGTGGATCCAGTACTGGTAGATCAGGCTGATGCCGAATTGCACCGCAATCGCCAGCGGGTGAAAGCCGACGAAGGCCAGCGGCAGGTAGAACACGAAGGTATACGCCGGGCCCAGGGTCGACTGGCGCAGCGCAGTACTGAGGTTGTAGTGCTCGCTGGAATGATGATTGACGTGCTCCATCCAGAACAGGCGGCAACGGTGCGCGCTGCGGTGATACCAGTAATAGGTAAAGTCGTCGGCGAAGAACAGCAGCACCCAGGTCCACCAGACGAGGGGCGAGAGCGTGAACAGGCGATGTTCATAGACGAAAGCAAACAGCCAGCCGGTATAGCCTGCGCACAGGGCCAGCATGCCGAGCTTGATCAGGCCCAGCGAGATGCTGACGCTGCTGTCCTTGATCTCGTAGCCCCTTTTGCCCTTGCTCTTGGCGCGGCGCAGGGCGAACCACTCCCAGGCCATCAGGACCAGAAAATAGGGGATGGCGATGTAGAAGATGTATTTGGCCCACCAGTCCAGCGTTTCCATAAGCTCCTCGATTCGCACGATGTATTGACTGTTAGCATTCTCTCCATTGTGTATCACTTGCCGCTTGACCCCGCACGACAATCTGTATGACAGCACGCGCCAAGACCGGAGTCGACGACCCTGCGGCCCTCGCGCCCAGCACCGCGGTCAGCTATCTGCTGGCCTTGTTCGACTATTTGCGCCTGCGGCAGATCGATGCGACCGAACTGCAGCGGAGCCTGAACGTGGATCTCAACGACCGCGATGCGCGCGTCAGCGAGCTGGAGGCGGCTGAATTGTTCAATCGCGCCGCCGTGCTGGCCCAGGATCCTGATCTCGGCGTGCATGTTGCCGAGCACATCCGGCCAGGGCATTACGGCGTTCTCGGCTATGTCGCCATGGCCTGTACGACCCTGGGCGAGGCCATGCTCGCCCAGCAGCGCTATCAGGGGCTGGTGATCACCGTTGCGCCGGTGGACGTGCGGATCGACGCCGAAGCGATCGTGTTGAGCTGGAACCGTTCGACCGATCTCCGCTACCGCCAGCTTGCGGAGTTCAATCTCGCCGGCATGCTGACTTTTGTGCGCTGGATCACCGGACAGGCGATCTCTCCGCTGGGCGTCGATTTCACATACGAGGCGCCGCAGCGCCTGGACGAGCAGCGCCGTGTGTTCGCCTGCCCGATACGCTTCCGGCAGGACAGTTACCGCATGATCGTGCCGAAGTCGTGGCAGGGACTGGGCCTGATCCAGCCGGACCCCGCCATGCGCCAGTTGATGGATCGCCTGGCCCAGCAGCAATTGCTGACGCTCACGCGCACGGACGATCCGCTGGTCCGCGCCCGCCGCCTGATCGCGCAGCGGCTGGGAGATGGCGAACTGGAGCTGAGTCATGTCGCCTCGGCGCTGCACGTCTCGCCACGGACCTTCCAGCGCAAGCTCCAGGAGCATGGTGAAAGTTTTACCCAGCTGGTCGATGGCGTGCGCAAGGAAATGGCTGAACGCTATCTGGAAGATGCCTCGCTGAGTCTCACGGACATCGCTTTTCTGCTGGGGTATTCCGAGCAGAGCGCCTTTGCGCGTGCCTACAAGCGCTGGACCGGGCACGCGCCGGCACGTACGCGACAGGCGGCGGCCGGTTGAGCCTTACTGAGGGGGCGGCATGGGCAGGGCCAGTGGCCGCAGGGGTTGACGGACAGGGTCCCAATCCGCGGCGGCCTGCCGCAGCCGCTCGATGCGCTCGGCGTCCAGCGGATGCGTCGAGAGCAGGGACGGTGCTTCACCGCCGTGTTCGGTGTGATAAGCCGCAAAAGTCTCGAATACCGAAGCGCCGCCGCCGGCGTGACCATAAAGTTTCTTCACTGCGGCGATGGCATGTCCGTCGGCGAGCGTTTC
>JAGPBF010000132.1 GCA_018063505.1 Rhodoferax sp.
TACCAGCGGGGGCAGATCCGGATCGGGGAAGTAGCGGTAGTCGGCGGCGTCTTCCTTGGTGCGCATCGCGCGGGTCTCGCCGGTGGCCGGGTCGAACAATACCGTCGCTTGTTCGATCGCATGGCCGTCCTCGATCTGCTCGATCTGCCAGCGCACTTCGTAGTCGATCGCCTGCTGCATGAACTTGAAGCTGTTCAGGTTCTTGATCTCGCGCCGCGTGCCCAGCGGGTCGCCGGGTTTGCGTACCGACACGTTGGCGTCGCAGCGAAAACTGCCTTCCTGCATGTTGCCGTCGCAGATGCCGATCCAGGTCACCAGCCGGTGCAGTTCGCGGGCATATGCCACGGCTTCGGCCGACGAACGCATGTCGGGTTCGGTGACGATCTCCAGCAGGGGCGTTCCGGCGCGGTTGAGGTCGATGCCGCTCTGGCCGATGAAGTCTTCGTGCAATGACTTGCCGGCGTCTTCTTCCAGATGGGCGCGCACCAGGCGCACCGAGCGCGGCTCACCGTCGAGCATGAAGCCGACATCGCCACCTTGCACCACCGGAATCTCGAACTGGCTGATCTGGTAGCCCTTGGGCAGGTCGGGGTAGAAGTAGTTCTTGCGTGCAAAAACACTGCGCGCGGCGACATGGGCGTTGACAGCCAGCCCGAACCGGATCGCGCGCTCGACCGCACCCTTGTTCATCACCGGCAAGGTGCCGGGCAGGGCCAGGTCCACGGCGCAGGCCTGGGTGTTGGGCTCGGCGCCGAACGCGGTGGACGCGCGGCTGAAGATCTTGGATGACGTCGAGAGCTGGGCGTGGGTT
This sequence comes from Rhodoferax sp., assembly GCA_018063505.1. GTDB lineage: Bacteria > Pseudomonadota > Gammaproteobacteria > Burkholderiales > Burkholderiaceae_C > CAISIP01. The sequence goes on from JAGPBF010000132.1 coordinate 812, forward strand.
TCGAAGCCGATCACCACTTCGTAGCCGCGCACCAGCAAGGACTTGGTCGCGGTCTTTGGCGCCGCAGTTGCGGCCTGTTCAGTCTGGGCACTCATGGCGTGCGGATCCCCTGGGGCTTGCGGGTGTGGAAATCGGTGGCCAGCTGGAACTGGTGGGCCATGTTCAGCAACCGGCTCTCCTGCAGGTAGTTGCCGATCAGCTGCAGGCCGATCGGCATGCCGGCGGCGTCGAATCCGGCCGGCACACTCATGCCCGGCAGCCCGGCCAGTGAGGCCGGCAGCGTGAAGATGTCGGCCAGATAGTTGGCCAGCGGATCTTCGCTTTTTTCGCCGATGCGCCAGGCCACCGTGGGTGCAACCGGGCCGGCGATCACGTCGCAGTGCGCGAAGGCCTGCTGGAAATCGTCGGACAACAGGCGCCGGATTTTCTGTGCCTGCAGGTAATACGCGTCGTAATAACCATGCGACAACACATAGGTGCCGATCATGATGCGGCGCTTGACTTCGTCGCCGAAACCTTCGGTCCGGGTTTTGCGATACATGTCGGCCAGGTCGGTGTATTGCGCGGCGCGGTGGCCGAACTTGACGCCGTCGAAGCGGCTCAGGTTGCTCGAGGCCTCGGCCGGCGCAATGATGTAGTACACCGGTATCGACAACTCGGTACGCGGCAACGACACCGGTACCCGCACCGCACCGAGTTTTTCGTATTGCACCAGCGCTGCCTCGACCGCGCTGCGCACCGCGTCGGACACGCCTTCGCCAAAAAATTCCGTGGGCACGCCGATGCGCAGGCCCTGGAGCGAATCACCCAGCGAGCGCGTGAAGTCTTCGGCAGGCAAGTCGAGCGAGGTCGAGTCGCGGTCCAGATCCGGCCCGCACATCTGGCTGAGCAAGACTGCGCAATCCTCGGCGCTGCGTGCCATCGGGCCGGCCTGGTCCAGGCTGGAGGCGAAGGCGATCATGCCGTAGCGCGAGGCCCGGCCGTAGGTCGGCTTGATGCCGGTGATGCCGCAGAACGATGCCGGCTGGCGGATCGAGCCACCCGTGTCGGTGCCGGTGCTGGCCGGCATCAGCCGTGCGGCCACCGCCACTGCGCTGGCGCCGGAGGAGCCGCCGGGGATATGGGCCAGGTTCCATGGATTGAGAACCGGCGCCGGCTGGTCGTGGCCCACGGCTGCGATCGCCGAGTTTTCGTTCGACGAACCCATCGCGAACTCGTCGCAGTTGAGCTTGCCCAGCGTCACCGCGCCCTGCCCGGCCAGGCGCGCCACGATGGTGGCGTCGAACGGCGAGCGGTAGCCCCGCAGGATGCGCGAGCCTGCGGTGCTGGCGAAGTCGCGGGTGACAAAGATATCCTTGTGCGCCAGCGGTACGCCTTCGAGTGCCGCGGCCGAGCCGCTGGCCAGGCGCTGGTCGGCGGCGCGGGCCTGGGCCAGCGTGACGTCTTCGTCGCGTGCCACATAGACACCCAGCGCGTCATGCGCCTTGGCGCGTTGCAGAAAGTGCTGTGCGGTCTCCAGCGCGGAAACCTTGCGCTGGCGCAGTTGCCCGGCAAGTGCGACCAGGCTCAGGTCATGCAGATCGGTGTCGGATCGGGTCATCTCGGATTCATGTGGCGCAGGTGCGCATTGGAAATATCAGCAATGGTGAAAGGTCGCAGGGCGTGCGCAGGTCGCGGCAAGTTGCCAAGCGGCGGCGGGCATCCGGATCATTCGATGACCCTGGGAACAAGAAACAGCCCGGCTTCGACGGCCGGCGCACTGCGTTGATTGGCATCCCGGTTGTCGGGTTCTTGCACCTTGTCCTCGCGCAGGCGCAAAACGATGTCACCGATGGTTGCAAATGGGTGCTCCAGCGGCACGACCCCGGTGGTGTCGACGGCACGGATCTGCTGGACCACGTCGAAAAATGCGTTCAGCTGGCTGAGCATGCGCTCACTTGCTTGTGGCGCAAGTTCCAGCCGTGCGAGATTGGCGATGCGGGAGATGTCGGAAGATGTAAGGGACATGGCAGGATTTAACGAAAAACCGGCCCGATAACAGGCAGGAAGGCGCCCGACAGGTCCGTTTCGGCCCGGGCGATAGGGTATTATCCCGCCTTTGCGCACCATTACCCTTGAAGCGGAAATTGGCTAGCGCAAACAACTCACGCAGGTCAAATGGCGACGGCAAACCGAAGTGTCTGCCGTGCCCGAGAGGATTTCGATGTTTGGAGCATTCCGTCAGTACTTCTCCACTGACTTGGCGATCGACCTGGGCACTGCCAACACGTTGATTTACGTACGCGACAAGGGCATCGTGCTGGACGAGCCCTCTGTAGTGGCGATTCGTCACGAAGGCGGGCCCCAGGGCAAGAAGACGATCCAGGCCGTTGGCAAGGAAGCCAAGGCCATGCTGGGCAAGGTACCGGGCAACATCGAGGCGATTCGCCCGATGAAGGATGGTGTGATTGCCGACTTCACCGTCACCGAGCAGATGCTCAAGCAGTTCATCAAGATGGTGCATCCGCGCAGCATCTTCCGGCCAAGTCCGCGCATCATCATCTGCGTTCCCTGCGGTTCGACCCAGGTCGAGCGCCGCGCGATCCGTGAATCAGCGCTCGGCGCCGGCGCCAGCGACGTGCAACTGATCGAGGAACCCATGGCTGCTGCGCTCGGCGCAGGGCTGCCGGTCGGCGAGGCCAGCGGTTCGATGGTGGTCGACATCGGTGGCGGTACCACCGAGGTCGGCGTGATCTCGCTCAGCGGCATGGTCTACAAGGGCAGTGTGCGCGTGGGCGGCGACAAGTTCGATGAAGCCATCATCAATTACATCCGGCGCAACTACGGCATGCTGATCGGCGAGCCCACTGCCGAGGCGATCAAGAAGAAGATCGGCTCCGCGTTCCCCGGCAGCGAGGTCAAGGAAATGGAAGTGCGCGGGCGCAACCTCTCCGAGGGTGTACCGCGCAGTTTCACCGTCTCTTCCAACGAGATCCTGGAAGCGTTGACCGATCCGCTGAACAACATCGTATCGGCGGTCAAGAACGCACTGGAATTGACGCCGCCCGAACTGGGCGCCGACATCGCCGATCGCGGCATGATGCTGACCGGTGGTGGCGCCATGTTGCGCGACCTCGACCGCCTGCTGGCCGAGGAAACCGGCTTGCCGGTACTGGTGGCAGAAGATCCGCTGACCTGTGTCGTGCGCGGCTGCGGCATTGCGCTGGACCACTGGGACCGCATGGTCAACATCTTCACGACGGAGTAAGCGCGATCCGGCGCTGCGCAGCTTGCGCCGGCGCCGGTACCTGCTGCGCGGGCGCCGCTCAACCGGTGGTGGACCTGGTTTTCCGCCCGGCAACCGTGCCCATTGCCCGACAAACACGGGGTTCCATCGGTCCACCCGGCCGGGACAAGAGACAATAAGCCGCCATGCCGCTTGGAACCCTCGACAGAACTCCGCCGCCCCTGTTTCGCCAGGGCTTGTCGGCCTTGTCCAAGCTCACCCTTTGCAGCGCCTTGGCGCTGTTCCTGATGGTTGCCGATGTGCGCTACAGCTTTGTGCGGCCACTGCGTGCGGTCATCGCCGAAATCCTGTACCCGGTCCAGTGGCTGGTGCTGCAGCCGGTAGGCTGGGTGCGTGGCGGCTCCGGCTATTTCCAGAGCCTGGCCTCGGCCCAGGCCAGCACCGAATCCATGCGCGCGACCCTGGCCCTGCAGTCGATCAAGTCCCAGGAAGTTGATCAGCTGCTGCTCGAGAACGGGCGCTTGCGCCAGCTGCTGGCGTTGCGTGAACGGGTCGTGACGCCATCGCTGGCGGCCCAGGTGCTGTATGACGCGGCCGACCCGTTCAGCCGCAGGATCGTCATCGATCGCGGCAGGATGCATGGCGTGGTGGCCGGCTCGCCGGTGATCGACGCGTTTGGCGTGCTGGGGCAGGTCACCCGCGTCTACGGGCCGACCAGCGAGGTCACCTTGATCACCGACGCGGACCAGGCAATACCGGTGCTCAATACCCGCACCGGGGTGCGTGGCGTCGCGTTTGGCGACCTGACGGCGGCCTCCGGTGGCCTGGAGTTGCGCTTTACGCCGGCGGACACCGATGTGCAGGTCGGTGACATGTTGTCCACCAGCGGCGTCGACGGCTTGTACCCGCCCGGGCTGGCGGTTGCCCGGGTCAACCAGGTGCAGCGGCGCAGCGAATCGGTGTTTGCGCGTATCAGCCTGACGCCGTTGGCGCTGGTACGTGGCACCACCCATGTGATGGTGTTGCAGCCGGTGAACAGCCAGATCGAGGCCCGGCCCGAGGATGCGCCGTCCGCGGCGCCTGCGCGGGCGCCTCGCCCGTGAGGACGCACAGAATGGGAGACTTTCCATGATCTTGCCGCGCGGGCAGCAGTTGCTGCTGCCGGCCAACCCGCTGTTCATCTGGAGCAGCCTGCTGGTGGCCTTGCTGATCAATATGCTGCAGAACATCGGTTTCTGGGGGCGTGCGCCGTGGATACCGGACATGCTGGCGCTGGTGCTGGTGTTCTGGAGCGTGCACCAGCCGCTGCGGGTCGGTATCGGCGCGGCCTTCGTGTTCGGCTTGTTCATGGATGTGCACCAGGCCGGCCTGCTGGGCGCCAATGCGCTGGCCTACAGCGTGTTGAGTTTCCTGGCCATCACCATCCATCGTCGCCTGCTGTGGTTCTCGGTGCCGTCTCAGGCTGCGCAGGTGCTACCCTTGTTCCTGGCAGCGCAGCTGATCAGCCTGGGCGTCAAGCTGTTGGCCGGAGGCGATTTCCCGGGGCTGGTCATGTTCCTGGCACCGGTGATCGAGGCGCTGATGTGGCCGGTTGTCAGCGTATTGCTGCTGGCGCCGCAACGCCGCGCCCCTGACCCTGACGCGAACCGGCCGCTGTGATGGCACGGCACGCCTGAACCTGACACGCGGAGAAACTGGAGATGACCGAACTGCGCAACGTGGAAGCCGACCTGGCCCGCTTTCGCCTGCGTGTGTTCATCGTCGGTATCGCGGTCGTGCTTTGTTTCGTGCTGCTGGTCGCGCGACTGGTGGTTTTGCAGGTGGTGCGCCACGAGGACCTGCGCGCGCAGGCCGAAAGCAATCGCACCGCCGTGGTTCCGGTGGTGCCCAACCGGGGCCAGATACTGGACCGCAATGGCATCGTGCTGGCCAACAACTACTCGGCCTATACGCTGGAGATCACACCCTCGCGCGTGGAGGACCTGGAAAAGACCATCGATGCGCTGGCGGCGGTGGTCGAGATCACGCCGCGCGACCGGCGCCGTTTCAAGAAGCTGCAGGAAGAATCCCGCAGTTTCGAGTCCTTGCCGATCCGCACCAAGCTCAATGACGACGAGGTGGCGCGATTTGCCGCCCAGCGCTACCGCTTTGCCGGGGTCGAACTCAAGGCCCGGCTGTTCCGCAATTACCCGTATGGCGAACTGGCCAGCCATGTGATCGGCTACATCGGCCGCATCAACAAGAACGAGAAAGACCGGCTCGACGATTCGGAAGAGGCGGCCAACTACCGCGGCACCGAATACATCGGCAAACTGGGTGTCGAGCAGAGTTTCGAGGGCCGTCTGCACGGCACGACCGGTGTCGACTCGGTCGAAACCTCGGCCGGCGGGCGGGCGGTACGCAAGCTCTCCAGCAATCCGTCCACGCCCGGTGACACGGTGCTGCTGTCCATCGATATCCGGTTGCAGAAGCTGGTTGAAGACTTGTACGGCGATCGCCGAGGCGCGCTGGTTGCGCTCGACCCCAGGAACGGCGAAGTGCTGGCGCTGGTCAGCAAGCCCACCTTCGACCCGAATCTGTTTGTCGATGGCATCGACTACGAAAGCTGGCAGACGCTGAACGAGTCGATTGACAAACCGCTGCTCAACCGGGCCCTGCGCGGCACTTATCCGCCAGGGTCGACCTACAAACCGTTCATGGCGATGGCGGCATTGCAGACCGGCGGACGTTCGGCGTCGACCATCATTCAGGACAACGGGACCTGGACCTTCGCCGGTCACCAGTTTCGCAGCCATGGTGATCACGGGCTGGGGCCGGTCGACATGCGCGCCGCCATTGCCAAGTCGAGCAACGTGTACTTCTATTCGCTGGCCAATGACCTGGGCGTAGATGCCATCCACGATTTCATGGCGCCGTTGGGATTTGGCCAGATCACCGGCATCGACATCCAGGGCGAGTCGCGTGGCGTGTTGCCCAGCAAGGCCTGGAAGACAGGTTATTACAAGCGGGTCGACCAGCAGAAATGGTATGCCGGCGAGACGATTTCGCTGGGTATCGGCCAGGGCTACAACGCGTTCACGATGCTTCAACTGGCGCAGGCCACAGCCACCCTCGCCAACAACGGCATCAAGCACAAGCCGCAGATCGTGATCGGTACACAGGAGGCACTGAGCCGTGCACGGGTGCCGGTGGCCGGTGCGCCGCCGCAGGACCTTGGGTTCAGTGCCAGCAACCTGGATGTCGTCAAGAGTGCGCTGGTGGCCGTGACCACCGAAGGCACGTCAGCCCGGGTATTTGCCGGCACCCCGTATGTCTCGGCAGGCAAGACCGGAACGGCGCAGGCGGTCGGAATCGCTGCCGGCGCGAAATACAACGCATCCAAGATGGAAGAGCGCCGACGCGACCATGCCTTGTACATGGCCTACGCGCCCGCCGACAACCCGAAAATCGCAGTGGCCGTGATTGTCGAAAATGCCGGTTTCGGTGCCGCTTCGGCTGCGCCGATTGCACGCAGGGTGTTCGACTACCTGCTGCTCGGGCAATACCCGAGCGAGGAAGACATGGCAGCCATGCGTGCCGGTCAGGCCGGACCGCCCATCGGTACGCCGCGGCGGGTGGCCGACATGGCATGGCCTGGCAGCGCACCGTGACGCCGCGCTGACAAAAGAAAAGGCGCTGGGGTTGCCAGCGCCTTTGCGGTCGGTGCCACCTGGGGTGGTCGCCGTATTGTTGTCGTCTCCAGGGTCCTCAGTCAGGTCACCGGAAACGGCGCCTATCGAGTGGCCTCACTGTAGCCGCCCCCGCCGGGATCGCGCATCGGGATTTACCCCCAGAGCCCCTGGTGAGTCCGCCAGGCCTCCCGACGCGGTGCAAGAAAGCGCAGGGGACGGCCCGGCGCATTCTTGAGCGGGTACTATCGCAAGTCACCAGATTGTTGCAAGGAACGTTTGACCGACCCCGCTCCCACCATGGATGAAACCCGTCCGCACATCGACAGCCGTGCCGGTGCCGATGGTCGGCTGCTGGTACTGGTCGGCAGCTGGTCGGCGGCTGCGTTGGCCCAGCCCGATGCGTGGCAGGGTCTGTCGCGCGCCTTCGATGCCTTGACGCCGCAGGAGCGCGCACAGGCGCAGTGGGATCTGCGTTCGCTCGACCGCATGGACCATACAGGGGCGCAGGTTCTGTGGAATGCCTGGAGCCGGCAGTGGCCGCAGCAGCTGCAAACACTGCCGGCCCAACGCGCGATGCTCGAGCGGGTGGCGCGGTTCTCGGTGGCGCAGCCGGTGGCGGCGGCACTGACGCCAACCCAGCGATTCCTGCGGCTGGGCGAGATCGTCTATCAGGTTGTCGACCATGCGCGCGACCTGCTCGCGCTGATCGGGCAATTGCTGCTCGATTTCGGGCGCCTGTTGCGCGCACCCCGCCTGGGTCCCTGGCGCGATGTCTCGGGCCAGCTGTACCGCATCGGCGCCACCGCCATGCCGATCACGGCCCTGGTCGGTTTCCTGATCGGCGTCGTGCTGGCCTACCTGATGTCGCAACAGTTGCGCAAGTTTGGCGCCGACGCCTTCATCGTCGATGTACTCGGTATCGCGCTGATCCGCGAACTGGCGCCGGTGCTCGCTGCCATCCTGATCGCCGGGCGGTCGGGCTCGTCCATCACGGCCCAGATCGGCGTCATGCGGGTGACCGAGGAACTCGATGCGATGCGGGTCATGGGCATCGCCCAGGGATACCGGCTGGTGATGCCGCGTGCCATTGCGATGGCGATCGCAATGCCGCTGATCACGGTCTGGACGACCCTGGCGGCGCTGTTGGGCGGCATCCTGGCGGCCGACCTGGCCATGGGCATCACGCCGGCATATTTCCTGTCGGCGCTGCCGGCGACCGTCGAAGTGGCGAACCTGACGCTGGCCATGTGCAAGGCCATGGTGTTCGGCGTGCTGATCGCGCTGGTCGGGTGCCACTACGGCTTGCGCATCAAACCCAATACCGAAAGCCTGGGCGAGGGCACGACCGCCTCGGTGGTGTCGTCGATCACGGTGGTGATCCTGGTGGACGCCTTGTTCGCCGTGGTTTTCAAGGACGTGGGCATATGACGCCAGCCAATACCCTGGCCCCCGACGTTCTGATGCAGGCCGATTCGACCGTGCTTGGCATGGTCGAGATCCGCAATCTGTGGTCCATGTTCCGGGTCGCCGGGCGCGAGATCATCGTGCACGAGAACCTGAACCTGCATATCGAACGCGGCGAGCTGGTGTCGCTGGTGGGTGGTTCGGGCAGCGGCAAGACCGTGATGCTGCGCACCATCCTGGGCCTGGAGGTGCCGGCCCGCGGCAGCGTCAACGTGCTCGGACGTCCGGCCGCGCAACTCTCGGATGTCGGTGCCGCCAGCCGGGTCGGCATGCTGTTCCAGCACGGGGCCTTGTTCTCGGCCTTCAGCGTGCTCGACAACATCGCTTTTCCGCTGCGTGAACTCAAGCAATTGCCGGACGATCTGATCCGTGACGCGGCCCTGGTCAAGCTGCAGATGGTCGGACTCGACGCCATTCATGCAAACAAGATGCCGTCCGACCTATCCGGTGGCATGATCAAGCGGGTCGCGCTGGCCCGTGCGCTGATCATGGATCCGCCGCTGCTGCTGCTTGACGAGCCGACCGCCGGACTCGATCCGGACAGTGCCGACGCGTTCTGTGCGCTGATCCGGTCGCTGCACCGGGAGTTGGGACTGACGGTGATCATGGTGACGCATGATCTCGATACCTTGTACGAGTTGAGCACCCGCGTGGCGGTGCTGGCCGACAAGCATGTGATCGTCAACGGTGCGCCCAAGGATGTCATCGCGTACCCGCATCCGTTCATCCATGATTTCTTCCTGGGAGAACGCGGGCAGCGGGCGATGGAGTTGTTGCGCGAGTACCCGTTCGCGGTGTAGAAAGGGATTCAGATGGAAAACAAGGCGCATGCATTGGCAGCGGGCATCTTCGTGGTGGTGGTGTCGGCGATGTTGATCGTCATGGCAGTGTGGCTGACACGTGATACCGGCGAACACAATGTCTATGAGATATCCAGTCCGGAGGCCGTCAACGGGCTGCAACCGCAGGCCGCAGTCCGCTACCGCGGCGTGCCGGTGGGCAAGGTGATGGCGATCGGTTTCGATCCCAAGGCCACCGGCAACGTGCTGGTGCGTATTGCGCTTGACGAATCCGCACCGGTCACCGGGTCCACCTTTGCCACGCTCGGATTCCAGGGGGTGACCGGCCTGGCCTTCGTGCAACTCGACGACTCGGGCGAGAGCAAGACGCGGTTGACCACCAGCGAGCAGGCGCCGGCCCGCATCCCGATGCGTGCCGGCCTGTTGTCCAAACTCTCGGACCAGGGTGTCGCCATCCTGGCCCGCATCGAGCAGACCAGTGAACGCGTCAACACGCTGCTCTCGGGCGAGAACCAGAAACAGCTGATGGCTACCGTCGCCGGTTTTGGCGAAGCAGCGCTGAGCGTGCAGAAGATGGCCGACCGCATGCAGAAGCTCTCGGCCAATCTTGACGACGTGCTCAACGCCCAGCTTGGGCCGCAACGCGTCAACATTCCGCGTTTTGTCGACGATACGACCTCGGCCATCAAGACGCTGCAGAACACCGCCGGCGGTGTCGACCAGACCGTCGCCGAGTTCCGCAAGACGGCCGGTGCATTCACCGACGTGGCCAACCGCCTCAATGCCAAGGGTGGTGCGGTCGATCGGCTCACCGAAGGCGCGGCGGCCCTGACGCAGGGTGCGGCCGCTTTGACCGAAGCCGGCCAGGCGTTCAATGGCGGCACCTTGCCCCGGCTCAATCGCACCAGTGACGAGGCGACGCGGGCGGCCCGCCAGGTCAATCGGGCAGTGGGCGTGGTTGGAGACAATCCGCAGTCGCTGATCTTTGGCAACGGTGTGATAACCCCGGGGCCGGGTGAACCGGGCTTTGCGATTCCGAAAGGCAAACCATGAACGCGACGTCCCGACTTTTCCGCTTGCCACGCGTGTTGTGCCTGACCGGTGCCGCTGTGTTCCTCACCGCTTGCGCCGTGCTGGACAAACCGACCCGCTCCACGGTGTTCGACTTCGGTCCCGCTGTTGTGCCGGTGGTCGCAACCGCACCAGACGTGTCGCGTCAACCGGTGGCGCTGGCCGAGGTCGAGGCAGCAAGTGCATTCGACAGCACTGCCGTGTTGTACCGGCTGGCGTATGCCGATGCGCAGCAGTTGCAGCCTTATGCGCAGGCGCGCTGGAGCATGCCGCCGGCCCAGTTGTTGCGCCAGCGCTTGCGCCAGACGCTGGCGCAGCAGACCAGTGTCATGCGTGAGGGGGAGGTCGCGCAGCAGCGGCCAATGGTCCTGCGGCTGGAACTCGACGAGTTCAGCCAGATGTTCGATGCACCCGACAAGAGCGCCGGTCAGGTCCGCGTCCAGGCCACCGTGGTGCAGGCGTCGGCCACCGGAGAGCGGCTGGTGGCGCAGCGCGGCTTTTCGGCTCAACGACCGGCACCGAGCGCCGATGCTGCCGGCGGCGTACGCGCCTTGACCGCCGCGACCGACGCCGTGGTGGCGGACATTGCCCAATGGATGGGAAGTCTGAAATGAGCTGCCGGGCCGCTCCCAAGGCGAATGGCACCGCAGCGCGCAGCGCGAAGGTGTT
>JAGPBF010000133.1 GCA_018063505.1 Rhodoferax sp.
TCGATCAACCAGCGCTCGGTACTCACGCACCGCGCCGACACCGTCAAGGCGCTGCACGCCGACACGTTGCACTACATCATCAAGCCCGGCGCGCGCTGAACTGCCAGGAACAAGTTCCATGAAAACCAGGGGATTCTTGAACGCCTTCGACGATGTCTGGATGCACGAAGGCGTGCGCACGCCGATGGTCGCGCTGGCGCGCGAACTGCAGCGCTACGGCATATCGCGTGCCTGCGTCGGTGGCGGACAAGGTATCGCACTGCTGCTGGAAAATCCGCAAGCCGTACATCGAGCTACCGAGAGGAAACGACGACATGCAAATTCAAGTCCGGGAGACACGCGCTTTGTGCATCAAGCACCCGGACGACCCCGAACGCATCACGGCCATACCCGTGCTGCAAGATATCCGCACGCTGTGCAACTGAATCCGGCACAGCCTTTGCCAAGTTCCCGCCCCTGTTTTTCAACCACCCCCAAGGAGACACGCATGACATTCAAGAAAACACTGCTGGTATTGGCGATCGCTGCCGCCAGCACCGCCGCACTGGCCGACATCAAGATCGGTGTAAGCCTGGCCCTGACCGGTCCCGGATCGGGCCTGGGCATCCCCATGCAGAAGCAGCTCGAACTGTTTCCCAAAACAATCGGCGGAGAAAAGATCATCCTGGAGATTCTGGATGACGCCACCGATCCAGGCAAAGGCGCTGCCAACGCACGCCGTTTCGTCACCGAAGACAAGGTCGACGTGATCTTCGGTTCCTGCATTACCGCCGTTGCTGCCGCCATGACCGACATTGCGGCCGAGGCTGGCACGGTGCAGATCGCCGGCTCGCCGGTGGGTGTTCCACCGGGCAAGGACAAGTGGTTGTTCCGCCTGCCGCAGTCCAACACGGTGATGGGACACGCCGTGGTCGAGCACATGAAAAGCCACGGCATCAAGACCATCGGCTTCCTCGGTTATACCGATGCCTACGGCCAGCAGTGGCTCGAGGCGATCGGCCCGCTGCTGGACAAGGCCGGCATCAAGCTGGTCGGTACCGAGCGCTTTGCACGGCCTGACACCAGCGTGACGCCGCAGGCGCTCAAACTGACCTCGGCCAATCCGGATGCGATTCTGGTCGTGGCGTCGGGGTCGGGCGCGGCGATGCCCGAACTCGCGCTGCTCGACCGTGGCTACAAGGGCAAGATCTACCAGACGCACGCAGCCGCCACGCCCGACCTGATCCGCCTGGGCGGCAAGGCGGTGGAAGGCACCTTGGTCGTATCGGGCCCCGCCCTGCTGGGTGACCAGTTGCCCGAAGCCCACCCATCGAAGAAATTGGCGATGGACTTCGTGAACAAGTTCGAGGCGAAATTCGGCGCCAATACGCGCAACCAGTTTGCTGGCCATTCGTATGACTTCCAGGTCGCAATGGAAAAGGCCATTCCGATCGCGCTGAAGAAGGCCAAGCCGGGAACACCCGAGTTCCGTGCCGCCTTGCGCGATACCCTGGAGACCATGGGCCGCACCGTGTTCTCGCACGGCGTGATGAACTGGTCAGCGTCAGACCACTGGGGCTACACGATGGAAACCGGCGTCATGACCAAGGTTGTCGACGGCAAGTTCAAGGTCGAATAAGACCCGTACGCGCACCCGCGGGGCCACGCCCTGCGGGTGCCGCGGCCCTGCCCGGGCCGTGTGGCACGCCGCTGCGGTGCCTGCGTCGGGAACGCCGACCCTTTCATCTACAAGGTACCCCATGGACTCCTCCATCGCCAGCATTCTGCTGCTGGACGGCGTGACCAATGGCGCAATCTATGCGCTGCTCGGGATCGCGACCGTTCTGGTGTTCACCGTGACACGGGTGATCTTCATTCCGCAAGGTGAATTCGTTGCGTATGGCGCGCTGACGCTGGCCATGTTTCAGGCCGGCAAGACACCGGGCACGGTCTGGCTGCTGCTGATCCTGGCCGCAACGGCTGCGTTGATGGAGTGGTTTGGCCAATGGCGCCATCACGGCAACATCGTACGGGCGTTGCGCTCTGCGCTGGGCCTCGTGATTTTCCCGGTACTGGTCGCCTTGCTGGCGATCTGGGCTGCGCCGCAGCAATATCCATTGTGGACACAGGCACTGCTGAGCGTGGCCATCGTCACCGCCTTCGGCCCGCTGGTCTACCGCGTGGCCTACCAGTCGCTGGAATCGGCCACGCCATTGGTGCTGCTGATCGTCTCGGTCGGCGTGCATTTCGCGATGACCGGCCTGGGCCTGCTTTTTTTCGGCGCCGAAGGATTTCGCAACCCCAGCTTTTGGGATACCCGCATTCCCCTGGGTGCGGTCACGCTCAAGGGGCAGACGCTGATCATCTTCCTGGTGTCGATCGCCTTGATCGTCTTGCTGTGGCTCTATTTCGAGAAGTCCTTGCGCGGCAAGGCACTGCGCGCCACCGCGGTGAACCGCACCGGCGCGCGGCTGATGGGCATCTCGAGCCAGGCTGCCGGCCAGCTGACCTTTCTCATGGCCGCATTGATAGGTGCGTTGTCGGGCCTGCTGATCGGCCCGACCACCACGGTGTTCTACGACTCGGGCTTCCTGATCGGACTCAAGGGTTTTGTCGCCGCTGTCGTGGCCGGCCTGTCGAGTTATCCCGGCGCATTGTTCGGTGCACTGTTCGTCGGCATTGTCGAATCGTTCGGCGCATTCTGGGCCAGCGCCTTCAAGGAGGTCATCGTGTTCACGCTGGTGCTGCCGGTGCTGTTGATCCGCTCGCTGCGCAGCAGCCATTCGGACGAGGAACACTGACATGAAACGACCCCCACGCTCACTGCGTTCGCCGCCCCCTGAGGGGGCCATCAGCACCTTCGGAACGGCCGGGCGGTACTGATATGACCCGTCAAAAAATAGCCCTGTCGCTGTTGATCGCAGCCATACCGCTGATCGCGGTGCTGCCTCTGCCCGACTTCTGGATTGCCCAGCTCAACTACATCGGGCTGTACGCGCTGGTCAGCATGGGCCTGGTGCTGCTGACCGGTGTCGGCGGGCTGACCTCGTTCGGCCAGGCCGCATTTGTCGGCATCGGCGCCTACACCACCGCCTGGTTGACGCTCAACACCGGCATGTCACCGTGGCTGACGCTGTTCGTCGGACTGACGCTCACCGCACTGTGCGCGCTGATCGTGGGTGCGATCACGCTGCGCATGTCGGGCCACTACCTGCCGCTGGCCACCATCGCCTGGGGCCTGGCGCTGTATTACCTGATGGGCAATCTCGACGCTCTGGGCAAATACGACGGCTTGCTCGGGCTCAAGAGCCTGTCGGTGGGCAGCATCGACATCGGCCAGGGCCGCCTGTTCTTCGGGTTGTGCTGGACCCTGCTGATCGGCGGTGCGGTGGCCATGCTCAACCTGCTCGATTCGCGGCCCGGTCGGGCGATGCGCTCGCTCAAGGGCGGCTCGCAGATGGCCGAGGCGATGGGCATCAACACCTTCCGCTACAAGGTCACGATGTTCCTGATTGCCGCCTTGTTCGCGTCCGTCGCCGGCTGGTTGCTGGCGCACTTCCAGCGCACCGTCAACCCGTCCGCGTTCGGCCTGAAGATGGGTATCGAGTACCTGTTCATGACCGTCATTGGCGGTGTTGGCCACGTCTGGGGCGCCATCGTGGGCGCCGGACTGGTCAAGCTGCTCGACGACTACCTGCAGGTCGCGCTGCCCGCACTCATTGGAACCAGCGGCAGTTATGAGGTGATCGTGCTGGGAATCGCGATGGTGCTGCTGCTCAAATACATGCCCAACGGCCTGTGGTCCGTCGTGGCGCGCTGGTTCCCGGCACCGCCGCGCAAGGTGGACTGGCAGAACGCCACCACCCTTGCGGTGCGTACCAGACCTGCAAAGGGCGAAATCGTGCTGCAGATCGACAAGATCCGCAAACAGTTCGGAGGTCTGGTCGCGGTGAACGATATCAGCTTCGACATTCCGGCCGGCAAGATCGTCGGACTGATCGGCCCCAACGGCGCAGGCAAGTCAACCACCTTCAATCTGATCACCGGCGTCATGTCCAAGACCTCCGGTCAGGTGAAGTTCCGTGGCCAGGACATATCCACACTGCGCTCGCGCGAGATTTCCCGCAAGGGCATGGCCCGCACGTTCCAGCATGTCAAGATGATCGCCGACATGACCGTGCTCGAAAACGTGGCGCTCGGTGCCTATACCCGGGGAACGCGGGGGGTGCTCTCCTCCATGCTGCGCACCAATGCCGGTGAGGAACGTCGCCTGATGAAGGAGGCACAGCACCAGTTGGAGCGCATCGGCATGGGCGAATACCTGCATGAACAGGCCGGCAACCTGGCCATGGGTCCGCAGCGCCTGATGGAGATTGCGCGTGCCTTGTGTTGCGACCCGGCGCTGTTGCTGCTGGACGAGCCGGCAGCCGGTCTGCGCCACAAGGAAAAGCAGGACCTGATCGGGGTGCTGCGCCAGTTGCAGGGCGAAGGCATGAGCATCCTGCTGGTGGAGCACGACATGGATCTGGTGATGGATGTGTGCGACCAGTTGGTGGTGATGGAATTCGGCACCTTGCTGACCCGTGGAACCCCCGCCGAGGTACAGGCCAATCCGGCCGTGCGCGCGGCCTACCTCGGAACGGAACACTGACATGGCCACGCCCATCCTCAAAGTCACCGATCTGCGCGCGGGTTACGGCCGTGCCGAAGTGCTCCATGGCCTGAGCCTGGAAGCGGCCAGGGGCAGCGTCATCACCGTGATCGGCCCCAACGGCGCTGGCAAGTCGACCCTGCTCAACACGCTGATGGGCATCCTGCCGGGCAAGGGCAGCATCGAATTCGACGGCCATTCGATCCAGGAGCTGACGCTCGAAGAACGCGTGATGCTGGGCATTGCGCTGGTGCCCGAGAAACGCGAGCTGTTCGGCAGCATGAGTGTCGAAGACAACCTGGTGCTGGGCGCCTACCGGCAGGTGCGTTTGCACAACAAGCGCTGGCGTGACCGGCTGACCGATGTGTACACACTCTTCCCGCGCCTGCAGGAGCGCCGGGCGCAGCAGGCCGGCACCTTGTCCGGTGGCGAGCGCCAGATGCTGGCAGTCGGCCGTGCATTGATGTCCAGGCCCTCCCTGCTGATGCTCGACGAACCCAGCCTCGGACTGGCGCCACTGATCGTCAGGGAGATTTTCTCCATCATCGAGGCGCTGCGCCAGACCGGCGTCACCATCGTTCTGGTCGAGCAGAATGCGCGGGCCGCGCTGGCCGTGGCCGACCAGGGATTCGTACTCGAGATGGGCGAGATCGGGCTGCATGGACCGGCCCGGGAACTGGCCTCGGATCCCCGTGTCATCGACACCTATCTTGGCGCAGCCAAGAAGCAGCACTGAGGGCATGCCATGAATGCCTACCAACCACGTACCGACGACATGTTCTTTGTGTTGTCGTGCGTGCTCGACGGCCCGGCGCAACTGCAGGCACTGCCAGCGTTCGACCAGGTCGATGGCGCGCTGATGCAGCAGGTGCTTGGCGAAGCCGGCAAATTTGTCGGCGAAGTCATTGCGCCACTGAACCGCGATGGCGACGAAATTGGCGCACAGTTCAAGGACGGCACGGTCACCACGCCACCCGGCTTTCGCCAGGCCTACCAGGCCTTCTGGCAAGCGGGCTGGCCCGCCTTGTCCGCCAGTACCCAGGACGGCGGCCAGGGTCTGCCGGCGGTGCTCGAAGCCATGCTGTACGAGATGCTTTCGGCAGCCAACCACGGCTGGACCATGGCACCCGGATTGCTGCATGGCGCCTACGAATGCATCAAGCACCACGGCAGCGACGAACTCAAGGCGCAGTACCTGGAAAAACTGGCCACCGGAGAATGGCTGGCCACCATGTGCCTGACCGAGGCCCATGCCGGCTCCGACCTGGGGCTGGTGCGTACCCGGGCGGTGCCGCTGGCCAACGGCCACCATGCCTTGTCAGGCACCAAGATCTTCATCTCCGGCGGCGAGCACGACCTCACCGACAACATCGTGCACCTGGTACTGGCACGACTGCCCGATGCACCACCCGGCCCCAGGGGCCTGTCACTGTTCGTACTGCCCAAGTTCCAGCCCGATGGCACGCGCAGTGCCGTTTTCTGCGAACGCATCGAGGAAAAGATGGGACTGCACGGCAGCCCCACCTGTGTGCTGCGGTTCGACGCGGCGCAGGCCAGCATCATCGGCGAACCGGGCAAGGGCCTGAACGCAATGTTCGTGATGATGAACTCCGCGCGGCTGCATGTGGCGTTGCAAGGCATCGGCCTGCTCGATGCCGCCTGGCAGAAGGCCGACGCCTACGCCCGTGAACGCCGCCAGATGCGCGCGCCCGGCAAGCCCCGCGGCAACAGCAGCGAACCCGATCGCATCGCCGACCACCCGGCGATCCGGCGCATCCTGGACAGCCAGCGTGCCTGGGTCGATGCAGGCCGTGTGCTGGCCTACCGCACCGCCATCGAACTCGACCAGATCAAACACGGAACACAACAGGCCAGCGCCTTTGCGCAGCGCTGGTGTGCACTCGTCACGCCGATCGTGAAGGCGATCTTCACGCACCAGGCCTTTCACGGCGGCAGCGACTGTCTGCAGGTATTCGGTGGCCATGGTTATGTGCGCGAGTGGGGCATCGAGCAGAACATCCGCGACGCGCGGGTGGCGATGATCTACGAGGGCACAAACGAGATCCAGGCCATCGACCTGCTGGTGCGCAAGGTGCTGGCTGACGGCGGGCAGGCCATGGCGGCGCTGCTGGACAGCCTGCAGGCCGACATCCCGGCCCAGGCCGGCTCCCGCGGGCAAAGCCTGGCACGCATCGCCACGCTGCGCGATCTGACGGCCCGTATCGTGCAAGCAACCGCCGGCAACACCGCTCTCGCCTACCAGGTTGCCGACGACTATCTGCGCGCATGCGCGCTGGTCCTGATCGACTGGGCCTGGCACCGTATCGACACCAGCCTGCAGGCCGACACGCCCGAGCGTGCCACCCGCTGGGACGCGCCGGCCCGGGCGCTGCGCTTGTGGCTGCTGCCCGAGTTCGACATGCGTGCCGCCATCGTGGCGCAGCAATGCACCGCCGCAACTCAATAATCCCGCGCATGCCACGCTCCCGCACTGAAACCGGATCCGCAGCCCTGCACCGTTCGCCAGACCTGGACGATCTGGCGCAAGGCTTGCCGGAGTCCGGCGCTGTCGACCAGGTCGACACCCGCTTCCTGCAATCGCTGCTGGGCTACAACGCGCGCCGCGCCGCACTGGCCATCATCGAGCGTTTTCTGCAGCGCATGGCGGAGTTCAACCTGCGTCCGGTGGAGTTTTCCGTGATGTCGGTGATCCACCACAACCCCGGCGTGACGTCGCGCCAGCTGTGTGCTGCGCTCAACCTGCTGCCACCCAATCTGGTCGGACTGATCCAGTCACTGGAGTCACGGGGAATGGTGTCGCGCCAGCCCCACCCGCACGACGGGCGGGCGGTTGGCCTGCATCCGACGCCGCAAGGCTGTGCGCTGATGCTGCAGGCCGAACAGGCCGCCGTAGAGCTGGAGTCGCCCAAGTCGCTGGGGATCACAACGGCGCAGCAAAAAACCTTGCTGCAGCTGCTGCAAAAGGTCTATCTCTGACCCCCAAGCCAGGGGACAAGCGACAGCTGTCACGGTGATCCGTGCGGGCATCCGGGGCAGGACGCCCGTCGCTGCGCTGGATTCAGACCCGGTCCGCGTCCGCCGGCGCCTGCCCGTCGATGTAATACCAAAGGCCCGCCTCCCGCACGAAACGGCTGACCTCGTGCATGCGTTGCGCCCGTCCCTGCTCGCGCAGCCGGGCGACGAACTCGACCACCCCGGCGTCGCCTTGCGCCTGGGCATGGCGCACCTCCAGACCCAGCCATTTGACCGGTGACAACTCCAGGTCGCCAGGCGCGGTCGACGGATGCCAGGTTGCCAGCAGGTAGTCCGGCAGGCCCAGCACATAGGCACTGTAACGCGAGCGCATCAAGGCTTCGGGCGTCGGCGCGCCAACACCGTCGGCCAGGCCTTCGTGCCATCGGCCGCAGCACTGCGGATAGATCACGTCACTGCCGCACGGACACGGCATGCGTGCATGGGACGGATTGCGCTTCATGAGGCGCTCCGGTCGTGGCCGTCGACGTCGACGTCGACGCCGCCCAGCGTCGCCGTGAACGCCTCTGGCACCGGCCGCTTGCCCTGGCGCGGCTTGTGCAGCGCCACGGTTCCGATATTGATACAACAGACCGGCACGTCACTCTGGGGCAGACCCAGCAAGGCGCGCAATCGTGTCGACGCCATGGCCTTGCCGCTGGTCAGGCCGGTGCCGAAACCCAGGGCATGGGCGCCGAGCAAGATGTTCTGCACCGCCGCGCCGACGCTGACCAGCCGTTCGAGCGCCGGAATGTCGGGATCGCGTGTCCCGAGACAGGCGACCACCACCATCAGCAATGGCGCACGATGCGCCTTTTCGCGGGCGGCAACCATCTGCGCATCGGAGGCGCCCGGATCGCGATCGGTCAACGCCAGTGCAAACGCGTCGGCCAGTCGCCCGCGTTCGGCCGGCGGAACCACGATAAAGCGCCAGGGCGTCAACTGGCCATGGTCAGGCGCGGCCGCTGCCAATGCCAGCAGCTCGCGCAACTGCATGGCGTCGGGGCCGGGCTCGCGCAAACGCCGCGGCATCACCGTCTGGCGCGAATGGATCAGCGCCTTGGCGAAGTCCCAGGTATCTGTCCCCGATGCAGGCACTGCGGCCGGATCCGCGGTGCTGCCTTCCTGGCCATCTGCGGGGAACCCGGCCACCGATTCACGATTCATGAGCTGCCTCTCCTGTTGCGATACCGGCACCGATGCGGGTGGCACCCCACCAGACAAACCTGACCGACGTTGCCGTTGCCAAGCCCCGAGTGTCGCCGACGCGGCACTGCCTGCGGACCCGACGGTCGCTGGCTGACCCGTTTGCGAGTCGCTGCACATGCATCGGGCCGTTTCCATGTGATGATGGCGGACTGAAAACAGGAAAACGGAAGAAGGAAACCCATGGCCACATCCCCCGACAACCTCAGCATGGCGCTGTTTTGCGATTTCGAAAACGTCGCCCTGGGCGTACGTGACCTCGGCCACGAAAAATTCGACATCAAGCCGGTGCTCGAGCGGCTGCTGCTCAAGGGCAGCATCGTCGTCAAGAAGGCATATTGCGACTGGGACCGCTACAAGGCCTTCAAGGCGACGATGCACGAGGCCAACTTCGAATTGATCGAGATACCGCATGTGCGCCAGTCAGGCAAGAATTCGGCCGACATCCGGCTGGTCGTCGACGCGCTGGACCTGTGCTACACCAAGGCCCATGTCAACACCTTCGTCATCATCAGTGGCGATTCCGATTTTTCCCCGCTGGTGTCCAAACTGCGCGAAAACGCCAAGCAGGTGATCGGCGTCGGTGTGCGCCAGTCGACTTCGGATCTGCTGGTAGCCAACTGTGACGAGTTCATCTTCTATGACGATCTGGTGCGTGAGAGCCAGCGCGCCCAGGTGCGCCGCGAACGGCCCGAAGTGCAGGCGGCTACCCGGCGCACGCCCGACGAGGAGCGCAAACGCAAGGACGAACTCGAAGTGCGCCGGCGTGCGGGCATCGACCTTGCCGTGCAGACCTTCGATGCGCTGGTGGCCGAACGCGGCGACGGAAAGATCTGGGCCTCGGTGCTCAAGGAAGCGATCAAGCGGCGCAAACCCGACTTCAGCGAATCGGGCTACGGTTTCCGGGCCTTCGGCAACCTGCTCGAAGAAGCCCAGGTCCGCGGCCTGCTGGAATTCGGGCGCGATGAAAAGTCGGGGGCTTATGTGTTCCGCAGTTCCGCTGCGCCTGCGCGCATGGACAACGTCGAAGATGCCGCGCCCGCAGGCCCGGCCGGCACGGCTGCGGCGCGGATGGCAGACAGCACCGAACGGCGCGAACCGCGCCGGCGCGGACGCGGCGGCAGAGGTGGCAGCAGGTCAGGCCCGGAGCCAGGCGCAGATTTTGCAGAAGGCGCGCCGTCGGCAGCGACTGCCGAACAGCCTGAAACCGTCATCGCCAAACCGTTGGCGACCGCCAAGCCCGATGATGAGGCCGGGCAGTCGACCCCCGCCAAATCCGCGGCCGCCAAAACACCACGCAAGACGCCGGCGCGCAGTCGGCCAGCGCGCAAACCGGCCACACCTGGCGATACGGCGGACTGACAAGACAACCGCCACCAGCAGGCCAGGCCACAACATGTGCAGATCCAGCCGGTCGACCCGGATGGCACCTACGACGCCGAAATACCTGGTGTTTCCATAAATGGAGACCGACATCAGGCGACCGACCACAATGGCCGCCATGATCAGGCCATTGCTGCGTTGCTCGGGGCTGCGCGACAACTCCTCGATCGCAAACATGATCCCGCCCAGCGGGGTGTTGAATGCCGCCGCAATGCCGGCCGCCCCGCCAGCAATCAGCAGCCCGTGGTCGGCCACGACACCACGCTTGGGGTTTCATGCAATGGGTCAGACTGGCAGCGATGGCAAACGACGGTTTGACTTTATCCCATGACTTTTCCCGCCCGCGTCGGCACCGCTTGCGCCAGCCATGCCTGCGCTGCCAAGCGCCCGCGCCAGCAGGTGGTGCAGCCATCGACGTGCCAGCTGGCTTGCGATATCGGGGACAATGGCTGCGAGTGAAGATGCACCACCGAGGAGACCCGCCACGTGAGCCCCATTGAAGCGATGTCCGACACCCCGTTTGCAGCACAGGCTGTGCTGCGCCAGCGGCTTCCTGGTTTCGCACCACAGGTGGCAATGGTGCTGGGCTCCGGTCTGGGCGCACTGGCTGACCAGATCGCCGACCCCGTCACCATTGCGTACGCCGGGTTGCCCGGTTTTCCGGTATCCACGGTCGACGGCCACGCCGGTGTGCTGGTCGCCGGTACGCTGGGCGGTGTTGCCGTGTTGTGCATGAAGGGCCGCAGCCATTTCTACGAAGGCAAGGGTGCCGATGTGATGACATCGGCCATCCGCACGTTCCATCTGGCCGGTTGCGAATCGCTGTTGCTGACCTGTGCCGCCGGCTCTCTGCGCGCCGACGCCGGTCCGGGCTCTCTGGTCGCGCTCACCGACCATATCAATATGTTGCCCGGCAATCCGTTGGTGGGCCGCAATGATGCGCGCTTCGGTCCGCGCTTCATGAGCATGGCCAACGCATACGATGCCGGGCTGCGCCAATCGCTCCATGCAGCGGCTGGCGCCTTGTCCATCCCCTTGCACGACGGCGTCTACCTGGCCACCAGCGGCCCGAGTTTCGAGACACCGGCCGAGATCCGCATGATGCGCATCCTGGGCGCCGATGTGGTGGGCATGTCCACCGTGCCCGAGGTGATCACTGCGCGCCACTGCGGCCTGACGGTACTGGCCATTGCCACCGTCACCAACCTTGCCGAAGGCATGTCCGACGTTGCACTGTCGCACGAACAGACGCTCAAATATGCCGCGCTCGGCGCTGCCGACCTGACCCGCCTGATACCGGCATATCTGCAACGCCTGTATGGGCAAGCCCCCTCCCGCTGCTGAATTCGCCACCATGAACCATCCGATCCGCAACGCCGGGATGCCGCTGGACCTCTCCTTGCTCGAGGCGATCCGTGTCAACCAGAACGCGGTGGCGCGGCGCGTATC
>JAGPBF010000134.1 GCA_018063505.1 Rhodoferax sp.
GCCTCAAGCTGGTCATCGGCACCGATGGTACGAATGCTGACACGACCGGCGGTGTGGTTCGCTGGGGTACGGATACCACCGGCACTGCCGCTAGTGATTCCGCCAAGCCGGCGCTCGGTATCGATGACGACCCGGAGCGGGTGGCGACCCGGCACCCGGCGCACCGTCAGCCGCGGGTCGTCATGGCGCACCGTTCCCGCCCCGACCACCACCGCGTCGACAGTTTCCATGCCAAACGCGCCCGGTTTACTTCAGCTGCACCGAGCCTGACACGGTCACGACGACAGCCGATTTCCCGGCTTCCATCGGCACCGGTGCATCGGCCACAGCACCCTTGGCCTGCATCGCCAGCATGCGCGGGCGCGGTGCGAAGCCCTGGTCATTGGCGTTGACCGAAACCTCGCGCAGGCTGTAGCCGCTGAATCCAAAACCTTTGGCGATATCACCGGCGTTGGCCTTGAAACGCGTTATGGCAATTGCCTGTGCCTCATCCTGGGCCCGCGCGCGCTGCGCACGGCTCAGGCTGAACTGCACGCCGGCCATGGTCAGCGACTGCACCTTGCCGGCCGCGGCAGCGATCAGTGCGAAATCACGGCCTTCGAGCACCAGCCCTGCCGTGCCTTGCCAGCCGGTGATCCGGCCCTCCCGATTGTGTTGCGGAGACAGGTTGAAACTGGAGGTCCGCACATCGAGCTGCCCCGGCTGGCTGAGCGCACGCACTTGCTGCAATGCCGCGTCCACTGCCTGTTTGAGCTGGTTCTGCACCGCGGCAGCATCTGTGCCATCGCGCGTGGTGTTCAGGTTCAGTTCCAGCCAATCCTGCTGCACTTCGACTGTTGCATCGGCTGACAACTGCAGCACATTTTGCGGTGCGATGGCCGGCAAGGATTGGGCTGACGCCATCGCGCCCGACAGCATCAGTGACAGGACAAGCAGGGATCTGGACAAGGGTTTCAAGCAAGGCTCCGTAAAATTGATCGCAAGATCGGTGATTGTGCCAACGTCAAAGGCTGGCGACGGCGCGGCGTCCGGGCCGACGTCGGCCAATGGCCAGTTGGCCACTCTGCCCCGTTCACGGACGAATTGCCGGATTCGCGTCGCGCTGCTGGCGCAACTGCTGCCGAATTTCTGCCCGATCCTGTTCGCTCAGGTGGCGTGCCAGCGGTAATGCCTCGGTGTGTGTTGTGGCCGCGTCGCGTTGGCTCTGCGCCTGCAGTACCGTGCGCAATTCGACCCGCCGCTGCTCCCGTGTGAGCGGATGCGACGGCTCCGGCGCCACCTGCGGCGGTAGCTGGGCCCAGGCACCGGCGCAGGCAGTGCCATTGGCGATGAGGATCAGCAGCCATTTGAGCATGCTGCAAGAATAACCCGTCCTGGCTGCCGCCCCCCAAGCTCCCATGGGTAGAGAAATGTGCGATTGCGGCATGAGTTGTAACAGTGTGTCAGGCATCCGGCGTTTGGCCGCATTAAGCGCGTTCCAAACCATCAGAATGGGCGTTGTTACATATTCAAGGAGAGACCATGGCGCAAGCTTCTGGCCGCAGTGACAAGATCCTGGTGGTCGATGACGACAGCCGCATCCGCGACCTGTTGCGGCGTTATCTGAGTCAGGAAGGATTCGAGGTATTCCAGGCTGAAGATGGCAAGGCACTCAATCGCATCCTGCTGCGCGAGACCGTCGACCTGATCGTGCTTGACCTGATGCTGCCCGGAGAGGATGGCCTGTCGATTTGCCGCCGCCTGCGCGCGGCCAACGACCGCACACCGATCATCATGCTGACGGCAAAGGTAGAGGACGTGGACCGTATCGTCGGACTGGAAGTCGGAGCCGACGACTACCTCGGCAAGCCCTTCAATCCACGCGAGTTGCTGGCCCGCATCAATGCGGTGCTGCGCCGCCGCCCGGTGGTCGAGGCCCCGGGCGCCCCATCGAGTGAAAACGAAGTCGTGCAGTTCGGCCCGTTCAGCTTTGACCTGGGCGCGCGCAGTCTGCACAAGTCGGGCCAGGAGCTGCCATTGACGACCGGCGAGTTCGCGATGCTCAAGGCGCTGGTACGCCACCCGCGCCAGCCGATGTCGCGCGAGAAGCTGGCACAACTGGCCAGAGGCCGCGAATTCGAACCGTTCGATCGCAGCCTCGATGTCCAGATCTCGCGCCTGCGCAAGATGATCGAAGCTGACCCGGCCAGCCCGCGATATGTGCAGACTGTCTGGGGTGTCGGCTACGTCTTTGTTCCGGACGGCAGCGCCTGAGCCACGTGGCCAACGGCCCGGCCAAGTCCGGCGTGGTGGCGACGCCGCCGCAGAACGAAAGCCTGCTTCCGCCTTTGCACAGGGGAGGCTTCGGCCTGTTCGGACGCACCTTCTTTCTGTTGGCAGCACTGTTGCTGGTCAGCATCCTGGCCTGGCTGCAGACATTGCGGGTGTTCGAACTCGAACCGCGCGCGGTGCAGACCGCGCAGCAGATTGCGTCCATCGTCAACCTCAGCCGGGCCGCACTGATCCATTCCGATTCCATCGCCCGCGTGTCGCTGATCAAGACCATGACCGACCAGGAGGCAGTCCGGATCCTGCCGCGTGAGCCGGGCGACCGTTACGAACCGTTTCCCCAGGATGAACTCGGCCTGCGCATGACGCTGGAACTCGAGGCACGGTTGGGCGCCGACACGGTGGTGGCTACCAGCGTCAATGAAGAACCGGGCCTGTGGATCGGCTTCACGATCGATGAAGACCGCTACTGGATGCTGACCGATCGGGCCAGGCTCAACCCGCCGGTCGGCAAGACATGGATCATCTGGCTGGTTACCGCAACCGCCTTGTCGCTGGCGGGTGCGGCCCTGATTGCAGGTCTGATCAACCGGCCATTGCGGGATTTGTCGGTTGCCGCCGGTCGCATCCGCGAAGGTGATTTTGCGGCCGGCCAGCTTGACGAGACAGTCGCGGCCAATGAGATCCGCGAAGTCAACATCGAATTCAATCGCATGTCGCGAAAGCTGGCTCAGATCGAAAAGGACCGCGTCATCATGCTGGCCGGCATTTCGCACGACCTGCGCACACCACTGGCGCGGCTGCGACTGGAGACCGAACTCAGCGTCAGCGACGAAGCCGCACGCAGCCATATGGCCACCGATATCGACCAGGTCAACGCAATCATCAACAAGTTCATGGACTATGCCAGGCCGGACCAGATCGTGCTGACGCCGATTGCACTGCTCGAGGTCGTGAACCGCTGCATCTACGCCCTCAAGGACGCGCAGGACGTCGCGCTGCAGATCAACGTTCCCGCCGACATCTTCGTCATGGCCGACGAAGTCGACCTGGTGCGCGTGATCACCAACCTGCTCGAGAATGCCGCCCGTTATGGGCGCTCGGCGGAGAGTTCGCAGGCGGAGATCGAGATCGTCGCCACGGCCAGCGATACGCGGGTCGTTATCGCGGTGGCGGATCGCGGGCCTGGCGCCAGCCCTGAACACCTGGCGCATTTGACGACGGCATTCTTTCGGGGCGACAGCGCGCGCACCTCGGCCACCGGCGCCGGACTGGGCCTGGCGATCGTCGAGAAAAACATACAGCGCATGGGCGGAACCCTGCTGCTGCGCAACCGCGAATCCGGCGGCTTGTCGGTGCGGATCGAACTCAACCGGGCCCGCAAGGCGCCCTGAGCGCAGCGCCTGGCCGCTCCCAGGCAAGCGCACACCGCAGTTCGCCGGCCAACCCCATCCAGTCACCATTGCCCATGGCCGCCGACGGCGGCTGCGCTTGATCAGCGCTGCAGCAAGACAATGGCGCGGGCCTCGATGGCCAGGCCCTCGCCGACCGGCCCCATTTTCTCCGCGGTCTTGGCCTTGACATTGACCTGTTCCACGGCGCAGTTCAAGGCCTGCGCAATCACCTTGCGCATTGCCGGCAGCCAGGGCATGAGCCTGGGTGCCTGCGCGATCACGGTGCTGTCGATGTTGCCGATCTGGTAGCCCGCAGCCGCCACGCGGCGCATCGCCTCGGCCAGCAATACCGTCGAATCCGCACCCTTGAATTGCGCGTCGGTATCGGGAAAGTGCTGGCCGATATCACCCAGTGCCGCTGCACCGAGCAGCGCGTCGGTGATCGCGTGCAGCAACACGTCTGCATCCGAATGCCCGAGCAGCCCCCGCTCGTACGGGATTCGCACGCCCCCGATGATCAACGGCCGGTCAGCGACCAGCCGATGGATGTCCCAGCCTTCGCCGATGCGCAAGGTTACAGGACCGGCACTGCCGGCAGGGGGGTTATTCATGCAGAACCTTCTTGTTTGCGGCCAGCTTGCGCGCTGTCAGGATGGCTTCGGCCATGATGAAGTCCTGCGCCACGGTCACCTTGAAATTCGATCGATCACCCTCGACCAGCCGCGGCGCCAGGCCTTGCGCCTCGATCGCCGATGCCTCATCCGTCACGCTGTCTGCGACGGCCAGCAGGGCCGACTCCAGCACACCGAGGCGAAACATCTGCGGTGTCTGCGCCAGCCAGTACAGGCTTCTGTCCACCGTGTCCGCCACACGACCGGCCGACGCGCGCTTCACCGTATCCGACACCGGAATGGCGAGCAGCCCCCCGACGGCATCACCGGCACAGGCGTCGATCAGGCGATCGATCAGCGCCGGCGTCACCAGGCAACGGGCCGCATCGTGTACCAGCACCCAGTCATTTTCCAGCGCACCGCGTGCGCGCAAGGCCTGCAGGCCGCGGGCCACCGAGCCGGCCCGGGTCGCTGCGCCGCAGGCGACCGAGCTGCAATCGGGCATCGATGACAGATCCAGGCCGGCAAACCACGCATCCGTCGGCGCAAGTACCACCAGGCTATGGGCCATTCGCGGCACACCGGCAAAAGCCGCCAAGGTGTGCAATACCAGCGCGCGCCCGGCCACTGGATGGTATTGCTTGGGCAAGGCCGACCCGGCACGGGTCCCAAGGCCTGCGCAAGGAATCAGCGCCCAGATGCGACATGGCACAGAGGAGGTGGATGTCGCATGCGCTGCTGTGGCAATAGCGGCGATCGAGGGGCTGTCGGGCGAAGTTTGGGTCATGTGCGTGGCGTCATTCTAAAATCAGTGCATCCACCCCCTCCCGGTCTGCGGCAGAGGGGGTTCTTGCATTCTTGCTGCCCTGCCCTGCCCCATCCTGGTTCACTGCCCCATGGAATTGCCCTCTCTCAAACCCGGCAGACGTTTCACGCTGCCGCGGCCTGTCGGCTCCGCCGACGCCTTGCTGCTGGCGCGCCAGGCGCTCAACGACAAGCAGGCCGGCCGATTGACGGCTGTGGTCACCGCCCAGGCCGCCGATGCCCAGCGCTTGCTCGAGGAAATTCCGTTTTTTGCCCCCGACCTGCGTTGTGCCATCTTTCCGGACTGGGAGACGCTGCCCTACGACACCTTCTCGCCGCACCAGGACCTGATCAGCGAGCGCCTGGCCACCTTGTGGCGAATCTCGCGCCGCGGCCAGGACAGCGGCGCCGATGTGGTGCTGATTCCGGCCTCCACCGCCTTGTACCGCTTGGCGCCACCGGCCTTCATGGCCGCCTACACCTTCGAATTCAAGTTGCGCCAGAAGGTCAACGAGCAGCGCCTGCGTGCGCAGTTGACGCTGGCAGGCTACAGCCATGTGAGCCAGGTGGTGAGCCCGGGCGAATACGCGGTACGTGGCAGCCTGATCGATCTGTACCCGATGGGCTCTCCCGTGCCCTACCGGGTGGACCTGTTCGACGACGAGATCGACAGCATCCGCACCTTTGACCCGGACAACCAGCGCAGCCTGTACCCGGTGCCCGAAGTCCGCCTGTTGCCAGGTCGCGAATTTCCGATGGACGACGAGGCCCGCGCGCGTTTTCGCAGCCGCTGGCGCGAACTGCTCGAAGGCGACCCGACCAAGAGCCGCATCTACAAGGACATGGGCACCGGGGTCGCCACTGCCGGCATCGAGTACTACCTGCCGCTGTTCTTTGACGAGACGGCCACGGTGTTCGACTACCTGGGCCTGGACGCGACGCTGGTGTTGCATGGCGACATGGAGTCTGCTTTCAGCCGCTTCTGGCAGGACACGCGCGACCGCTACCGCCTGTTGCAGGGAGACCCCGAGCGCCCGATCCTGCCACCGCAGGCCCTGTTTCTGGATGCCGAGCAGTTCTACACGCTGGCCAAACCCCATGCCCAGCTGGCCTTGCGCACGGTGCAGGCCGACGACACGCAGGTCGAGGATGCGCAGAACCACTGGCGCAGCCTGCCACCGCTGACCGTGGTGCGCGGCGCCGAAGATCCGCTGACCCGGCTCAAGAACCACATGGCCGGCACGGCGCACCGCGTGCTGGTGCTGGCAGAGAGTGACGGACGGCGCGAAAGCCTGCTCGACTTCCTGCGCGCCAGCAGCCTGGAGCCGGTGCGCTTTGACTCCCTGCAGGAATTTGTCGCCAGCGATGAAAAGATCGGCCTGGCCACCAGCGCGCTGATGAACGGCTTTTGCTGGCTCGCGCAAGGCATCGACCTGGTGACCGAGACCGAGCTGTTTGCCGCCGGCCCGGTCACGCGCCGGCGCAAGAAGCAGGAACAGGTCAGCGATGTCGAGGCACTGATCAAGGACCTCAGTGAGCTCAACATCGGCGATCCGGTGGTGCACAGCGCCCACGGCGTCGGACGCTACCGTGGCCTGGTCAATCTGGACCTGGGGCCGGCCGGCGCCGACGGGCAGAACGCGACACAGGAGTTCCTGCATCTGGAATACGCCGGCGAAGCAGTGTTGTATGTACCGGTCAGCCAGCTGCAACTGATCAGCCGGTACACCGGCGTAAGCGCCGACGAGGCGCCGCTGCACCGGCTGGGCTCGGGCCAGTGGGAAAAGGCCAAGCGCAAGGCGGCCGAACAGGTGCGCGATTCTGCTGCCGAGCTGCTCAACATCTATGCGCGCCGCGCGCTGCGCGAGGGCCATGCATTCCGCTACTCGGCCGCAGACTACGAAGTCTTCGCCAACGATTTCGGCTTCGAGGAAACGGCAGACCAGAATGCCGCGATCCACGCGGTGATCCAGGACATGATCAGTCCGCGGCCGATGGACCGGCTGGTTTGTGGTGATGTGGGTTTTGGCAAGACGGAAGTCGCATTGCGCGCCGCCTTCATCGCGGTCACCGGGGGCAAGCAGGTGGCGTTCCTGGCGCCCACGACGCTGCTGGCCGAGCAGCATTTCCATACGCTGACCGATCGGTTCTCCAAGTGGCCGGTCAAGATCGCAGAGATGAGCCGCTTTCGCTCCGGCAAGGAGATCACGGCGGCGATCAAGGGCCTGGCCGACGGCACCATCGACATCGTGGTCGGCACCCACAAGCTGCTGAGCCAGGACACCCGGTTCAGCAACCTGGGCCTGCTCATCATCGACGAGGAACACCGTTTCGGTGTGCGCCACAAGGAGGCGATGAAGGCCTTGCGCGCCGAGGTCGACGTGCTGACGCTGACCGCCACACCGATTCCGCGCACGCTGGGAATGGCGCTCGAAGGCCTGCGCGACCTCAGCGTCATCGCCACGGCGCCGCAACGCCGGCTGGCGATCAAGACCTTTGTGCGCACCGAAGGCAATGGCGTGATCCGCGAGGCGGTGCTGCGCGAGCTCAAGCGTGGCGGCCAGGTCTACTTCCTGCACAACGAGGTCGAGACCATCGAGAACCGGCGCGCAGCGCTCGAGGAATTGTTGCCCGAGGCCCGTATCGCGGTCGCACACGGGCAGATGCCCGAGCGCCAGCTCGAGAGCGTGATGCGTGACTTCATCGCCCAGCGTTACAACCTGTTGCTGTGCTCGACCATCATCGAGACCGGTATCGACGTGCCCACCGCCAATACCATCGTGATGAGCCGCGCCGACAAGTTCGGCCTGGCCCAGCTGCACCAGTTGCGCGGCCGGGTCGGGCGCAGCCACCACCAGGCCTATGCCTACCTGATGGTGCCGGACCTGCAAGGCCTGACCAAGCAGGCCAGCCAGCGGCTCGATGCGATCCAGCAGATGGAGGAACTCGGATCGGGCTTTTACCTGGCAATGCACGACCTCGAGATCCGCGGCGCCGGCGAGGTGCTGGGCGAGAACCAGAGCGGCAACATCCTGGAGATCGGCTTCCAGCTGTACAACGAGATGCTGGCCGAAGCGGTGCGTGCGCTCAAACAGGGCATCGAGCCCGATCTGCTGTCGCCACTGAGCGTCACCACCGACATCAACCTGCATGCTCCGGCCCTGTTGCCCAGCGACTATTGCGGCGATGTCCACCTGCGCCTGAGCTTCTACAAGAAGCTGGCAAGTGCGAAAAACGGCGACCAGATCGACGCCTTGCTGGAAGAACTGGTCGACCGCTTCGGCAAGCTGCCGGCGCAGGCACAGACGCTGATCGATGTGCACCGGCTGCGGGTGCTGGCGCGCAGTTACGGCGTCGTGAAGGTCGATGCCACGCCCGGGTTGACCGTCATCACCTTCTGCAAGAATCCGCCGATCGACTCGATGCGCATCATCGAACTGATCCGCAAGAACCGCCACATCAAACTCGCCGGCAACGAAAAACTGCGCATCGAACGCGAACTGGCCTTGCCGCAGGAGCGCGCGCAACTGGTGCGTGATGTGTTGCGCAGCCTGGGTCAGCCCCAGGCACAGACCGACGCTACGCCGGCTTGAGAATTCCCGCCAAACCCGATCCTTCACGACTCCGATCTGCCCATGGCTCTTTCAGAATTCGCCGCCGGACTCTCCATCCAGCGCTTCACGCCGCCGCTGCGGCTGCAGGACTACGGCCTGATCGCCTTCGACATGGACTCGACGCTGATCAACATCGAATGTGTCGACGAGATTGCTTCGGCGGCCGGACGCAAGGACGAGGTGGCGTCCATCACCGAAGCGGCGATGCGCGGTGAGATCAGCGACTACAAGGACAGCCTGCGCCGCAGGGTCGCATTGCTGGCCGGTGTCCCGCTGACGCACCTGGAGACGGTCTACCGGGAACGGCTGCAGCTCAACCCCGGTGTGGAGCGACTGGTCCGGGCCTGCCAGTCGGCCGGGCTCAAGACGCTGCTGGTCAGCGGCGGTTTCACCTGGTTCTCGGACCGGGTGCGGGGCCGGCTGGGGCTCGACTTCACCCGCTCCAACGTGCTGGAGGTGCGCGACGGCGTATTGACCGGGCACATGGTCGACCAGCACTGGGGCGACATCTGCGACGGCGACGAAAAACAGCGCATGCTGCTGCAGACCTGCGACGGGCTCGGCCTGGCCGGCGCGCAGGCCATCGCCGTCGGTGACGGTGCCAACGACCTGCCGATGATGGCCGTGGCCGGACTGTCCGTGGCCTACCATGCCAAGCCGCGGGTGCGCGAACAGGCGATGGTGGCTATCGACAGCGGCGGCCTGGACCGGCTGCTGGAAGTAGTGCTGCCGACGGACTGACCAGTCCCGATCGCGCCGACTTCAGGTTCTGCTTCGCCGCCGCCTGCACCGCGTGTGCCAGCGCCGGGCCGAAGGCGCACAGCAGCACCCTGATCCGCATCGTGTTCCGATGGCGGAGTTGGCGGAAACCCGCGTGTGCGGACCGGACATGCGTCCGATGGGAGATGTACGCGAGGCGGTATCGTCGATCCTGCTGGGGCACTTGCTGCCCGGTGTGCTGCTGCAATCCGTTGAGTGGGTAGCGCCCAGGGATTCGCAGGCCTTGGCCACACTGACCTTGCGCGCCATTGCCAGCACCAGTTGCAAGTCCGCCCAACCGAGCCGCTGGCCCGACGCTGTTGCTGCGTCTTTTGCTGCGGGAATCACGCCAGAAGGGTCAAGAGAGTTTTTCGCTTTTGCGCATTGTGATTTGCATCAATGGCGTTTACTTGGCAATTGTGCCAATATAGACTGGCGTCCGACGGTTGTGGTTCGCAGCCGATCAGCAGCCATTCATCCCTACAACAAACGGAGCGCCGATGAAACGAATCAGCAATATCCTCGCCTGGGGCGCATTGGCCATCATCGCCGCGTTGTGCGCACTGAACTGGAATACCTTGAGCGCGCAGGCGCCACTGGACCTTGTGTTGTGGCAGGTCCAGGCGCCGCTGGGCATTGTGCTGCTGGGCATGGCGGCCGTGCTGCTGGGTGTTTTCATGGTCGCCTATCTGTACAACCAGATCGGATCCCTGATGGAAACCCGCAAACTGCTCAAGGAAATCCAGCGCGTGCAGGAACTGGCTGACAAGGCAGAGGCCTCTCGCATCGAAAACCTGCACCAGCTGATATCGACCGAATTCCGGCTGCTCAACGAGCGCATGGGATCGGCCTCGGTCGTCCACATGCCCAGCCACCCGCAAGTCAACGATCCCCGGCCTCTGTCGCTGACAGAACTGGTGGCGCGTCGCTGAGTGCCAATTGACGCCGGCAATACCGCCGACTCGGAAGGTTTGCGCAGCCAGCATGGCACAGCAGACCCGCCTCGTGCAGATCAGCCGACCCCCGGATCCGCCATTTCAATCGGAGACACCCTCATGAATTTCCAGCAAATCACCCGCACCATTGTCGCCATTGTGTTCACCGCCCTGCTCACAGCGTGTGCGGGTACCGCGAAACAGGAAAGCACCGGCGAATACATTGATGACACCGTGATCACATCGCGCGTCAAATCTGTATTGCTCAACGATCCAGCGGTCAGTGGCCTGTCCATCAACGTCGAAACCTACAAGGCCACGGTCCAACTGGCCGGCTTCGTCAAGACCGTGGCTGAGCGCAACCGGGCAGTCCAGCTGGCCCGTGAGGTCAAGGGCGTGCGCCAGGTGAAGAACGACATCCTGATCCGCTGATCGGCTGACCCGCTGTGGGGCCGGCGGCCGAAGGCGCACAGCCCCTATTCTCCCGGGGCGCTAGGGCGCTGCGCAGCGCTTCAGATGAACTGCAACTCACCTCGCTGACCAGGGCGCTGGACAAGCCGATGCGCAATGCCTCGGACAACGAACAGATGTTTGCCGCAATCCTGCACGAGTTGCAATCGAGCACCATGCGCCAACCATAGTCGACGATCCCTCAAATATCAAGTCAACCAATTCCCCTGTCGCGCGTTCAATAGAGGAGGCAATTGCGTAACACAGTTGCGCCGGATTGGTTATCATGAATTGAACTTTGTCGGGGAGTGCATCTCCACCACCGTGATGCACCCCGCATCCAGGAGGTTGTCGATGACCATCTTTGCACGATATCAGGGCCGCTTCGAAGCAGCGCAAGAAGAAGAGATGTCGATCCAGGACTACCTGGACTTGTGCAAGAAGGACCCCACTGTTTATGCCAGCGTCGCCGAACGCATGCTCAGTGCCATCGGCGAACCGGAACTGATCGACACCCGCACCGATCAGCGCCTGTCGCGCATCTTTGCCAACAAGATGCTGCGCCGTTATCCCAGCTTCGGCGATCTGTACGGCATGGAAGATGCGATCGAACATATCGTGTCCTACTTTCGCCATGCAGCGCAGGGACTGGAAGAAAAGAAGCAGATCCTGTACCTGCTCGGGCCTGTGGGCGGCGGCAAATCCACGCTGGCCGAGAAACTCAAGTTGCTGATCGAGAAAATTCCGATCTATGCGATCAAGGGATCTCCGGTCCACGAGTCGCCGCTGGGGCTG
Organism: Rhodoferax sp.; assembly: GCA_018063505.1. Taxonomy (GTDB): domain Bacteria; phylum Pseudomonadota; class Gammaproteobacteria; order Burkholderiales; family Burkholderiaceae_C; genus CAISIP01. The sequence continues at coordinate 11,631 of JAGPBF010000134.1, forward strand.
TTCAACCCGGTGGAAGACGCCCAGTTGCTGCAGGACGACTACGGCATTGCACCGCGTTACCTGACCACGA
>JAGPBF010000135.1 GCA_018063505.1 Rhodoferax sp.
CGCCTGTGTTTCTGAGGCGCGATTTGCGGCAGGGCCGATTACTTCGCTCACTGCGTGTAAGCCGGCCGAACCCCCCACTGGGGGGCGGGCCGGCCGCTTCGGAGCGGCCGTGCGCGGCGGCCCCTGGACTGGCCTGTTCCGCTGCCGCTTGATTTATCATATCCTGCGGGTGGCGCGCAGCGCCATCGAGCAACTGACATGCGCCGCGCCGGGCCGCTCCCAAGCAAGTTCCCACCGCAGCCCGCAGGGCAAAGATATCCAGTGAAAGCGCAAACCTTGCCGAACTGGATTCAGCGTCAGCTTAAAAGTCTGCTCGCCCAACGCGGCCATGCCTGGTTGCTGCAGGGGCCATCGGGCCTGGGGCAATACACGCTTGGACTGGCGATGGTGCGTGCATGGTTATGCCAGCACCCGACGCCGGCCGGTGCCTGTGGAGCGTGCGCAAGTTGCCATGCAGTCGATGTACGTACCCATGCCGACCTGTGTGTCCTGATGCCCGAGACGGTCATGCTCGAGCGCCAGTGGCCATTGGGCGAAAAGGCGCAGGCCGAGATCGACGACAAGAAGCGCAAACCCAGCAAGGAGATTAGGGTCGATGCGATGCGCGATGCGATCGAGTTCTCGCAGCGCACCAGCGCATCGGGACGCGGCAAGGCGATCCTGGTGTTTCCGGCAGAGCGCATGAATCCGGTCACGGCCAATGCCTTGCTCAAGACGCTGGAGGAACCGGCGGGCGATGTGCGCTTTGTATTGGCGAGCGAAGCGGCCCAGCAGTTGCTGCCGACGATCCGCAGCCGTTGCCTGGCCCACGCGATGGTATGGCCGGAGCCGGCCGAGGTATTGCCCTGGTTCGACCAGCAGGGGATCGATGCCCAGCAAGCGCTGACCTGGCTGCGCGCATCCGGTGGACGGCCGGACGACGCCATCGCGCTGGCCCGCAGTGGACAAAATGCCACGCATTGGTCGCAGCTTCCAACGGCGATTGCGCGCGGTGATGCTGCACCGCTGCAAGGCATGTCGCCGGTGCAGGTGATCGGCATATTGCACCGCTTGTGCCACGACATGCAGCTGCATCAGCAAGGCGCGAGTCCCCGGTTTTTCCAGTCGCAGGACCTGCCTGTGGCCGGCCCGCTCATGGTGCTCAGCCAATGGGGGAGGGACCTGTCCCAGGCCACACGGACGATGGAACACCCTTTCAATCCGGGGCTGATGATCGAAGCATTGCTGAGTCAGGCGAAAATCGCTCTAAACTCAAAAGGTTGAATCTTCACGCATGAGCACTTCGTCCACCTCCCCCCGTCCCAGCGTCATTCAGTTGGCCATCAAGGAGAAGGCGGCTTTGTACGCGGCGTATATCCCGCTGTTTGTCGAGGGCGGCATCTTCATTCCGACTGCGCGTGAATACAAGCTTGGTGACGACATCTATGTGTTGTTGTCCTTGCCCGATGACCCGCAGCGTTATCCGGTGGCGGGCAAGGTCGCCTGGGTCACACCTGCCAAGGCGGCGGCCAGCCGCACCCAGGGTGTCGGTATCCAGTTCCCGCGCGACGAGAAATCCAAGCTGCTCAAGATCAAGATCGAAGAAATCCTGGGTGCCGCGCTGGGCTCAGAACGCCCAACCCAGACGATCTGATCGCCTGTTCATTTTTTGCCGACCAGTAGTACGGCAAAAGCCTGTGGCCCGGTTCGTGGTGGTGGCGAACCTGCGGCCTGTCGAGATACCCTGATGTTTACCGATTCACATTGCCATCTGAGTTTTCCGGAACTGCTTGGGGACCTGCCGGCCATCCGCCAGTCCATGGCGCAAGCGCGGGTCGACCGTGCCTTGTGCATCTGCACCACGCTGGAAGAATTTGAGCAGGTGCATGCGCTTGCCATGGGGTACGACAACTTCTGGTCCACCGTTGGTGTCCATCCGGACAACGAAGGCGTGCGTGAACCCAGCGTCGCCGACTTGCGCGAACGTGCCCGCTTGCCGCGCGTCGTTGGTATCGGCGAGACCGGGCTCGACTATTACCGGCTCAATGGGCGTTCGATTGCCGATATGCAATGGCAACGGGAGCGCTACCGGGTGCATATCCGCGCTGCACTGGAACTCGACCTGCCGCTGGTGATCCACACGCGCAGCTCATCGGACGACACGTTGGCCATTCTGCGGGACGAGGGTGCGGTTCGCGGGGCGCCGAAGGCCAGGGGGGTTTTTCACTGCTTCACTGAAACGCTGGCGGTGGCCCGGGCCGCGCTTGACCTGGGATTCCTCATCTCTTTCTCCGGCATCCTGACCTTCAAGAGTGCACAGGACCTGCGCGATGTGGCTTCTTTTGTGCCACTGGACCGGATGCTGATCGAGACCGACAGTCCTTATCTGGCGCCGGTTCCACACCGCGGCAAGACGAACAATCCGTCGTATGTTCCCCATGTGGCAACACAGATAGCTTTGCTCAAGGCATGTCCGGTTGAACAGGTGGCTGAGGCCACAAGCCGCAATTTCGAACAACTTTTCCGCGGGGTGATGGCATGAATACCCTTGAATTGGGCAAAAATTCTTCAAGTAAATTCTATGGAATTTGCATGAAGTTTGTCATATATCTATTTGTTTTTATTGGTTTAAGTAGCTCTTATGCAGGATCATATGAAGATTATTTCTCTGCAGTGAAGCGGGATGACGGCGTCGGCATCTCAGCCTTGCTGGCGCGCGGATTTGATGGCAATGTGCTTGATCCCAAGGGTGATCACGCGCTGCTTGTGGCCCTGCGGGACAAGTCGCTCAAGGCCGTTTCCGCCCTGCTGGACTGGGGCAAGATCAATGTCGAGCCGCGCAGCAAGGCCGATGAGAGTCCGTTGATGCTGGCGTCCCTCGAAGGTCAGCTGGAAATCGCCAGGCGGCTGATCGCTATGGGCGCAGACGTCAACAAGCCGGGCTGGACGCCGCTGCATTACGCGGCAACGCACGGCCATGTGGCAGTCATGTATCTGTTGCTGGACAACTTCGCGTATATCGATGCCGCATCACCCAATGGAACCACGCCATTGATGATGGCTGCGTTTTACGGCACGCCGTCGGCTGTGAAGCTCCTGCTCGAAGCCGGCGCCGATCCATCACTGCGCAATGAAAAGGATCTGACCGCCATCGATTTTGCCCAACGCGCGAACCGGGCGGAGTCCGCCGAGATCATTGCAGCATTTGTCAGGGCAAAACAGCCCAAGGGCAAGTGGTGAGTAAACTTGATACGATGTATATTGATGCAAGATGTTGATTTCATTGGAAATTCTTTCCATCGAAGGGTAAAAAAAGGGAAGGCAGGGGGGCAGGAACAGCCTGTTTTTTAGGGCGCGCAACGGCATCTGTGGCACGCGGCGACCTCGCCCGCGACGTGGCGCAGGCGGTACTCCAAGGCCGGGTAGGGCACGGCTGTCCACGACTACGATGCTGCGCCGGTTGGTCCATCGGGTACCCCTCCGGACGTTTCGCTTCGCTTCCATGGGGCCATGCCCCATACCCCGAGGCAGTCATGGTGTTGCCCCGGTCGTGGCCGAGTGGCGCTCGATGGCCTCAGCGCTGGCCCGGATGCGCTCAAGCTGGCGACCCATGGCGTACACCCATGGCGGTTCGTCGGCGTCCTGACGCTGGAATGCCCGCAGCCACGCGTCAGCCTCTACCAGATCGGCATTGAGGGCCTCTACCAGCCGTGCAATCGGCGCGCTCATGGCGCACCCCCTGCGCCGTTCGTCGCGTCGGGGTCCTGCTGGCCCAACCCGGGCAGCGGCTTTGCGCTACCGCCCGAACCGGGCTTTGCGTTCGGCTTTTTCCCGTTCGTAGACCGCCTGTTTTTGGGCTCGGGTGAGCTTTCGGGGTTCCTCCGCTGACTCCGGTTCAAGACTTGTTTTAGATGGGGTTTCGACGCCAGGTGCGGCCCCGGTTGGAGCCGGTACGAGGTCAGCCGAAGACCGCAGGTAGGCGTCCAAGGCAACGCAAACGAGAGCGTTAACGCTGATTCCGAGGTACTGGGCGCGGCTGCGGGCGGCTGCGGCGAGGGCGTCAGGTAGTCTAAAAGTGGCTTGCATGGTGTCTTGATGGTATCAGAGTGGTTGCACTCGGAACTTGTCGCAGGACCACTTGTTTTAGATGAGACAAGCCCCGCACCAGCCGCCGCCTGAGCGCTTCGCGCTTCAGGCGCGGCAGGGTGCAGGACAGCGCCCGCGTCCGATGCAGCCATCTTCCCGACCAGCCGGCGCAATTCGGTTGCCTGAGCATTGGCCAACCGGAAACACGCAGCCTGACGGACCAGCAGCGACCACCAGCCACCGTCGCACGGCTCGATCGGTCGGCCTTCAGGCGTCCAGAGCTTGCCCGAGTGCATGCACCAGCCCTCAAAGCCCGGCATAGGAAGCTCGAAGCCGCGCAGCACGCGCAGCAACTTGAAGGCCGCGTACGGGATTGCCGTGTGACCAGAGAGCCAATTACGCACGGTGCGCGGCGTGACCTGAAGAAGTTTCCCCAGGCCATCGACGCCAAGGCCTGTCTGTGCGGCCAGTACCGTGAAGCGTTCGCTCCGGTCGGCGCGGCTTAGCCGAAGATTGCAGCGCGGGCCGGACCTTTTCATAGGCTGACTGTAGTTGATACGATGTATATCAGCGCAAGTCTTTGATTTCATACGCAATTCCTTCATTTGTTGGCCAAGTTATGCACACTGAGGGTGCAGATATCTACAGCTCCGGTAACTTGATTACGTAGCACGCATTCAAACAGCCGTTTTTCAGGGCACGAGGTGGCATCACTGGCGCACAGCGTCCTGAGCCGTGTAGGGGTGTCAGAAGGGCGCATAGGCCGGGTAGGGCACGACTGACCATGACTGCGTTGTGACGCGGTTTGGTCCATCGGGTACCCCTCAGGACGTATCGCTTCGCTCCCATGGGGCTGAGCCCCATACCCCGCCGAAGGGCATCGAGCAGCGCGTGCACGACGGCAGCGAAGCCACCGAGGAGGACGGCTACTCATGCCAACCCGCCTTTACACAAAGCGCCAGGAGAGCCGCCAGGACAGCGAGCGGAACACGGCGCACCCGTCGTGGCCAGAGAGACCCGGAACGAATCGCAAGCGCCGCCGACCAATTGACGGCATGACCAAACCAACGGGGCATGCGAGCCGACAGCCTAGCTGTTTGCCTATCCAGTAGTGTTGTCATGACTTGCCAGCCTTTGCAGCCTGACGAGCCGCGTGCCGAACCTGCTGACGGGTGAGGGTGACCACGACCGCCTGAGGCCCTTCACCGGCCGCACGCCAAACGCCGCCAGGACCGCGAGGCTGCTTTTCCGATGGATGAAGGAAGTCAGGCACGATGCGCATGCGGCCGCGTGGGTTGAACGATTTAGCCATGGTCTTTCCCCTTGACTGACCGTTGTGTTCCAAAGTGACTTAGTAATAAATTAGGGCCGGTCGGCTTCGCCGCCCGCCCGGCTGCGCCGGTCGGGTAGCCCTCCGGCGTCGCCGCCCGTGCCACTGGCGCCAAGGCGCCGCGTGTCCCGTCCGTCGCCCCCGGAGGCTTCCCCGTCCCGATCCGCTGCATGAGCAGATCGAGCTGGCGATCCCGTTCGTAATAGTGCGAGAACATGGCCGCACGGCGCACCAGCAGGCCCCACCAATTCGAGTCATGGGGATCGAACCCGAAGCCCTCAGGACTCCAAAGCTTGCCCGAGTGCATGTGCCAGCCCTCCCAGCCAGCGCACGGAAGCTCGAACAACCGCATGACCCGCACCAGCTTGTAAGCCGCGTACGGAACTCGGTAACGGCCCGAAGTCCAGTGCTGAATGGTCCGTGGCGAGACCTGCAGCAACTTCGCCGCGCCATCGACGGAAAGACCCGTATCGGACAGCAGCAGTTTGAACCGGGAGCCAAGCTCCTGGCGGATTTGCTGTGCCTTGCGAAGGTTCTTCACCCCCTTATTGTGATTGATACGATGTATATTATGTTAACTACGATGATTGTTTCGGCAGTCGGGCTTCCGAGCCAGCTCAGGTAATCGAAAACTTCACCGTCGGCACGGTCAGATCACTGAACGATGCCCCCAGCGCGATTTCGCCGCTGCCGTGCAGCACGCACTCTTCCCGGCGCAGCAACAGATCAGAGCCGCCGCCAGAGAACCGGATCCAGGTCCCATAGGTGCTGATGTCGGCCAGCAGAATGCTTCCGTTGCGCCAGTGAACACGCGCATGGGCCCGCGAGACCCGCGGATCGTTGACGACGAACTCGGCCTGACTGACCCGGCCGATATGAATCGGCAACTGGGAGGAATGGAATTTGCGATGCTGATCCACCCAAACCAGTTCGATATCGCGCCCCAGCAACAGTTTTTCCAGCTGGTCGTGTTGCGAGTTGATCGTGGCCTGCATCGTCATCAGGTCGCTGCTGAGGTTCTCGTGCCACTCGACCTGAAACGCCTGGCAGGGTTCTGCCCTGCCCCGGATCGCGATCGGACCGAGAGGGCGGAATCGCACACCATCGACTTCCGCCGAATCGGCCAGTGACTGTTCGTTGACCCAGATCTGGTGCGGGCCCGACAGGTCGCTCAGGCGCGAGGCCACGTTGACGGCATCGCCATAACAGTCGTCATCGATGAACTCCACTTCGCCGCGGGCCACGCCGATCCGGATTGGCAGACGCGTGCCGGCCGATGACGCCAGCAGCCTTTTCTGGTGGTCGCGCTGCAATTCGACCATCGCATCAATCGCGTCTGGGGCATGCGCGAAGACGGCCAGCACGCCATCACCGAGTGTCTTGACTACCTGGCCATTGTGTGCGACACACACGGCAGATATCCACTGGGTCATCTGGGTCACGATACGGGATCCACGTGCACTGCCAATGGTCTCGAAAACCCCGGTGCTTCCCATCAGGTCTGCAAACACGACGGTTGTCTGAACACTCATGCGACGGCATTTCCCATTTCTTTGTGTTCTGAGTTTAGAGCATTGGTCTCAGTTGGCGGCACACCCTGGGCTTCCTCTGGAGTTGGCTGCCAAACGAATGCACGGAAATGCTGCTATATTGCACTGCAGCAATCTCTAAGGAAATACGTCGCCCATGTTGTACCAACTGTACGAAGCCCAGCGTTCCATGATGGAGCCGTTCTCCGACCTGGCCAAGGTTGCCTCCAAGGTCTATTCGAACCCCCTGTCCACGCTGGGCCAGGTTCCTTTTTCGCAGCGAACGTCTGCGGCATTCGATCTGGTGCATCGCCTGCTGCGCGACTATGAACGACCGGAGTTCGGCATTCGCACCGTCGACGTCGGTGGCGTTGCCGTGGCGATCCATGAGCGGGTGGAAATCACCCTGCCATTCTGCGAATTGCGACGATTCAAGCGTTTCAGCGATGACCTGGCAACGCTGGACACACTCAAGGGCCAACCGGCCGTGTTGATCGTGGCGCCCTTGTCGGGCCATCACTCGACGCTGTTGCGCGATACCGTGCACACGATGCTTCGCGACCACAAGGTCTATATTACCGACTGGCAGAACGCCCGCAACGTACCACTGTCCGACGGTGAATTCCACCTGGACGACTACGTCAACTACATCGAGGTCTTCATCCGCCACCTGCAGAAGACCTATGGCAATTGCCACGTGATGAGCGTCTGCCAGCCGACGGTGCCTGTATTGGCTGCGGTGTCGCTGATGGCCAGCCGCGGAGAACTGACGCCGCTGAGCATGACGATGATGGGCGGGCCGATCGACGCGCGCAAGTCGCCGACTTCTGTCAACCACCTGGCCGTGAACAAGAGCCATAACTGGTTCGAAAGCAACGTGATCTACCGTGTGCCCAGTTCCTTCCCCGGTGCAGGACGCCGCGTTTATCCGGGTTTTCTGCAGCATTCCGGATTCATCGCGATGAATCCGGACAACCACGCGCAAAGCCATTACGACTATTTCCAGGACCTGATCAAGGGCGACGACACCAGTACCGACGCGCACCGCAAGTTCTACGATGAATACAACGCAGTGCTGGACATGGATGCGGACTATTACCTGGACACCATCAAGGTGGTATTCCAGGATTTCAGCCTGGTCAATGGCACCTGGGACGTGCGCAATCCAGACGGCAAATCCGAGCGGGTTCGGCCGCAGGACATCAAGAACACTGCATTGTTCTCGATCGAGGGCGAACTCGACGATATTTCCGGCTCCGGACAAACGCATGCGGTGCATGAGATCTGCACCGGCGTGTCCGGGGCTATGCAAAAGCGCTACGATGTCGAGGGCGCTGGCCACTACGGCATATTCTCCGGCCGGCGCTGGCGCGAAATGGTCTATCCCCAGGTCAAGGCATTCATTCTGAAGTACCAGCCCGAAACCTCGCTCGGCGGGGTCGCAGTTGTACCGGCCAAGGGCGTGGTGGCCAAGCCGCGTCTGGAACTGGTAACGCCGGCTGAGCTGCCTTTGGTGGCGCCGGTGGCGCCTGCAATACAGAAGGCTGGCATGTCGGCCAGCCGCTCTCCCGCCGCGAAGAAGGTGGCCGCCCGTCGCGTTGCCGCGCCGCGCGGCGCAAAAGCCGCAGAGAAGAACGTGACAGTTGCCACTCCTGCCGTGCCGCCGAAGGTGGCCAAGCCGCGCAGCAAGGCCGGCAAAACGGTCGCCCAGGCCAAGTAGCCTGATGGCGTCGATTGCGGCGCAAATCCTCGATGCGTTGCCACAGACACAGTGCACGCGTTGCGGATATCCGGATTGCGAGTCCTACGCGCTTGCCATTGCCAGCGGCCAGGCCGCCATCAACCAATGCCCGCCCGGTGGCGCGCAAGGTGTCGTCCGGCTGGCAGCGATCACTGGCCAGCCCGTGTTGCCGCTCAATCCGGACAATGGCATGGAGACGCCGCGCAGCCTGGCCGTCATTGACGAGGTCTGGTGCATCGGCTGCACCTTGTGCATCAAGGCCTGTCCGACCGATGCCATCATCGGCAGCAACAAGGTGATGCACACGGTGATCGAGGCGTATTGCACGGGTTGCGAACTGTGTATTCCGGCCTGCCCGGTGGACTGCATAACGCTGGAGATCACCAGTGGCAACGCTAGCGGCTGGGATGCGTGGTCGCCGCGCCAAGCGGCACTGGCCCGTGCCCGCCACGCGGCCTCGCGCAGTCGGCAGCGCCTGCAACCGGTGGCCGAGCCCAACAAGGTTGTGGCAACGGTGAAGCCGGGCACCGTTCCCCCGGGCGCAAGCCCTGCCGCGGCCCCTTTGCCGCCAAGCACCAGCCTGAGCAGGCAAGACGTGATCGCTGCCGCTCAGACCCGGGCCCGCGCGCTGCGCCAGAAGCGCAACTAGCGCGCAGCGGCAATGGCAGCGTGTGCTTGTCGCCGCCAGAGCCGACTCAGCGCAAGGATTGGTTCAGGCGGTCGAGCACATCAGTGCCAGGGCACAGTCGGTCGGCTGTCAGGCTGTTGAGTGGCTCCGCACTGGTGCGCAAGGCGGCATGCAGGTCTTGCGCGTCCTTGTCGATATACAGCAACCCGGTGACGACCTCGCCCAGCGCATGGTGGGTCTGCACATGGTTCATCGCGGCCAGCCGGTCGGTCGGGTCGTAGCCGGTGTGCAGCTTGCGCAGCCGCATCGTGCTGCCGTCGGGCTGGGGCAGTTCGATCACTGCATCGGGCGGGTATTGGGCAGTTTCGTCCTGCGCCGGCCCGGGCACGATGAAGTCGATCCGGCTGACGGCCTGGTTGTGTTCGCGCACGTAGTCGTAGCTCTTGGTGCTTCCCGCATGGTTGTTGAAGGCCACACACGGGCTGACAACGTCGATGAAGGCGGCCCCACCATGGCTGATGGCCCCCTTGATGATCGGCACCAGCTGTTCCTTGTCACCGGAAAAACTGCGCGCCACGTAGGTGGCACCGAGTTGCAAGGCCATCGCCACCAGGTCGACCGGGCTGTCGAAATTGACGACGCCTTTCTTGCTGCGCGAACCGCTGTCGGCGGTGGCCGAGAACTGCCCCTTGGTAAGCCCGTAGACGCCGTTGTTCTCGACGATGTAGACCATGCGCACACCTCGGCGCATGCTGTGGGCAAACTGGCCCAGTCCGATGGACGCCGAATCGCCATCGCCCGAAACCCCCAGGTACAACAAGTCGCGGTTAGCCAGGTTGGCGCCAGTCAGCACCGACGGCATTCGGCCATGCACGGTATTGAACCCGTGCGAGGCACCCAGGAAGTAGTCCGGCGTCTTGGAGCTGCAACCGATTCCCGAGAGCTTGGCCACCCGGTGCGGTTCGATGTCGAGTTCCCAGCAGGCCTGCACGATCGCTGCCGAGATCGAATCATGGCCGCAACCGGCGCACAAGGTCGATACCTTGCCTTCATAGTCGCGCCGCGTGTAGCCAACCTTGTTCGGGCTCAGCGAAGGGTGGTGCAGCCGTGGTTTGGTGATGTAGGTCATGCAGCCTCCGCCAGGGTCTTGCGGCTCTTGCGCGCCGTACGCTTTGCCGCCTGTTCTTCAGTCTGCTTCACGTGCTCGGTCACCCTGCGGGTGATGAATCGTGCCGTGATCGGCGTGCCGTCGTAATGCAGCACCGGCACCAGCCGCGCCGGGTCGATCTGCAATTCGTTGACGATCAATTGGCGCATCTGGGCGTCCCGGTTCTGCTCGACCACATACACCAGCTTGTGCCCGGCAATGAATTCGGCCACCGAATCGGGGAACGGAAATGCACACAGGCGCAACGCATCCAGGTCGATGCCCTGCCCGGTCAGTACATCGAGCGCCTCGTGCATGGCCGGGCTGGTCGAACCGAAGAAGATCACGCCCAGCCGTGTCCGCCGCTTGGCCTTGCGCAGCACCGGCTGCGGAACCAGGGTAGCGGCCGTCTTGAACTTGGCAAGCAGCCGCTCGACGTTGTAGATGTAGTCCGGGCCGCGTTCGGAGTACCGTGCGTACGGATCGCGGGTCGTACCGCGCGTGAAATAGCTGCCCTTGGTCGGATGAGTTCCGGGCAGCGTGCGCCACCCGATACCGTCACCGTCCACGTCCTTGTAGCGGCCGAAGTCCTTGCCGGCTTCGAGATCTGCGGCGCTCATGACCTTGCCACGGTCGTATTCGCGCGCCGGGTCCCATACCAACGGATCACACAGGCGCTGGTTCATGCCGATGTCCAGGTCGGTCATGACGAATACCGGCGTCTGCAGGCGGTCGGCCAGGTCCAGCGCCGCCGCGCCGTGCAAGAAGCATTCATTCGGATCCTGCGGAAACAGCATCACGTGCTTGGTGTCGCCATGCGACGCATATGCGCATGCGATCAGGTCTGCCTGCTGGGTACGGGTCGGCATGCCGGTGGAGGGCCCGCCGCGTTGAACATTGATGATGGTCACCGGGATCTCTGCGAAATACGCAAGGCCGATGAACTCGGTCATCAACGACACGCCGGGGCCCGAGGTGGCGGTGAATGCACGCGCCCCATTCCACCCTGCCCCCACCACCATGCCGATCGAGGCAATCTCGTCTTCGGCCTGGACCACGGCATAGTTGTTCAACCCGGTCTGCTTGTCGACACGGAACTTCGCGCAGTAGCGCAAAAATGCCTCGGCCACTGACGACGACGGCGTGATCGGGTACCAGGCCGCAACCGTTGCGCCGCCATACACGCAGCCCAGCGCGACTGCGCTGTTC
>JAGPBF010000339.1 GCA_018063505.1 Rhodoferax sp.
TAATCAATGGATCGTCGTTCCATCATCAAGAATGCAGGCATCGCCGGCATTCTCGCCGCCGCAGCCGCACCAGCCATCGTGCATGCGCAAACCGCCCTTCGGTGGCGTCTGACTTCGAGCTTCCCGAAATCGCTCGACACCTTGTTTGGTGTTTCGGACGTCTTCGCCGCCAAGGTCAAGGAGCTGAGCGGCGGCAAATTCGAGGTCACCACCCATGGTCCTGGCGAACTGGTCCCCGCTTTCGGCACCATCGACGCGGTTCAGGCCGGCACGGTCGAAATGGCCAGCACGGCACCGTACTACTACTTTGGCAAGGACCCGACGTTTGCCATCGGCTGCGCGATTCCGTTCGGCCTGAACAGTCGCCAGATGTCTGCCTGGATGTACCAGGGCAACGGCCTGAAGCTGACGCGCGAGTTCTATGCCCAGTACAACATCATCAATTTCCCGATGGGCAATACCGGCGCCCAGATGGGTGGCTGGTTCCGCAAGCCGATCAAGTCGATCGCCGATATCAAGGGCCTGAAGTTCCGCACCGGCGGCTTCAGCGGCAAGGTGTGGGAACGCATGGGTGGTATCGCGGCCAATATCCCCGGTGGCGAGATCTACCAGTCGCTGGAAAAAGGCACGATCGATGCAGCCGAATGGGTCGGCCCGTATGACGACCTGAAGCTGGGCTTCTACAAGGTTGCCCAGAACTACGCCTATCCAGGTTACTGGGAAGGCGGCCCGCAGCTCGACCTGCACGTCAACACCAAGGCCTACGAAGGCCTGTCCGCCGAATACAAGGCCATCGTGCAGGCCGCATCCACGTTCGCGCACGTCAACATGCAAGCCCAGTATGACGCGTGGAACCCCGGTGCACTGAAGGACCTGGTCAGCAAGGGTGCCAAGTTGTTTGCGTTCCCGGCCGCAGTCATGAGCGCTGCTTTCAAGGAATCCCAAGCGCTGTACAGCGAGCTCAACAACAGCAACCCGGCCTGGAAGAAAATCTACACCGACTATGCCGCGTTCCGCCGCGACCAGAACCTGTGGTTCCGCTTCACGGAATCCACGTTCGACAATTTCATGCAGCGGCAAAAGCTGTAATCACGCGACGGGTCTGCATCGGGCTTCGGGCCGATGCAGACGGACCCATAAAAATGCCCCGCACTGCGGGGCATTTTTTTCGGCCGTCCGGTTCTGACGACACTGTCGGTCCGAACGGGGAACTTCAGGCCGGCGACTTTGCGGAAACGCGCCGGACGTCATGCCGTTCTGGGAGTACAGCGGCCGCGGACCAAGCGCGTAGCGGGCTCCGCATATATCGATCCGGCCTTCTTGCAGGCCGGATCGAATGCCACCGTCGATCAGGGTTTCTTGCCGCCGGCGTCCTGCTTCACCGCATCGAGCAGGGCCTTCATCGGGTCGTCGGCATCGGCCTCCGGTTCCTTGCCCGCATCAGCCGCATCCGCCCCTTCGGCGGCACTGGCTCCGGCTTGCGGTGCTGGCATGCCCAGACTGGGCACCGGCGCGAGTTGCCCCGGCGCCGGCATCCTGAATGCTTCGAGTGCCTTGTCGGCATCGATCTGCGGACCCTTGTCGATGTTGCCCACCACCATGTTGGGGAAGGCAATCACGCAGGCGAGCACGATGATCTGCAGGCACAGGAACGCGATCGATCCCATGTAGATCTGACCGGTCTTGACTGCCGGAATGGTCTCGCCGGTGACGCGGTCCTGGTATGCGGTCTTGGCCGCCACGCTGCGCAGGTAGAACAGCGCAAAACCAAATGGCGGCGTCAGGAACGACGTCTGCAGGTTGACAGCCAGGATGATGCCGAACCAGATCATCACCGCATCGATCGGTACGCCCGGCATCATCGTCGGCAGGATCTTGGTGGCCACCGGGACCAGGATCGGGATCACGATGAAGGCGATCTCGAAGAAGTCGATGAAGCAGCCCAGCACGAACACCAGGATGTTGACGACGATCAGGAATCCCAACGCACCACCAGGCATGCCGGTGAACAGGTGTTCGACCCAGATATGGCCGTCAGCCGCGTTGAAGGTGAAACTGAAGACGGTCGAGCCCACCAGGATGAACATCACGAATGTCGCCAGTTTGGCAGTGCCATCGAGCGCCTGCTTGAGCAGCTTGAAGTCGAGCCTGCGACGCGATACCGCCATGATCAGTGCGCCCATCGCACCCATCGCACCACCTTCGGTCGGCGTCGCAACGCCCAGGAAAATCGTGCCCAGCACCAGGAACATCAGCACCAGCGGCGGGATCATCACGAACGTCACCTGCTCGGCCAGCCGCGACAAAAGGCCCATGCGGGTCACCCTGTTGACGATCGCCAGCAACAGCGCCAGCAGCGACGACACCGTCAGCGACAAGATGACAATTTCGTCGGTAGCCGCTGGCTGGCTGCGTTCGAGCCACGGGCCCATCACTGCATTGTGGATTGTGGACCAGTACCAGCCTGCCAGGCCGCAGGCCACAAACAGCACGATCAGCGAGACGTGGCCACTGGCGCCGTTGCTTTCGCGATAGATGCGGGCCTCTGCCGGCAAGGCCGGCACCCATTTCGGCTTGATGATGGCCAACAGCAACACGTAGGCAATATACAAGGCGACCAACAAAAGCGCCGGAAACACCGCGCCGGAATACATGTCGCCGACCGAGCGGCCCATCTGGTCGGCCAGCACGATCAGTACCAGGGATGGTGGAATTGCCTGTGCCAGGGTGCCCGACGCCGTGATCACGCCTGTGGCCAGGGTACGGTTATAACCATACCGCAACATGATCGGCAGCGAGATCAGGCCCATCGAGATCACCGCCGCAGCCACCACACCGGTGGTGGCTGCCAGCAGTGCGCCCACCAGCACCACGGCAATCGCCAGGCCTCCGCGCACCGGCCCGAACACCTGGCCGACGGTCTCGAGCAGGTCTTCGGCCATGCGCGAGCGTTCGAGCACGATGCCCATGAAGGTGAAAAACGGGATCGCCAGCAGCGTCTCGTTCGACATGATGTTGAACACGCGCAGCGGCAGGGCCTGGAACAGATTGGTGGAGAACAGACCGGCCTCCATGCCGATCAGGCCGAAGAAAAGACCGGTTGCGGCAAGGCCGAAGGCCACCGGAATGCCGGTGAGCAGAAACAGGAACAGGCCCGCGAACATCACGGGAACAAAATTGTTGGCAATGAGTTCGATCATGTCAGCTCTTTCGCGCGGCGAGTTCACGTGCGGCCTGGGCTTCGGCCTCAGCCAACAGCTCCTCGGCCAGGATCTCCTCGGCGGACTTGTCGCGCTCGACCGAGAACGGCTGGTCGCGATGCCCGGTCAGGAA
>JAGPBF010000136.1 GCA_018063505.1 Rhodoferax sp.
GGTTCAGTACCACGACCACGCCCAGCTGGATCGGATCGACACCCGCGGCCATCAGCGCCGGCGTGAAGATCGGTGCCAGGATCAGGATGGCGGCGATCGACTCCAGCACCATGCCCACGACCAGCAAGATGGCATTGACCATCAGCAGCAGCAGTATCGGGTTTTGGGTCAGGCCCAGCAGGAACTCGCTGGCCAGCATCGGAACGCGGTCAATCGTCAGCACCCAGGCGAACAGCGCGGCCGAGGCCACGATGAACAACACGCTGGCGGTGGACTGCACGGTCTCGCGGGCGGCGTCGATCAGACCGCGCCAGGTCAGTTCGCGGTACACGAGGGTGCCCAGCAGGAATGCATACAACACGCAAATGCCAGCCACCTCGGTGGGGCCGAACAGGCCACTGATCAGGCCGCCGATCAGGATCACCGGTGCCAGCAGCGCGGGCAACGAGACCAGCAGCGTGCGTCCGAGGATGGGCCAGCTGAACCGGATCTGGTCGCGTGGCAGATTCTGCATGCGCGCCATCACGGCGATCTGCAGCATCAGCAAGGCGGCGATGATCAGCGCCGGAATCGCGCCGGCGATCAGCAGTTTGACGGCCGACACCTCGGCCGCGGCGGCAAAGATGATCAGCGGAATGCTGGGTGGGAAGATCGGACCGATGGTGGCCGCCGCCATCGTGATGCCGGCGGCAAACTCGTCGCGGTAGCCCTGCTCGCGCATCATCCTGATCTGGGTGCCGCCCAGCGCGCCAATGTCGGCCAGCGCAGCGCCCGAGATGCCGGAGAACACCAGGTTGGTCAGCACGGTCACATGGCCCAGGCCGCCGCGGATACGGCCCACGGCCAGGCGGATCAGGTCGAACAGGTGGCGCGTGATGCCCGCTGCGTTGAACAGGGCGGCGGCAAAGATGAACATCGGTACTGCCAGCAGCGGCACGGAATCGAGTGCGTTGATGGTGCGCTGGGCCAGCACGGTCAGCGGGAAGTCGTTCCACCAGATCACCGTTGCGGCCGACACGCCCATAGCGAATGCGATCGGCACACCCATCGTCATGGTCAGCGCGAACAGCAGCAGTACGGTCAGGCTCATCATCGTGCAGTTCCATCCGGCAGTGCGCCGGTTTTCAGCGCCGCCAGCAGCCGCAGCAGCCGGTGCACCGACACCAGGGCCAGCAACAGCATGCCCAGCAGCGCCGGCATGTAGTAAACCGTGTTGGGGATGCCCAGCGCCGGTGTCGAGAACTGGCCGGCCTTCTTGAGGAAAGCCCAACCGCCCCACAGGAACAGACCGCAGAAGACCAGTACCAGCGCCTCGTTGACCACCTGCAGCCAGCGGCCAGCCAGGCCACGGATGCGCGAGGACACGATATCGACCTGGATATGCTTGTTCTGCAGCAGCAGCAGCGGCGCGGTCATATAGACCAGGCCCAGGCCGGCGTAGCGGGCCAGTTCCTCGGCCCACGGCCATCCCTGGTTCAGCAGATTGCGCCCGCCGACCTGCGCAATGATCAGCGAGGTCATGATCAGCAGCATCAGAATGGCCAGGCCTTCGGCCCAGACGCAGACCCGGCCGAGCCAGCGCCCGAAGCTGCCGCTGTCGGTGGTGGGACTGATGTTCATCGGATGGTCGCGCGGGTTCGCGCTTACTTGACGGCCGCGATTTCCTTGTACAGCTCACCGTACTGGGTGCCGAATTTCTCCTGCACCAGCCGGCTGACCGAACTGCGGAACGCGTCGACCTTCAGGCCATCGGCCGGGCCGATGACCTTCATCTTGAGTTCACGCAGCTTGGCGACCTCTTCGGACTCCTGTTGCTGCACCATGGTGGTGGCTCGGGCGCGCACTTCGGCCGCAGCCTTTGTCACGGCATCACGCTGCGTCGGGCTCAGGCCCTTCCAGACTTTCTCGTTGATGACGATCATCTGGGCATTCATGATATGGCCGGTCAGCATCATGTGCGATTGCGATTCGTAGAGTTTGCTCGACAACACCACGTTGGAGGGGTTCTCCTGGCCATTGACCACGCCGGTGGCCAGTGCCGTGGGCACTTCGGACCAGTCGACCGGCACCGGTGTGGCGCCCATGCCCTGCACGGCGGTCATGTAGATCGGGAACGGGATCGCACGGATTTTCTGACCGGCCAGATCGGAGGGCTGGTAAACCGCCTTGTTGTCGGTGAGCTGGCGGGTGCCGAAGTAATAGGCATACAGGACCCGCACGCCCGCGGCCGCGATCAGGCCGTCATTGAGCTTCTTCATCACCGGCGAGTTCACGTCGACGACTTTCATCAGGTGGTCCACGTCGCGGTACAGGTAGGGGGTATCGAGTGCGGCGAACGGTGGATACAGCGAACCGATGCCCGCTGCGGTGTTGTGCGACAAGGCGATGGTGCCCGTGGACACGGCTTCGGCCAGTTCCTGCAGCTTGCCCAGTTGCGATGACGGGTAAACCGTGACCTTGATCTGGCCACTGCTGTTCTTGGCAATCGCATCGGCGAGCCACTGCGCCTGCATGCCGGCTGCACTGGTGGGTGGATTCATGTGGCCGTAACGCATTTCGATGGTCTTCTGGGCCCAGCCCATGGCGGGCAGTGCCAGACCGAACGCGGCAGTTGCGGCAAATTTGATCAAGCTACGTTTGGTGGCAGATTTCGGCATGGTGTCTCCAGTTGTTGTGGTGATGCAAATTGAGGCATTATTCGGCTGTCACGGTGGGAACGATAGAGCTAGATGATGAACAGGTCAAACTGTGTGGATGATGGTTTTTGATGAGTTCTGACGAAATGCAACCGATCCGCGCATCGGACGATCCAGGCCGGCGGCAAGCGGCACGCTCGCGTGTGGTCGATATTGCCCGCGCAGCCGGCGTGTCCACGGCCACCGTGGACCGGGTATTGAATCGCCGGCCCGGCGTGCGAGCCATCACCGTGCAGCAGGTACTGAAGGTGGCGGTCCGTATCGGCTACCTGCCCGAAGATGACCTGCATGCAGCGGTGCAGCCGCCGCCACTCAAGCTCAGCTTCCTGTTGCCGGCCGGTACCAACCGCTTTCTGCGGATGCTGGGTGACACCATCGGTTATTCGCAGGACCATCTGTCGCCTTTCAACGTGAAGTGCCGCTGCGAATTCATCGAGGGTTTCAATCCCGAAGTGCTGGCCCGGAGCCTGCTGCAGCACGGCCGGCGTGCCGATGGCATTGCCTTCATGGCGCTGGAGCATCCGGCCGTACGTGAGGCCGTCAACACGCTGGCGGCGCGGGGTGTGGCGACGATCACGCTGATCTCCGACCTGTCGGCATGCAACCGGGCGGCTTACGTGGGGCTGGACAACCGTGCCGCAGGCCGCACGGCCGGTTACCTGCTGGGGCGCTTCATCGGCCCGCGTGCCGGCAAGGTCGCGATGATCGCCGGCTCGCTGAGTTATCGCGCGCATGAGGAGCGCGAAGTCGCTTTCCTGCACATCTTCGAGGAGATGTTTCCGTCGGTCCAGGTGGTGGGCCTGCGCGAAGGCCAGGATGACGCCGACCAGAACTACCAGCAGACGCGTGCGCTGCTCGATCAGCATCCGAATCTGGTGGGCATCTACAACATTGGCGGTGCATCGGACGGAGTGGCACGTGCCCTGAAGGAGGCCGGGCGCGAACACAAGGTGGTGTTTGTCGGCCATGGATTGACGCCCGATACCCGCGCCTTGCTGATCGATGGGACCATGGATGCGGTGATCACACAGAGCCCGCAATCGGCCATGATGAGTTGCGTGCGCATCTTCACCAACCTGCGTGACCAGCGGCCGATGATGGCCGGCGTCGAAGCGGTGCGTTCGACAGTGGTATTGCGCGAGAACATGCCCTGAGCCTGTGCGGGCCTGGCGCTTGGGTAAGCGTTGCGTGTTTACCCTCAAGCGGCTGCGAGGCGCGCTGCCGCGCGTGCCAATAGAATGCCCGAGGCGCATATTCGCCACATTCGAACGGACCCCGATATGCATTTTCTGCGGCTGTTCACGCTGGTCGTCGGTATGGCGCTTGCGTCGGTGTCTGCGCTTGCGCAGGCGGCGACCGAACCGGCTCCCGAGAAGGTTCGCGCGCTGCTGCAGATCCTGGCCGACCCGCAGGTGCAGCGCTGGATCGAACAGCAACGTTCGGCTCCGGCTGCAGCTGGAGCGTCCCAGGTCGCGGCGGCGGACAAGGCTGCCATGGCCAGCCAGATCGACGGCATCCGGGCCCATCTGGCGTCGATACAGGCGGCCGTGCCCAAGGTTGCTGGCGCTATGGCCGAGGTGTTTGCACGAGTGCATGCCGAGATGGCTGCCTACGGCATGGGGAGCGTGTTCCTGCTGGTCGCGGCATTTGCCGCTCTGGGTTTTGGTTGCGAGCGGCTGTTCTGGCTGGCCTCGGGCAGTGTGCGCCAGCGCATCATGGCGTCGGCGATGGACACCCCGGTCGAGCGCTTGCGCACCATGCTGATGCGGTTCGGGTTTGGGTCCAGCTGGGTGGCCGCGTTCGCGGTGGGCACGATTGGGGCGTTCCTGGTGTTCGACTGGCCGCCGGTCTTGCGCGACCTGCTGCTGCGCTTGCTGGTAGCGGTTGTCATGGTGCGGCTGTCGCTGGTGGTCGGGCGTCTGCTGTTCGCGCCAGGGGCTGAAAGGTTCCGCATGTTGCCGATGGACACGGCCGCGGCCTGGTTCTGGCATCGCCGGCTGGTTGCCAACATGGTCGGCATCGCGCTGCAGTTCGCGCTCATCGAGTGGCTGATTGTGCAAGGGGTTGATCCGGGTGTCGTGCGCGTCGTCGCTTATGGTCTGTATCTGGCGCAAATGGTGCTGATCATGGAGATGGTCTGGCGCCGGCCCGGTCCGCGCGACGAACATTACAAGGCTGTGGGTTGGGTACTTTCGGTCGCCTTGTTCGTGTTGCTGCTGCTGCGGGTGATCGGGGCCTTTCCCCTGTTCTGGACGGGTGCACTGTTGCTGGGGGTGTACGGTATCGTGCGCCTGCTCAGCGCGATCACGACCCACCTGCAGCGGACGCCAGGTGCGCCGCTGGATGAACCGGTGGTGCCCAGCATTGGCGGCGCGGCGTTCGTGCGGGCCATTCGTGTACTTCTGATCATCGCGGCGGCGCTCGTGCTGGCGCGCAATCTGGGCATCGACCCGGTACAGGTGATGACCGGCGAAAGCGCGGCCATCCGTATCCTGCGCGGTGCTTTGAGCGTGGTCGTGATTGCCTTGTTTGCCGACCTGGTCTGGTTCGTGTTCAAGGCCATGCTCGAACGCAAACTGGCACAGGCGCAAGCGGTCGGTCCCGACGACACCACGCATGCAGGCCAGGCTACGCGTTTGCGCACGGTGCTGCCGATCCTGCGCAATGTATCGTTCGTGACGCTGGCGCTGATCGCGGTGCTGACCGCGATGTCGGCGCTGGGCATCGACATTGCGCCCATGGTGGCCGGTGCCGGCGTGCTGGGCATTGCCGTCGGATTCGGCGCGCAGACCCTGGTCAAGGACATTGTCAGCGGCGTGTTCTTCCTGTTCGATGACGCGTTCCGGGTCGGCGAATATATCCAGAGCGGCAATTACAAGGGCACTGTGGAGTCGTTCAGCCTGCGTTCGGTGCGCTTGCGCCACCACCGCGGCCCGGTCTATACCGTGCCCTTCGGTGAACTGGGTGCGGTGCAGAACATGAGCCGCGACTGGGTGATCGACAAACTCTCGATCGGCATCACCTATGACAGCAACCTCGAAATGGCGCGCAAGCTGATCAAGAAGATCGGACAGGACCTGGCGGCAGACGCGGAAATGGGCCCGAACATCCTGGAGCCGCTCAAGATGCAGGGGGTGGAGCAGTTCGGCGACTTCGCGATCCAGATCCGCATGAAAATGATGACGCGACCGGGTGAGCAGTTCGTCATACGCCGCAAGGCGTATGCGGCCATCAAGACCGCCTTCGACGCCAACGGCATCCGGTTCGCGTTTCCGACGGTCCAGGTGGCCGGTGGCGCCGAGTCTTCAGTGGCTGCCGCGGCGCAGCAGATGCTTGCGGGCAGCAAGCCGGCGCCCGCGAATTGACGGCAATCCCGGCATGGTGAATCGCGAACGGCTGATTCCGGTCATTGTTGCCAGTCCGTTGTTCCTGCAGAACCTGGACAGTTCGGCGCTGGCGACCGCCTTGCCGAGTATTGCCCATTCGCTGCAGGTGCCGGCGCTGCACCTGAACCTGGCCATCACCTCGTACCTGCTGAGCCTGGCGGTGTTTCTGCCGATCAGCGCCTGGCTGGCCGAGCGCTTTGGTACCAAGCGCGTGTTCTGCCTGGCGATCGTATTGTTCTCGCTGGGTTCGGCACTGTGCGGCGCGGCCACCTCGCTGCCCGAACTGGTGCTGTTCCGGGTTTTGCAGGGCCTGGGTGGCGCAATGATGGTGCCGGTCGGGCGACTGATCCTGCTGCGCTCGGTGGCTCCGGCGCAAATGGTGTCGGCCATGGTCTGGTTCACCGTGCCGCCGGTGATCGGCCGCATGATGGGCCCGATGTTCGGCGGCGCGGTGGTGACGCTGACCTCCTGGCGCTGGATCTTCCTGATCAATATTCCGTTCGGCATCATCGCGGTGCTGCTGGCCATGGCCTACCTCGATGACCAGCGCGAGGAAACGCTTGCGCCACGATTCGATCTGCCGGGCTTCCTGCTGCTCGGTATCGGTCTGAGTGCCGTGCTCGGCGGCGTGGAAACCTGGGGCAAGGACCTGGTGCCCGGGTCGGTCACCGGCCTTCTCGTACTCGGTGGCGCTGGCGCCCTGGGACTGTATTACCGGCGCAGCCGCTCTCTGGCGGACCCGCTGATTGACCTGGGCATCCTGCGTTATCGGACCTTTCGCACCAACGTGGTGGGCGCAACCACCTTGCGGCTGGCCATCGGCGCTGCGCCGTTCATGCTGCCGCTGATGCTGCAGCTCGGATTCGGGCTGAGCCCGCTGGTCTCGGGCGCGCTGACGGTGGCCACCGCCATTGGCGCGCTGGCCACGCGCGCCGTCATGAAGCCGATGATCCAGCGCTTTGGTTTTCGCAATCTGCTGCTGTCGGCCACCGTGCTGGGCGGTTTGCTCTACATGAGTTACGGCCTGTTCCGGCCGACCACGCCGCATCTGCTGATGTTCCTGACGATGATGCTTGGCGGCCTTGTCAACTCGATGTGCATGGTGGCGCTGGGCACACTGGGTTTTTCGGAGGTTCCCCGGCACCGCTTGGGGCATGCGACGGCGCTTTCGTCGATGGTGCAACAACTCTCATTGAGTGTGGGCGTGGTGATGGGCGCCTCGCTGGTGACGGCCGCCTCCTGGTGGCGCGGTGGGGATGGCACCCATTTGCTGGCCGGCGATTTTTCACCGGCTTTTTTTGTCGTGGGGCTGCTGTGCTGGGTCTCGCTGCTCTCGTTCCGGCAACTCGATCCCGACGAAGGTGCGGGGATGCGCGAACCGCGCTGACAGGAGTACGCGTACAGCGGTGCGACATGCAGGCGCGAGCCGGACGACCCGGCACTGCGGCGCTGCATTGCTAAACTGCAACAGCATGAAAAGCCGAACCCGTTCATCGAACCTTGTGCGTGAGGGGCTGGTCGCGCTGCTGGCGGCGTGGACAGGGGGCGTGGCCGCACAGAACGCGCCAGCACCTGTGCCGTCGGCGCCTGCGTCGGCGTCGGCTCCCACGACGGGCCCGACGATGCTGATTGTCGGTTGTGACCCCGGCGGTTGCTGGGACGAGTTCGGCGTGCGTTACGACCGCGCCGGTGGTGGTGTGTTCATCCGTGCGGACGGACGTGAATGCATCGACGTGCGCGGTCGCATGGCCTGCCGCTGAGTCTTCGCGGCCCGGCCCACGACTGACCGGCCCGACGGGTACTGCGCTGCGGCCTTACTGGCGCATTTCACGTTCGATGCGCTCGAACACGTCGCTGGCCAGATCCTGCAAGGCCTTCCTGGCATGTTCCAGCAGTGGATTGTCGGACTCGGGCGCTGGCGGTGGTTCGGCTGGCGCGCGCGGCCTTGGGCGAGGAATATCGAACTCCACCCTGGCATCGATCCACTTGTTGCGCACCGCTTGCTGGAACACCTCAGCCACCATCGGCAAGGCGCTGCGTGCGCCCTGGCCCCAACTGCCCATGGTCACGCTGTTGTCGTTGAATCCGACGCGGCTGCCGGCGACGAGTTGCGGGTGCATCATGATGAACCAGCCGTCGGTGTTTTCCTGGGTGGTGCCGGTCTTGCCGGCCACGTCGATGCGGATGCCATAACGTGTCCGAATCGCGTTGCCGGTGCCATAGTCGATGACGCCGCGCATCGCGTTGACCAGCGTCAGCGTGTCCTTGTACGGCATGGCGCGATCAGGTTGCCGGGGCGGGCTGAACTGTTCCAGCAGTTTGCCATTGCGATCTTCCACGCGCTGCACCAGCAGCGGTGCAAAGTAGTTGCCACCATTGGCGATACTGGCGTAGGCGGTCACCATTTCCTGCAGGCTGACCGGGCTGGTGCCCAATGCCAGGGATGGCACCGGCTCCAGCTTGCTCTGGCGTACCCCGAGCGCCTGGGCCAGGCGGGCGACCTTGCTGGCACCCACCTTGTCCATCAACTGGGCGGTGATGGTGTTCTTCGAATATGCCAGTCCATCGCGCAGGCTCATCGCGCGGCCGCTGGGTTCGGTTTCGTCGCGCGGTGACCATACCGCGTTGCTGCCGGGGATGCGGATCTCGGGGATCTGGTCGATCAGTGTGTCTTGCGGATCGAAACCCTGCATGAAGGCCGCACCATAGACGAAGGGCTTGAAGGTCGAGCCGGGTTGGCGCCGCGCCTGGCTGACATGGTCGAACTGCTCGGTGCCGAAATCGCGGCTGCCGACCCAGGCCCGTACCGCGCCACTGCGTGGATCCAGCGCCAGGAATCCGGCCTGCAATGGCGCTGACTCCTGGCCGCGCTTGACGCGGCTGTCGGCCAGGCGCTGCAGTTGTGCCAGTTGGCGCGCCACCGCCGCATTGGCGGCTTTCTGCATGCCGGCATCGATGGTGGTCACCACGCGCAGACCATCGACATGGATGTTGTAGCCCTTGTCGTCGGCCCAGGCGACCAGCCATTTGCGCAGTTGCTGCGCCACATGCGCGGCAGGACCCGGGGCCGCTACCTGGCGCTCGAAGTCCAGTCCCAGCGGCTGTCGTGTCAAAGCCGTCAGCCGCGCCGGGTCCAGTGTGCCGTCGCGGGCCATCTGCTCGAGCACCAGATTGCGGCGCTGCAGCGCGCGTTCGGGGTTGAGCACCGGGTTGTAATAACTGGTGCCCTTGAGCATGCCGATCAGCGTGGCACTTTCCAGCACGTCCAGATCGACTGCTGACTTGTCGAAGTAGGTTCGCGCTGCCATCTCGATGCCGAACGCGTTGTACAGAAAGGGAACCGTGTTGAGGTAGGTTTCCAGGATCTCGGACTTGGAGTACACCGCCTCGATCTTCAGTGCAGTGATCGCCTCCTTGACCTTGCGCGTGATGCTGGTGGCGCGGCCGATCTCGTCCGGATACAGGTTGCGCGCCAGTTGCTGCGTGATCGTAGAGCCGCCCTGCAGATCCCCTTGCAAGGTATTGAGCAGTGCGCCGACGGTGCGGCGAAGGTCGATGCCGTGGTGCTGGAAGAAGCGGTGGTCCTCGATGGCTATCAGTGCATTGACCGCGTTCGACGCGATCTTGTCCAGCGGCACCCACTCCCGGTTCAGTTGCTTGTATTGCGCCAGTTCGCTGCCGTCACTGGCCAGCAGCAGCGTCGGCTGACCAACCTTGGCCTTGCGCAGATCGCTGATGCCAGGTGTGAACGGGATCAGCACCAGCACGTACAGCATCACAATTGCAGGCGGCACCAGCGCGGCGCGCCAGGGGTGGCGGCGCAGCACGGCCCAGCCCAGGCGCAACCGCTGTGCGGCGGCAGTCTTGATCGTTTGCAATGCGGGAAACATGCGCGCAGTGTACGCAGGTCGCCGTCGCTGGAGGTGGAAAAGGCAGCCACCACCGTTTGCGGCGTTATGCTCGGCGCTGTTGTGGCATGACGCGTGTGCGCGGCCACCTGCCGGGAGCCTGCGCATTGCACATTGGCCGGTGCCGGGTTCGGCCCTGCCTATCCAGAGAAAAAAGCAAACCGATGACCGGGAACCTGCGCAGCATTGTTGCCATGTTGATCGCCATGGCGATGTTCTCCTGCATGGACGCCTTGCTCAAGGCGTTGGCAGGCAGTTATTCGCCGCTGCAGGTGACAGCGCTTCGCGGTCTGGTCGCAATGCCGCTGGTGTGCCTGTACATCGGATGGCGGCGCGAATTCGGCGCGGTGTTCAGCCGTCAGCTGCGCTGGCGCCTGCATTTGCTGCGGGCGGTTTTCAGTGTTTCCATGATGGGGCTGTTTACCTACGGGCTCAAGACGCTGGGCCTGGCCGAGGCCTATACCCTGGCTTTTGTGGCGCCGCTGGTTGTTACCATGCTGGCGGCGCCGGTGTTGGGTGAAATCGTTTTGCCGCGGCACTGGTTCGCGATCCTGACGGGACTGGCAGGAGTGGTGATGGCGCTGCGGCCGCAGCAGGGCGCCTTTCTGTCGCTCGGTGCGCTGGCCGTGCTCGCCGCCGCTGTCCTCTACGCCTCGTCGAACATTGTCGGGCGCCTGATCAGCCGCACCGAACCCAGTGTGACACTGGTGTTCTGGACCACCGCCAGCCTGGCGCTGGGTGGCAGCATACTGGGGGCCTGGCAATGGGTCGATATCCAGCGCGAACACGGCTGGATCCTGCTCGGGCTGGCCGTGACCGGCTTTCTGGGGCAACTGGCGATCACCGAGGCATTTCGCCAGGGACAGGCGGCGGTGGTAGCGGCATTCGAATATTCGGCACTGGCCTGGGCCGTGGGCCTGGACTGGTTGTTCTGGCAGACCGTGCCCCAGTTTCATACCTTGATCGGTGGCGCCGTCATCATTGCCAGCGGCATCGTGCTGATACGG
Organism: Rhodoferax sp.; assembly: GCA_018063505.1. Classification (GTDB taxonomy): domain Bacteria; phylum Pseudomonadota; class Gammaproteobacteria; order Burkholderiales; family Burkholderiaceae_C; genus CAISIP01. The sequence continues at coordinate 10,998 of JAGPBF010000136.1, forward strand.
CGCGAGCGGCCTGCAACGGTCATCCCGGCATGACACTGCCAAAGGGCGTGCCGATGCCAGTCGGTCTGGCAGTGGCAATACCCGACGGTGGGACCCGGAACGCGCGGCACCGGAGAATCGGCCGATGCCCATGCTGACGCCCCTGATCGAATTCGTGCGCCGCCATCCACGCCTGCTGGTGCTCACCGGTGCCGGCTGCAGCACGCAGGCCGGCATTGCGGATTACCGCGACGCCGACGGCGCATGGAAGCGCAGCGCGCCGATGCGTTACCAGCTGTTTGTGGGCGACGATGTTTCGCGTCGGCGCTACTGGGCGCGCAGCATGGTGGGCTGGCGCACGATGGCCCATGCCAGGCCGACCGATGCGCACCACGCGCTGGTCCGGCTCGAAGGCAGCGGCCATGTCCGGCTGCTGGTCACACAGAACGTCGACGGCTTGCACGACAAGGCAGGAAGCAAGGCGGTGATCGACCTGCATGGGCGCATTGATACCGTGTGTTGTCTGGCCTGCGGCCAGCGTTCTGCGCGGGGGCACCTGCAGCAGCAATTGATCGGTCGCAATCCATCCTGGGCCACGCTCGATGCCTTG
>JAGPBF010000340.1 GCA_018063505.1 Rhodoferax sp.
TGGCGGAGTGGACGGGACTCGAACCCGCGACCCCCGGCGTGACAGGCCGGTATTCTAACCAACTGAACTACCACTCCTGGTAGCTGACGTTTCCTCTTGCGAGGCAAGTCACCTGCTCTTGCGAGCAAGCCGTCAACGACTTGTGCCTTTTGCACCTTGCGGTGTGTCTGGCGACCCCACGGGGATTCGAACCCCGGTACCTACCGTGAAAGGGTAGTGTCCTAGGCCTCTAGACGATGGGGTCAAAGCCTTGGAACTCCGTTAAAAGCTCTCTGTCTCTTGCGAACCGTTTGACCGGCCCGCGTGGAAATTGGTGGTGGAGGTAAGCGGGATCGAACCGCTGACCTCTTGCATGCCATGCAAGCGCTCTCCCAGCTGAGCTATACCCCCCTAACTTCCGAAGCGCTTCATGCGCATCGTCAATTTCCGAGCCTCGAATTATAGCCAGATAATCAGGCCATTCTGAGCCTTGCCACAGCAGAGTTACGTAAAAATAGCGCGATGACCGCATCGAGCGACGGTGTCTGGCTGGTTCCGAGCAGCAGCACACGTGCGGCCATGGCCAATTGCGGCATCTTCAAGCCGGTGGCAGAGAGCACCTCCTTGATCGATGCCGCGATGGCGCTGCGGGTCCATTCGCAGTCGGCCAGCTTGTCGGCCAGCTCAAGCAGCGCTGGACGAACTGCGTCGTTCACCAGGCGCTCGCGCTCGGCCGGGTCCGCCTGCACCGGCGCATAGAACCCGCTCGCCCACTGGGCCAACGCTACCGTGGTGTCGCAGCGGTCCTTGAACAACGCGCAGATCGCGACCAGGCGGTCGTCGATGGCGTGCACGCCCAATCGCGCCATCTGCGTCGCAACCCGCAATGCCAGCGCATCGTCGGCCATGGCCTTGATATATTGGGCGTTGACCCAGTTGAGCTTGGCCGCATCCCACTGCGCGGCGCTCTTGGCCAGATGCGTGCCATCGAACCACTGCACCAGTTGGGCGCGATCGAACAGTTCGTCGTCACCGTGGCTCCAGCCCAGGCGCGCGAGGTAATTGACCATGGCCTCGGGCAAATAACCGGCCTCTTCATACTGCATCACGCTCACCGCCCCGTGGCGCTTGGACAACTTGTCGCCGTCCGGGCCCAGGATCATCGGCACATGGCCGTACACCGGCAGTTCGGCGCCCAATGCACGCAGGATGTTGATCTGCCTTGGCGTGTTGTTCACATGGTCGTCACCGCGCAGCACATGGCTGATCTGCATGTCCCAGTCGTCCACCACCACGCAGAAGTTGTAGGTAGGCGTGCCATCGGGCCGGGCGATGATCAGGTCGTCGAGTTCCCGGTTGCTGATGGTGATGCTGCCCTTGACCAGATCGTCCCAGGTCACCTCGCCGTCCTGCGGATTGCGGAAACGCACCACCGGCGCAATACCGGCAGGAGGCGCGGGCAAGACCTTGCCCGGCTCGGGGCGCCAGCGTCCGTCATACCGCGGCTTGTCGCCACGTGCGCGCTGCGCCTCGCGCATCGCGTCGAGCTCATCGGGCTGGCAATAACAATGGTAGGCCGTGCCCGCCGAGAGCATCTCCACGATCACGGCACGGTAACGCTCGAGCCGCTGCATCTGATAGAACGGACCTTCGTCGTAGCCCAGTTCGAGCCAGCGCATCGCATCGATGATCTGGTCCACCGCCTCCTGCGTCGAGCGTGCAACGTCGGTATCTTCGATGCGCAGAATGAACTCGCCACCGAAATGCCGGGCAAAGGCCCACGAGAACAAGGCCGTGCGGGCCGTTCCCAGGTGCAGAAACCCGGTAGGTGATGGTGCGATGCGGGTGCGGATCTTGCGCGTCATGGGAATCTCGATATTCATAATGCGGCAAACGCCTGCAGCAGATCGGCCTTCAGGTCGCCCACATGCTCCAGGCCCACGGCCAGCCGGACCAGGCCCTGGCCGATACCGGCGACCTGGCGCTGGGCCTCGGTCAGGCGGCCGTGCGAAGTGCTGGCCGGGTGCGACAGCAGCGACTTCACATCACCCAGGTTCGTGCACAGGCCAATCACCTGGGTTGTATCGAGCAGTTTGAATGCGCGCTCACGGGCCGCCAGTGGATCGTCGGCACGCAGATCGAACGACAACACCGCCCCGCCCTTGCCCGACTGCTGCGCCATCGCCAGTGCATGCTGGGGATGGCTGGGCAATGCCGGGTAATACACACGAGAGACCTGCGGCTGCTGCTCCAGCCATGTGGCCAGCTCCATGGCGCGCTGGCACTGCGCCTCCATCCGGATGCCCAGCGTCTCCAGGCCCTTGAGGATCACCCAGGCGTTGAACGGCGACAGCGTCATGCCGGCGCTGCGCAACACCGGCAGCAACACCTCGCCCACCATCTTGTGGGTCGCGCAGATGGCACCGGCCATGACGCGGCCCTGCCCGTCCAGGTATTTGGTGCCCGAGTGCACGATCAGGTCGGCGCCCAGTTCCACCGGGCGCTGCAGCGCAGGCGTGCAGAAGCAGTTGTCCACCGCCAGCAAGGCGCCGGCATCGTGGGCAATGTCCGCCAGCGCGCGGATGTCGCAGACATCGGTCAACGGATTGGTAGGCGTCTCGGCAAACAGCAGCCGGGTGTTGGGCTGTACAGCTGCCTTCCACTGGGCCACGTCAGTCTGCGACACGAAGGTGCTTTGCACACCGAATTTGCCGAATTCGCTGGCAATGAGCTTGATCGTCGAGCCGAACATCGAATGCGAGCAGACCACGTGGTCACCGGCCTTGAGCAATCCCATGCACATCAGCAGGATCGCCGACATGCCGGTGGCCGTGGCAATTGCCGCTTCGGTTCCTTCGAGCGCAGCCAGCCGCAGCTCCATGCTGGTCACCGTCGGGTTGCCCAGGCGGCTATAGGTATAACCCTGCTCCTGGCCGCCAAAGCGGCGCGCGGCGGTTTCGGCGTCCGGCTGCACATAACCGCTGGTCAGGAACAGCGCTTCGGAGTTCTCGCCGTAGTGGCTTCTGTCGGCGGCCGCGTGAACGGCCAGGGTGTCGCGGTGCAAGGCACCAGGCAAATGCTTGTCTGTCATGGCGAAACGGACTGGTTGGAGTGTGAGGCGTGGCTGTCTTCGTCGTCTTCGTCGCTGCCGTTGTCGACGCGGCTTGCACCCATGCGTGCGATGTCTTCGGCCGTGATGTCGCCGGTGACGTACACGCCATCGAAACAGGAAGCGTCAAAACCTTCGATGCGCTTGTTCAGGCTGCCGATGGCACTCTTCATCGCGTCGACGTCCTGGTAGATCAGCGCATCGCAGCCGATGATCTGGCGGATCTC
>JAGPBF010000010.1:0-32333 GCA_018063505.1 Rhodoferax sp.
CAAACAACGGGTCTGCGAACCCGCCGGCCGGTCAAATTGTTTTGCTGGCTGGACGCGCGGCGAGCCACCGACCCCGCTCGCACGATTGGCGACGACCTGGCGGCAGGATTTCCTGACTGCGACAGGAAATTGCAGATCGGGTCTGCCGGATGCGACCTTCACTTTTTTTGCAGCCGGCAGATTTCCGCCAACTACCTTTGCGCATGGCCAGATCGTCGAGACGCCGTTCAGCTCAGCCTTGCAAGCTCACGCTCCGGATGGGTATGGCGCGCAATGGCTTGCTCGATCTTGCCGAACGCCTTCTTGGGGTCATTCGGCACGATCACGATGCCTGGGTCTGCACTGGCATCTGGCAATGAGGGCGAGACGCCTGCCTGCTCGAGCAAACGATGCTGGCCTGAAAATGCAACGATGGTCTTGCCATGGCGATAGATGTTCTTGACGAAATCCAGCACATTCGGATCGTCCATCAGGATGTCGATTGCGGCATCACCTTGCGGAAGCACCACCGCGTCAAACAGAAACCCTGGCTCTCCCTCCATCGACGCGTCGACCGCGATCTCAGTCTTGCCGTCATCGGCCGTCACGCTCCCGACCCGCGGTGCGATTACCCGTGCCATCGCGCCCTTGGATGCCAGCAATTGCTGCAGTTGAGAAACTGGCAAAGCCTTCACGCCGTCGGCGACCAGCAAGGCGATCCGGCTGCCCCGTACCGTCCGCCCGGGCCGCGCGGTCAGCGAAAGCGAGGGAGAGACCAAGATTTCAGGCTCGACATGTTGCGCCAGTGCGCGCGGCATCGGCTCCGGCAGGTGCTTCATTCCCAATCCGTCTGCGACTTCCTGTGCCAGCGACTCGGATGCGTTGCGCAGCGATGACACCATGCGTTCCCGAATCGCAGGTACTGTCACCTTGCTCAACTCAAAGCGGAATGCCGCCGCAATGTGCGCTTGTTCAACCGGACTCTGGCTTTCATAGAACAAGGCAGCCTGGGCGTAATGTTCGGCAAATTTGCCAGGTTTGCCACGTACCTTGGCCTGTTCCTCGCGGGAATTGAGCCGCGCTGCGACGGTCGTGAAGCCCTGGTCGGCCCCTGCCTGAAACGGACAACCTCCGCCCAATGAGTTGGGTTCATAAGCAACCTGCCCGCGCACCGTTGCCTGGCGGTGCATGCCATCACGCTGGTTATTGTGAACCTGTGCCAACGGCGAATTGATCGGAATCTCGTGAAAGTTGGGCCCCCCAAGGCGGGTGATCTGTGTATCGACGTAGGAATGGATGCGGCCCGCAAGCAACGGGTCATTGGAAAAGTCGATGCCCGGTACCACATGTGCCGTACAAAACGCGACCTGCTCGGTTTCGGCGAAGAAGTTGTCCGGATTGCGGTTCAACACCATGCGACCAATGATCTGTACCGGAATCAGTTCTTCGGGCACGAGCTTGGTCGAATCGAGAATATCGAAACTCAAGGTATCGGCCTGCTCCTCGGTAATGACCTGAATCCCCAGTTCCCACTCTGGATAGGCTCCCGTTTCAATACGTTCCCACAAGTCACGGCGGTGAAAGTCGGGATCTGCACCGGAGATCTTCACGGCCTCGTCCCACACCAGTGAAACGGTGCCGAATTTCGGCTTCCAGTGAAATTTGACAAAAACCGACGCGCCTGCGGCGTTGACGAACCGGAAGCTGTGCACACCAAAGCCTTCCATGGTCGCCAGACTGCGCGGAATCGCCCGGTCGCTCATGACCCACATCAGCATATGCGTGGATTCGGGCATCAGCGACACAAAATCCCAGAAAGTATCGTGGGCACTGGCAGCCTGTGGCATGCCGTGGTGCGGCTCCGGCTTGACGGCATGCACGAGATCGGGAAATTTCATCGCATCCTGTATGAAGAACACCGGCATGTTGTTGCCGACCAGATCCCAGTTTCCCTCGTCGGTGTAGAACTTCACAGCGAAGCCACGCACGTCACGCGCCGTGTCCTTGGAGCCACGTTCGCCGGCAACCGTCGAAAAGCGTGCAAAAACCGGCGTCACCTTGCCGACCTCCTGAAAAGGCGCGGCACGGGTCAAGCCGGTGATCGCATTGAGGCATTCAAAGTAACCATGCGCGCCTGAGCCACGGGCATGTACGATACGTTCAGGAATACGCTCATGGTCGAAGTGGGTGAGTTTCTCGCGCAGCACAAAGTCTTCGAGCAGGGCCGGTCCGCGCAGTCCCAGTTTCAATGAGTTCTGGTTGTCCGATATCTTGACGCCTTGGTTGGTCGTCAAGTGCCGCTCGCTGGAGTCGACGCGCACCCGATCGAGGCTGTCAATTGCCGCATTGTGGCCGCTGCGGGCCTGGGTTCCTGTCTTTGCGGAGGTGTTGGACTGACTCAATGTGCTGGCCGTCGTGACTGCCGATGCTGCCTGGGCATGGTCGCCTTGCGGGGGAACCAACGCGTTGACGAATCCATACTCGGACGGTTTGGTGGCGTTGAATGGCATCGCGGCGGCCAGCGCATTGACCTGCAGCTGTTTGGTTTTCATTTCTGCGATACCCGGCTTGAGCTGAGCTGTCTTGCTATCGCTGCCACGCCGGGCCTTCGTTTTGGGGTCGTCATTGGATTTGCCGGCGTCAGGCTTGTTGGTCTTTGCCATTGTGTACTCCAGAAGTGTTGAGGTGTGTTGCAGCAGTGCGGTCGTCGGGTTCAATGGATGCATCGGATCGAGCCGACTCTGCAGGTTGGAACCGACGACATGTGTCCTGGGTACCTATGCGTCGTGGCTCGCCGGGTGCATGGTTCATTCTCTTGATTGCGCGTCGACAATCCGTAGGCCAGCGCTTGTTACGCGCGTAGGAAATTTCCCAATTGCAGCGCTGGGTCCGCTATGTATAGACAAAGGCCGGGGTCCATTCCAACGGTGCACTGACACTGTCGTTGGCCAAGCCGGCCAATGTGGGGCAGGACAGGTCGCGTTTCCGCAAGCGATTGCGCCTTGTCTCGCTGTCAGCTGGGGCGGTCTTGTTCAGATGCTGGCCATGCGCCAGTGCGCTCCGCTGGGCATGTCGGCGTGACGGTACCCAGGCCTGCAAAGGACAGGCCGGCAATCCCGCCCAGTTCGTCGACCTGGCACGGCCTGCGGCATCGTGACCTCAAAGTTGCGAACGCAGCAAGGTCGCCAATCGCTCCTGTGCCTTTTCCCACAAGGGTCGCTCCAACCACTGGGCGTACGTGATGGCACGCGCCTGCTTCAGGTCGTTCTCGAACACCGTGATCTGTTCCGCAGCGAAGGTGTTCGACAGGATGTTGAGCGTCGCTTCATCGTTGAGCTTGAACGAGCGGTTGTCGAAGTTGGTGGAACCGACCGATACCAGGTATTGATCGATCACCATCACTTTGCAGTGGAACATGGTCGGTTGGTATTCGGCGATTGTTGCGCCGTTCTGCAGCAATGCGCCCCATTGCGCACGGGAGGCCTTGCGCACGATTTCGCTGTCGATGTATTTGCCGGGAACAATGATGCGAATCCGCACACCGCGCTTGAGTGCGTCTATCAGTGCATTGAGGCTCTTCGGGTCGGGCACGAAGTACGAGGCTGATAAATCGATCGTGCGCGTTGCGCCCGTGATCGCCATCAAATACATCAGATGCATGTTGTCGCTGCCACCAGTGGGAGAACTGCTGAATACCTGTGCGGGTGTGTTGCCAGCAGGCTCCAGTGGCGGGAAGTAGGCGGGGCCATACAGCACATTGCCGGTTTCCTTTGTCCAGTTTTCCATGAAGGTGGCTTGCATCTGCGCAACGGCCGGTCCGGTCAGCTGAAAGTGGCTGTCTCGCCAGTGTTCAGGATCCTGGGCGTGGCCGGTCCATAGCTGCGCGATGCCGACGCCGCCGGTAAAGCCGACACGTCCATCGACAACCAGCAACTTGCGGTGCGTACGGTTGTTCATGCGATCGATGTTCGACCAATGCGGGCGGTGAAAGCGGCGAATCTCTACGCCGGCGTTTGTCATGGCGTCGAGCAACGACTGCTCCATCTTCGCACTGCCGACCCAATCGAGCAGCACATGGACCTTGACGCCGCGACGGGCGCAGTTTGCCAATGCGTCTGCAAATTGCTTGCCGACATCTCCGGACCAGTAGATGTATGTTTCAAAAGTCACCGACACCTTGGCAGACTCGATGGCCGCGAGCATGGGCGGGAAAATCTGGTCGCCATTTCGCAGCAACTTGACCTCATTGCCGTCGACGAAGGAGGGACCGAGCAACAGGCCAAGTTGGCGTGCGAACGCGGGTGACTCGACGCCAAAATGACGCGTTATCCGATGCGACATCCTGGCCGCATCGCTGCCGGTGCTGGCGACGAGCCAGATCCACAGGGACGCGGCCATTGCCGCAAGTACGGCGCCACAGACGAGATAAATGGAAAATTGTTTGGACATGTCGCTGATTTTCGGATCAGGTGCCAATTTGTTGCGACAGTCCCGGCGAAGCTGTGTGTAAGACGACTGCTTGCCAGCTTGTCAGAGCGCACTGCTTCGTTGCGCAACTATGGTGAACGCGATATCTGCGCGCAGCTACACCCAGCCGGCGTCAACCCCCGAACGCCTGTGCGGCTGGCATACGCAGATCACAGAGGATCGCGCGAGTTCTGTGCAGACAGTTGCTGCCGGCGATCAGCCGGTTGGTGGGCGCAGCACCGGGCACAAGCATTCAAGAAATCAAACCTTGTCAGAATGACTGGACAATTTGCTGTCGATGCCGCGATCGGGTGATTCGAATACCTGAGCTTTGCCGTTCGCGGGGTCGATCAGGTCTTCGATCGTGAACCGGCCGTATTGTTGGGCAATCAATGCGCCTAGCGTGCGCGATATGTCGGCTACCTGACGGGCATCGTCGTCGGTGGCGGTCTCGACCACCATGAAGTAGCAGCCATCGAGTGCGAGTTCGCGGTGCAACTTGACCAGATTGAGTTCTTGCCCGATCTGCGCGAATGCACCGGCATCGGCAACGTCCGAATTGCATTGTTGCAGCATCTCCTGTGGTGTATAGAGCGTAAACCGTTGCTCTTGCAACCCATGCGATTGCAAATCCTGTTTGGCCTGCGCCAGCATTGCCTCTTGTGGAAATGCGACCACGGTGTGACCCGCAGGCTTGAAGACTCCGAAAGTTCGAGGGGGATCCATCTTGTCCATGCGTTTTCCTTGGTGCGCTGACCCTATGGCCCAGCTATGTCAATCATCCAGTGCCGTCGGTAGAAATGGCATCGGCCCGGGCCGCGCGGTTGTGTCGGCGCTTTCCGACAGGCGGCTTGCAGGCGCCGGTGGCCTTGCCCCTGGCATGGTTGCCATGCCGACCCAGCCGCCGCACAATGGCTGAACTCTTGCTTGTGGACCTTCAATCTTGAAAAATGTTCTGATCACAGGGGCCAATCGCGGCATAGGCCTTGGCCACGCGCAGCGGTTTGCGCAGCGTGGCATCGAAGTCTTTGCCACCGCGCGATTGCCAGCCCAAGCCGAAGAACTGCACCGGCTGGCACTTGCCCACCCCGGACGGTTCACGGTGTTGCACTACGATGCCGACGCGGTGGACGGGCCGGCCCGGCTCAAGGCTGCTCTGGGCGATACACCGATCGATCTGCTGTTTTCCAACGCCGGAGCGCGGGGCGAATCGGGCCAGTCACTCGGAAACATTCACGTCGATGGCGTGCTTGACTTGATCCGGATCAACGCCTTGGCTCCGCTGAAACTGGTCGAGGCGCTGATCTACAACATCACCTTGTCCGACCGCAAGCTGATCGCCTTTCAGTCGAGCCAGATGGGGTCAATCGGCAACAACCATTCCGGCGGCTCCTACGAGTACCGTTTGTCCAAGACGGCGCTCAACATGATTGCGAGAAACGTCGCCAACGACCTTAAACCGCGAGGTGTCATCACTGTGGCGCTGCATCCGGGCTGGGTGCGGACGCGGATGGGCGGGCAGGGTGCACCGGTCTCCGTGGAGGATGCGGTTGACGGTCAGCAGAAGTTGTTCGACGGGTTGGGTTCCGAGCACAATGGCCGCTTCTTCAACTACGACGGAACAGAACTGCCCTGGTGAGTCGGAATTCCGGCGTCCTTGATCGGCAGTGCTTCTCGCTACCGCGTCTTCATGTCCCAACGAGACCATACCCGCGCCGACTACCGGCATTTCCAGGCCATTCCGACACGATGGATGGACAACGATGTTTACGGCCACGTCAATAACGTTCACTACTACAGCTTTTTCGACACGGCAGTCAACCAGTTCCTGATCGAGCGCGGTGTGCTCGACATTCACCACGGCCAGGTGGTTGGTTTTGTTGTCGAAACCGCTTGCAGCTATTTCCGGCCGGTGGCGTTTCCGGACTGTGTGCATGCCGGCATCCGGGTCATGCATATCGGCAACACCAGCGTTCGTTATGAGATTGGCCTGTTTCGCAACAGCGAAACAGACATTGCAGCAGCAGGCAGCTTTACGCACGTGTATGTCGATCGGGCGAGCAGCAAGCCCACGCCAGTGCCGGCAGCGGTTCGCGCGGTGCTGGCGAACCTGCAGGTTTGACCCGGGCGCGCCGACTTGGCAAGCCACCGCGCGTTTCGGTACCACGATCTGGCGGTCGGACACGCCGCTTTGGCGTGTGGCGAATGCAGCAGTCGCCCCCGGCTTTTGCGTGTAGCCGACGTTGCGACTCGATACCAGATGGTTTTGCAACGCACAACTTTTTGTGTGACACTCATCGCGTAGCGGCGACCCGCACGCCATGGCATCCCCAGGCGTGCCGGTGCAGCCTCCATGTATTGAATCCAAGCAGGGCGATCAGGTATGGCGGACAAACCAAAACCAGTTGACAGAGCGAACTCTGGCCTGACCCGGCCGGGCGAGTTATATGTCCAGGGCGACAAACTGCCCGTTCCCGACGTGGAAGAGAGAAATACCGACTCGGTCTGGGCCTTGTGGTCGGATTTGGTGGAGGAAAAATCGGATGCGCCCGACAGGGCCAACAATGACCGCGACAGGGATTTCCTGGAAACTGTCCCGCTGGACCTCAATGCGCAAGGAGAAACCCGGTTGAAGGATCTACCGAATTTCTCGCCAAAGCAGGACAAATAGCCTGCCATGCAGCGCGCGAGCGCCGTCCCAGTAGATTAGTTGACCATCACCAGTTTGCCCATCACGCTGCGTGAGCCCATGTGGGTGTAGGCTTCCTTGAGTTCCGCCATGGGCATGGTCCTGTCGATCGATGGTTTGACCTTGCCCTGCGCGTACCAGCGCATCAGTTCGCCCATCATCGCGGCATTGGCCTTGGCCTCGCGCCGCGCGAAATCCCCCCAGAATACGCCGACGATGGATGCGCCCTTGAGCAAGGGCAGGTTCAGTGGCAGCGCCGGGATGGGGCCTGCGGCAAATCCGACCACCAGATAACGCCCGCGCCAGGCAATCGAGCGGAATGCCGGCTCGGTGAAGTCGCCGCCGACCGGGTCGTAGATTACGTCCGGCCCCTTGCCCTGGGTCAGTGATTTGAGCGATGCGCGCAGGTCGTCCCGCGCATAGTTGATGGTGGCGTCGGCGCCCAGGCGGGTGCAAAAGGCACACTTTTCGTCGGTGGACGCCGCCGCTATGACTCGCGCGCCCGCCGCCTTGGCGATTTGGATCGCCGATGTGCCGACCCCGCCAGCGGCACCCAGCACCAGCACGGTCTCGCCGGCTTGCAACGCGGCCCGATCGATCAGCGCGTGGTACGAGGTTGCGTAGATCATGATGAATGCTGCCGCATCGACGAAGGTGACAGCTTCGGGAAGCGGCAAACACATGGCCGCCTTGGCAAGCGTATGGGTGCCAAACCCGCCGGTGCCCGACAGGCAGGCAATGGATTGGCCGACCGTTAGATGGCTGACGCCTTCGCCCAGAGCCTGCACCACGCCGGAATATTCGGATCCGGGCACAAACGGCAGCTCCGGCTTCATCTGGTACTTGTTCTGTACGATCAGCAGGTCGGGAAAGTTCAGGCTGGCGGCTTTGATTTCGACCAGCACTTCACCCGGGCCTGGCGTTGGTGTCGGCATTTCCCTCCATTGCAGCGAATCGACGCCGGTCGGGTTCTCGCAAAGCCATGCATGCATCGGTCATCTCCTGTGGGTAACGCAGCATGATAAAGCCGCTGCCGGTCGAAAAATGTCCCAGGAGTGACCTCTGCGCCGGTGCGCCGCCTAGAATCAGCGACCACCGCTGCAAACCATGAAAATTCTCATCTCCAACGACGACGGCTACCAGGCCCCCGGCATCGTGGCACTGTACGAGGCGCTCAAGGACCTGGCCGACGTGGAAGTCGTGGCGCCGGAGCTCAACAACAGCGCCAAGTCGAATGCGCTGACGCTGCACGGTCCGCTGACGGTCACCCGGGCGGTCAATGGCTTCCGATACGTCAACGGCACCCCGGCGGACTGCGTGCATATTGCGCTGACCGGCCTGCTCGGTTACCGCCCGGATCTGGTGGTCTCGGGCATCAACAACGGCGCCAACATGGGGGACGACACCATCTATTCCGGCACCGTGGGCGCAGCCATGGAGGGTTTTCTGTTTGGCATTCCAGCGATCGCGTTCTCGCAGGTCGAAAAGGGCTGGGGCCATATTGACGCTGCAGCGGCCAAGGCGCGCGAAATGGTCGCGCAGATGCTGCAGCAGCAACTGGTGGGGGCCAGTCCCTGGCTGCTCAATATCAATATTCCCAATCTGCCGCTGGACCAGATCAAGCCGATGAAGGTCTGCCGGCTCGGGCGCCGGCATGCGGCCGAACCGGTCATCGTGCAGGAAAGTCCGCGGGGCGAAAAGATGTACTGGATCGGTGGCGCTGGCGCGGTCAAGGACGATGCCGAAGGTACTGATTTCCACGCTACCGTGCAGGGGCATGTGGCACTTACACCGCTCAAGACCGATTTGACCGATCACGAATCCTTGCGTTACTGGGCGCAGACCGCCGCGAGCATCGGTCGGGCGCAGGTGGCCAAGGCAGCATGAAGCAGCGCCCGTCGTTTCCGGCGCGCCTGCCCGACGCGTCGTCCGAGCACGGGTCCTCCGCCCGGGCCGATACGCGGCGGCACGACCTGCCGCAGATGCAGGCTGTCGCCAAACCGGGTACACCTGCCAATAAACCGTCGGCCCGCCCCATGGTGGCCAGTGCAGAGGTGTCGGTTCAGGATTTCCGAGCAGTACGGCGTGACATGGTCAATCGCCTGGCACGCGCGGGCATCGCCGACGCGACGGTGCTGGCCGCCATGGACGACATCGAGCGCCATCGGTTTGTCGACAGCGCCTTGCAGGGGCAGGCCTACAAGGAGACCAGTCTTCCGATCGGGCTGGGACAGACCATTTCCAAACCCGGCGTAGTGGCACGCATGATCGAGTTGCTGCGCAACGGTGCCACGGGCAAGCTGGGCAGGGTACTGGAGGTCGGCACCGGTTGCGGTTACCAGGCGGCCGTGCTGAGCCTGGTTGCCAGCGAGGTCTACAGCCTGGAGCGTTTGCGCGGGCTGCATGACCGGGCCCGCGAAAACCTGCGCACCTTGCGCCTGCCAAACGTGCACCTGATGTTCGGTGATGGCATGGCGGGTTATCCCAAGGGCGCGCCGTATGCCGGCATCATTGCGGCAGCCGGGGGTTCGGCCGTTCCGGCGGCGTGGACCGACCAGTTGGCAGTAGGTGGCCGGCTGGTGGCGCCGGTGGCCGGCCATCCTGGCGGCCCACCGGGCCAGGCTTTGATCGTGATCGACAGGACCCCGCGAGGCCTGCAGCAAACCATCTTCGAGGCAGTTCACTTTGTGCCTCTAAAATCAGGCGTTGCGTAAAGGGAATGCGAATGATGGGACTAAGAGACCGGGGCGTCATGCTGGTGGTAGTGTTGGGGCTGGCAGCGGTGTTGTCCGCTTGTGGTTCCAAGGTGGTCAACCGGGCCCCGATCGAGGAGCGCATGCCTGTTGCTGGCGGGTCGGCCGGTGTGGCAGTGGCGCCCGCGACAGCGCAGCCCCCTGGTTTTGAGAACGCCGGCAAGGCGGGGTACTACACGGTCAAACCCGGCGATACGATGACCCGCATCGGTCTGGAAACCGGTCAGAGCTGGCGCGACATCGCGCGCTGGAACGGCTTGGTCAATCCAAACCTGATCGAAGTGGGGCAGGTGTTGCGGGTCGTGCCGCCGCTGCCGGCAACCGTGGCCTCCGTTCCACCGGCAACCGTGATCGCTGCCGCGCCCAAATCGGCAGCGAGTGCCGCAGTGGCGCCGGTGGCACCTGCTGCCAGTGCCACCGGCGCGACAACGGCACCTGTACAAGGCTCGGCGGTGACAAGCACGGCTGTGGCGCCATCCTCTGTGACGGCTACGCCCGTGCCTCCGGCGCAAGTGGGCAACACCACGGCGCCGTCCGAAGACGAGGTGGCACTGATCTGGCCGGCTTCCGGCGCGGTGCTGGCCGGTTTCGACGAAATCAAGAACAAGGGACTGGACATCGGCGGTGCGGCTGGAGATCCGGTCTTTGCGGCGGCCGATGGCCGTGTGGTGTACGTGGGTTCGGGTCTGCGCGGCTATGGCAACCTGATCATTCTCAAGCACAACAACACCTATCTGACGGCGTATGCCCACAACCAGGCGCTGCTGGTCAAGGAAGACCAGACGGTGCGCAAAGGCCAGAAGATCGCCGAGATGGGCAACAGCGATGCCGATCGCACCAAGCTGCATTTCGAGGTGCGTCGCCAGGGCAAGCCGGTCGATCCGGTGAAGTACCTGCCCGCGCGCTGATCCGGGCCACCTGATGGCCTGGCCGGTTCTGGTATTTGATATCGAGTCGATTCCCGACATCGCAGGCCTGCGGGCCTTGCGCGGGGCGTCCTTGGACCAGACCGACGAACAGGTCTACGCAGCATGGGTCCACGAGCGCAAGGAAAAAGGGCAGAGCGACTTCATGCCGCTGCATCTGCAGCGTATCCTGGTCATCAGCGCGGTATTTCGCAATGCCGATGGGCTGCGTATCCATTCCTTTGTCGACAAGGACGGCCAGTCCGAGGGCAAGGTCATACAGACATTCTTCAACACGCTCGAGAAGCACACGCCGCAGCTGGTGAGCTGGAATGGCGGCGGTTTCGATCTGCCGGTGCTGCATTACCGCGGCCTCAAGCACGGCGTGGTGGCCGACAAGTACTGGGACATGGGCGAAGACGACCGCGAATTCAAGTGGAACAATTACATCAGTCGTTACCACATGCGCCATCTGGACCTGATGGACCTGCTGGCGATGTACCAGCCCAAGAACAACGCGCCGCTCGATGCCATGGCCAAGCTGTGCGGATTTCCGGGCAAGCTCGGCATGGATGGTTCGGCGGTCTACCCGGCCTATCTGGATGGCAAACTCGATGACATCCGCCGTTATTGCGAAACCGACGTGATGAACACCTACCTGGTGTACTGCCGGTTCCAGAAGATGCGCGGGGGCCTGCTGGACAAGGAATACGAGCAGGAAATCGCGATGGTCAAGCAGACGCTGGGCGATCTGTCCGAATCCGAGCCGCACTGGCGTGAATACCTGCAGGCCTGGCAATAGGCGGATTCTGAATGACTGAAATTGCGGGCACTGCGCCCGAATTCGCCGACGACCGGCTGACCATCGAATCACTCGACATGGATGCGCAGGGAATTGCGCACCGCGCCGACGGCAAGGTCGTTTTTGTGGAAGGCGCATTGCCGTTCGAGACCGTCAGCGTGAACACCTTTCGCAAGAAATCGAGTTTCGACAAGGCGGTGGTCACCAGCATCCATCGGCAGTCTTCCCAGCGTGTCACGCCAGGCTGTCCGCATTTCGGCCTGCACAACGGCGCCTGTGGGGGCTGCAAGATGCAGCACATGCATGCCGACGCGCAGGTGGCGGTCAAACAGCGGGTGCTGGAGGACAACCTCTGGCACCTGGGCAAGGTCAAGCCCGACATGGTGTTGCGGCCGATTCATGGCCCGGCCTGGGGTTATCGGTATCGGGCCCGCCTGTCGGTGCGTTACGTGCGCAAGAAGAGTGCGGTGCTGGTGGGTTTTCATGAGCGCAAGAGCGGTTTTGTGGCCGACATGCAGCAGTGCCTGGTGCTGCCCCCGTTTGTCAGCGACCTGTTGATGCCCTTGCGCAGCCTGATCGAAGGCATGCAGACACGTGAAGCCTGCGCGCAGATCGAACTGGCGGTGGGCGACGACGGACCGACCCAGGTTGTGGCCATGGTGCTGCGCCACATGGTTCCATTGCCGGAGTCCGACCGCGCGATGCTGCGTGCATTCGCGGTCGCCCATGATGCAACAGTCGATGGCAAGAACAGGGTGATCCAGTGGTGGCTGCAACCCGGTGGGTTGGACACCGTAGCACCGCTGGACGCAGGTGGCGCGCAGCTGGCCTACCAGTTGCCGGAGTTCGGCATCCGCATGCCGTTTCGGCCGACCGACTTCACGCAGGTCAACCCGTATATCAACCAGGTGCTGGTCGGGCGCGCGCTGCGGCTGCTGGCGGTGCAGCGGCATGAGCGGGTGATCGACTGGTTCTGCGGTCTGGGCAATTTCACGTTGCCGCTGGCCACGCTGGCAGCCGATGTGTTGGGGATTGAGGGCAGCCAGGCGCTGGTCGACCGCGCGCAAGACAACGCCCGCAGCAATGCGGCGCAGCGGGCACCGGGCCAGGCCCTCGCACCAGTGCGATTTGCCACCCGCAACCTGTTCGAGATCACAGCGCAGATGCTGATGGCGGACGGTCCGGCGCAGAAATGGCTGATGGATCCGCCACGCGAAGGTGCTTTTGCACTGGTGCAGGCGCTGGCCATGGCCTACAACGCGCAGCTGCATGCTGCAGGTACCGAGCTTGCGCCCGAGATCGACGCAGCGCTGTTGCCGTCGGTGCCCGCTGCCTGGGAGATGCCCGAACGTATCGTCTATGTCAGCTGCAATCCGGCAACGCTGGCCCGCGATGCCGCGGTGTTGGTGCGGCAGGCCGGATACCGCTGTGCCGGAGCCGGTGTTGTCAACATGTTTGCGCACACCGCCCACGTGGAGAGCATTGCAGTTTTCGAACGCGAGCGCTGAGAACGTGTCCTGCGTGCGCCGCAGCCAGGCTGGCGCCTCAATGCTTGGCCTCAGCCTTGTTGTCCTGGGAGTTGTCGGTCAGCATGACTTCGCTGGAGTTTGCCGGGATCGTTGACGCGATTCCGTCGATCTTGTTTTCGCGCATGTACCGGTCCATGTCCTTCCAGCCCTCGAAAATGGCGGTCTTGGGAGCGCGTTCGTTCAGCTTGTAGCAGTCTTCGATGCCACGCATGGCGTGCCGGCAGGCACCACCAATGGCGCGCCCGTCGGCCTCGCGCTGCGCGGTGCGCGGGTCGGGACCCAGCACGCTCGCGACATCACAACCTGTGATCAGCAGCGTGATGGCAAGGACGGGGATCAGACGAAGAATCATGGATTGGCGGGTTCACTTGTCAGGATTATCGGCAGTTTGACGCCGCTTCTGAAGTGTTGCATCGGCGATTGGGGCAGAAAAAAGGCCTCATGAAGAGGCCTTTTGCGATGCAGGTCGGCGATCAGTCGCTGCTGCCGCCGCTGAAGCCCAGCAGGATCAGCAGGCTCTGAAACACGTTGTAGATGCTCAGATACAAGCCCAGCGTCGCACTGATGTAGTTGGTCTCGCCACCATCGATGATGCGCTTGAGGTCGTACAGGATGAAGGCACTGAAGATGCCGATGGCCAGCACCGAGATCGCCAGCATGCCGGCCGAGGAGGCCACGAACACGTTGATGATGGCAGCCACCATCAATACGACGGCACCCACGGTCAACCATTTGCCCATGCTGCTGAGGTCACGCTTGATGACGGTCGACAGGCTGGCCATGACAAAGAACACGCCAGCCGTGCCACCAAAAGCCATCATGATCAGGTCGGCGCCGTTCTTGAAGCCCAGCACCATCGCGATCAGCCGCGACAGCATCAATCCCATGAAGAAGGTGAACGCCAGCAGAACCGGTACGCCTGCTGCGGAGTTTTTGGTCTTTTCGATGGCGAACATGAACCCGAAGGCGCCGCCCATGAACACCACCAGGCCAAGGCCGCCGCCAAGTGCGGTGGTGATGCCGGTGGTGACGCCGATCCAGGCACCCAGCACCGTTGGCAACATGCTCAGTGCCAGCAACCAATAGGTATTGCGCAACACCTTGTTGCGTTGTTGTGCGGATATGCCTTGGCCATAACCAGCAATTGAGTCGTAGGTCTGCACGCGGTCATTCATATCGTTGGCTCCTTTTGTTTCCACCGCTTGGTAGATGAGTTCATTCTAGGATAGTTCAAGTGCCAGCCCTCGCACGGCGGCATTTGCCCAGTCGGCAAGCGGTTATCCAAGGCCTGCGCCGGGCACGCGGCGCGCCAATCTGCCCGGCGTTATGCTTGCCGGTCCGGGCCGCCAAGGCCTATTTCCAAGAACATGACCAGATTCAGCCATGAAAACCAAAACCACTCTTGAATTCTCCGACGTACAACTGATTGCCGCGGCCGCCCTTGATGAGGCACGACGCAACCAGTGGCCAGTGTGCATTGCCATTGTCGACGATGGCGGGCATCTGCTGCACCTGCAGCGACTGGACGGCGCTGCCGCAACCGCCAGCTATATTTCTACAAGCAAGGCACAGACGGCCGCGCTGGGCCGGCGCGAGAGCAAGGTTTACGAAGACATCGTCAACGGTGGGCGCACCGCATTTCTCAGTGCACCACTTTTGACAGGCATGCTCGAAGGCGGGGTGCCAATTATGGTGGACGGCCAATGTATCGGTGCCGTGGGCGTCAGTGGCGTCAAATCGACCGAGGATGCACAGGTGGCCAAGGCCGGCATCGGCGCGCTGGGCCTCTAGGAGGCAGTTGGCAATTTACTTGGTCAAGATCAGCTTGCCCTGGCGGGTGGCCTGCAGGCGATACAGCGTACCGTTGTGCGTGATCGCCACGCTGGCCTGACCGCGCAGCAGGGTTTCGCTGTCCACGCAAGGCATCTTGGTTGAGGCGCCTTTGCGTTCGCCCGCATTGCGTTGGGTCGGTGCGGCTGATGGTGGACCAGTCTCCGATGGGTCGGTGCGGGCAGGTGGCATTGGGCGAAACGGATGGTTGTCGTATCGCGACCGTCAGTCTTGTTTGACCTGCGGCTCTGTGACGAAGGCAATTTTTTTCACGCCAGAACGCTGCGCCGAGGCCATTGCCTGTGCAACCCGTTCATAGCGCACGTTCTTGTCGCCACGGATATGCAGTTCGGGCTGCGGCTGCCGGGCAGCGGCAGCGACCAGTCGCTCTGCCAGCTGGAGATCGTCGACCGGCTGGTCATTCCAGAAATAGCCTCCGTCCTCGTTGATGGCCAGGCGTATCGTCTCGGGCTTGATGTCCAGGCGTTCCATGCTGGCACGCGGCAGGTCGATATTGATGGCATGTTTCATGACGGGGACCGTCACGATGAAGATGATCAAAAGTACGAGCATGATGTCCACCATGGGCGTCATGTTGATCTCGTTCATGACCTCGTCGGTGTCTTCCTGGGTTCCAAATGCCATGGCTAATCCTGTGGGTTGGGCTTGTTCAGCGGTGCGTTGTGCGGGCAGATCCTTGCACGCTGCCTACGCCTTTTTCATGGACACCACGGTGCCGTTCTTGTCGATGTTGACCCTGGCGCCGGTGATGAAATAGGCGTGCAGATCGTGCGCGAACCTGTTGAGTTTGTAGATCACCGTCTTGTTGCCACGCACCAGCGCGTTGTAGCCCAGCACCGCGGGGATCGCAACGGCCAGTCCGAGTGCGGTCATGATCAGCGCCTCGCCGATGGGGCCCGCCACCTTGTCGATGGTGGCCTCGCCCGTTGCGCTGATGCTCATCAACGCATGGTAGATGCCCCAGACCGTGCCGAAAAGGCCAACAAAGGGTGCTGTCGAGCCGACCGATGCGAGCACCGCAAGGCCCGCTTGCATCCGCGCCACCGTGTCGTCGACGGCATTGCGCAGGCAGCGCGTGACCCAGTCACTGATGTCAAGTGTGTCACGCAATTGTGCGCGGGTAGCGCGGTGGTGCGCTGTGGCGTCGCGTCCCTCTTCTGCCAGAACGCGAAAGGGGTTCTCGCGTGCGCTGCCTAGATTGCTCAGACCTTCGGCGAAATCCGCGCTGTGCCAGAACGACTCTGATCTTGCGGCCAGTCGTTTGATGCGCAGCAAATCGATTGCCTTGACCAGGATCACCGTCCACGATGACACTGACATCACCAACAGCAATATCACCACGGCCCGGGTGATGCCGTCGCCCATTTCCCAAAGACTGGCCAGTCCAAATTGCGATTCCATGAAAGCTCCTGTGATGCGTTTGTGACTGATCTATTGAAGACCGAAGGTGATTGGTACCGTGAATGCCATGGTTTCAGGCACCCCACCGCGTTTTCCGGGTACGAAGCGCCAGCGCGAGATGGCTTCAAGTGCCGCGTTGTCGAGGCGAAAAAAGCCACTGGACTTCTTGATCTGCGCATCCTGTGCATAACCCTTGTCGGTGACCACGACCTGAACCAGCACCGTGCCTTGCTCACTGAGTCGGCGACTGATGGCGGGATATAGCGGTTTCGGGTTCTGCAGATACTGCGCATCGCTCGACGGGAGTTCCACCGTGACGGGCACGCGCAAGGCGGGCACGACGGCGGCAGGTGTCGGGATCGTGGCAGCCGCAACGGCTGCGGCTGGCGACGCGCTTGTATTCTGGCTTGCAGTCGGCGCACCGGGAGTGCTTGATGTGAGCGGCATTGGCGTTGGGTCTACTGCCACGGGCACCGGTGTCGGATCGGGTGCAATGGCGCTAGCCGGTTTCGGCGCCGGCACAGGGCGTGGCGTCTGAACCGGGCGGGGCGTTGGCCTGACAACCGGTTGCAGCTTGGGCTGCGGCGTCTGCATCGCCGGCGTCAGTGCAAGAGGCTGTGGTGCTTCAATCACTTCAGCCAGCATCTGCACCGGCACGATCACCTCATGTGGCCGCGATTGCAGTCCCGAGTGAATAGCCCACAAGACCACCAGATGCAATGAGATGACGGCGGCGAAAGCGGCACTGTGGCGCGTATAGCGGTTCATTGGCTCTGGTGCTGCGCGGTCACCCTGGTCAGTGGCATTGACTGGTTTTCCCGCTTGGGGGCGCTGGATAAGTTGCTGCGCATGGTCTGCTGCGAATACGGATGGTATGGCAATCGAAGACATGGCATTTTAAATGAGAATAAATCTCATTTGATGGTGCGAGTGAAAAAGACCGTGCATCAGGCTTCCGACTTGTATGCAGATGCTGGCATCCATCCGCCATTGGTATGTTGCAGCAAAGCCGTGCCGGCATCGGCCAGTCGGGCACACCCGCTCAGGGCCATTGCGATTTCCAGTTCGTCGCGCAGCAGACGCAGCACATGCGCCACGCCCACGGCACCCGCATTGGCCAGGCCATGGATATACGGTCGCCCGATCAGCACCGCGCTGGCTCCCAGCGCGACAGCCTTGAGAACGTCGGTGCCGCGGCGAATTCCTCCATCGACCAATACCGGCATCGTGCCCGCCAGCGCCTCGACGATGCGTGGCAGTGCCGATGCCGCAGGAACCACCGTATCGAGCGTGCGACCGCCATGGTTTGAGACCACCACGGCAGCGATGCCGGCATCGCGGGCCTGGCGGGCATCGTCGGGATGCACAATGCCCTTGAGCAGAACCGGCAGACGGGTTTGCTGCTGCAGCCATTCAAGGTCTTTCCACGACGGCGCGATGTCGATGAGACCGTCACACAGACCATGATGTCCGGTGGCCGGCACCGGCGCAGGGGTACGCCGGATGTTGGACAGGTTGACGGCGGTGACATGGGGCGGAAGTTGAAATCCCGCACGGCGCTCGCGGTCGCGCGCCCCGTGCACCGGAGCGTCAACCGTCAGAACCAGCGCCTCGTAGCCGGCGCTTTCCGCCCGTTGCACGAGCTCGCGCACAAAGCCGCGGTCATGTTGCATATAGAGCTGGAACCACAATGGGCCATGCCCGGGCGCGGCCAGCACGACGCGGGCTACTGTGTCCAGCGGCACGCTCGATTGCATGCTGAGCACCATGCCGGCACCCAGAGCCGCTGCGGCATGCGCCGATGCCAGCTCACCGTCGGGATGCGCCATGCACTGGTACGCAACCGGTGCCAGCAAAATGGGATGGGCCAGCGTACGGCCGAGCAATTGTTGGCGGGTGTGGCCTGCACGCAGGTCGCGCAATACACGGGGAAGCAGGTGGATGTTGTCCCAGTGGGCGCGATTGCTGCGAACCGTGATTTCATCGCCAGCGCCACCGTCGAAATAGGCCTGCGCATGGGAGTCCATCCGTGTCTGCGCATGCCGGGCATGGTCGGCCAGCGTCACAATGCCGGCGGGGAGTTTTTCCACGGCGGGGCTGCCGGCGACGCGCCCGTCGTCAGTGGGCGATAGTTTTGCAGTCGGAGGAAGCGTTCCGATCATGGTCTTGCGCGCGGGCCTTTGGGCTGCTTGCGGCTTTGTGCGTATGCTGCTCATGTGTCGGCCCACATTCGCAGCAGGTTGTGGTAGGTGCCCGTCAGAGCAACGCTGCTATCACTATCGCCATGTTGCCGGCGCAGCGCCAGGATGGCCATGTCGAGTTCGTGCAGCAGCACGCGCTGGGTGTCGCTGCGCACCATGCTTTCGATCCAGAAGAACGCGGCGATTCGATGGCCGCGGGTGACCGGCATCACGCGGTGAATCGCGTCGCCGGCATACAGCACCATGTGACCGGCCGGCAGCTTGACACATTGTGCCGCCAGTCCGGCCCCGATGACAAGCTCGCCGCCTTCGTATTCCTTCGGGTCGGACAGGAAAAGAGTGGCGGACAGATCGGTCCGCACCTGCCGCCCATCGGGCTGCGGAAGCAGGCGGATGGCATTGTCCACGTGAGCGCCGTAAGCGTTGCGCACACCGCCATAACGATTGACATGGGGTGGAAAGATCCGCTTGGGTAGCGCCATCGAGAAGAACATGGCCGAGCGGTCCAGCGCGTGCGAGACCGCCGTGCGAATCTGCTGCGCGCATTCGCTGTCGCGCGGCAGTTGTTCGTTGTTCTTGACCTGCACAGCCTGTTCGCCGGCGCTCTGGCGGCCATCGGTCCAAGGCGCGCCCTCGAGCAATTCCCGCGCCTGGCGGACTTCCGCCGGGCTCAGGATTTCCGGGATCTGGTACAGGCTGGACATGGTGTCAATCCGCAGGCCGATGTATCTTCAGTGCCGGGTTTGTCAGAACTTGGCGGTCAACGCCACCTGAAGATTGCGGCCTGCCCCCGGGATGTAGTGGCCGCTGTACAAAGCGTCGGCGTAGAGCTTGTTGCCAGCATTGCTCAGGTTGGCCTTGAGCGTGAACGTCTCGTTGATGGCGTACTCGGCCATCAGGTCGACAGTGGCGAAACTGGGCGCCGACCAACCAGGGTTGCGATTGGGCGTCTGGGAACTGCGGAAGTTGACGCCGCCGCCCAGCCGCCATTGGGGCGTGACCTGGTAGGTGGTCCATACTGTTCCACTGTGTCTGGGCGTCAGCCATGGTCGTTCTCCTTCGCGTTCTCCGGCGCCGGCCGTGGGCGCGGCCTTGTCGATCTTGGCGATTGGCTGCCATACATACGACACATACACTTCCCAGCGATCCGTCAGACGCCCCGTGAGGTCAACCTCGAAACCCGCGGTATGGCGTTCGCCGGACAGCAGGAAAGCAGTGGCGGCGTTGTCCGGGTCGGTGTTGCGCTCGTTGGTTTTGACAGAGCGATATACAGCGAGCCGTGTGGTGAACCGCTTGTCAGCACTGTCGAGCTTGGCGCCGATCTCCCAGTTGACGCTGGACTCCGGTGGCGTGTTGGCGCCCAGTGCGCTGTACGAGTAGGTGTCACCCGACGTGTTGAACGATGTCCCATAGGACATGTGGTAGGAGCTCAATTCATTGGGTTGGTACAACACGCCGGCACGTTTGCTCCACTTCGCAATTTTCTGCTGGTACGACGTGACAGTGCCGTTGTTCAGGTTGACACTGTCGTAGTCACCCCGCATGTCGTCGTAGCGCAGACCGCCGAGCACCTTCCAGTGCGGCGCGACCTCGACCAGATCCTGCACATAGGCACCCCAGCCAGTGGATTTGAACTGGTTGTTGGTGCCTAGCACCCGACTGTCTTCATCCACCCATGCGCCATCATTGGGCGTGCCGATCGTGGTTTGTGGCTTGGCGATGTTGACACCCCCTTGGCCGGCGCTCAGCGCCGCGTACACCTTCTTCGTCTCCTGTGCGAAGTCAACGCCGGCAAGCAGTTCATGCGTCAGACCGAGACCCTTGAACTTCCTGCTCAGGTCGCTTTGCACATACAGGCTGTCGAAGTCCTGGATCTTGTTCTGCGTGCCGCGGTTCAGAACGGTGGCGCCGGTCAGATTGTCCAGACCCACGGCCGCCGGATTGGTCAGCGGATTGGTCGCGCTGGGGTTGGTGCCGGCGAATCGGACTGTTCCGGCGCGCTGGTCGCGGTCGTAGCTGCCGCGGCGGATCTGGGTCTTTAGTTCTCCGTTGTCCTCAAACCGGTGCGTGTGGCTGAAGGTCAGGTAGTCGGCCGATCCGTTGTTCCGGTCGCTCGCCAGGCCGAAGAAGGCATCCGGGTCGAGCCGCGTGATCAGTCCGGTCTGCGCGACTGGCGAGGCGGCCGTGGGCCGAATCCACGGCAAGCCGTAATTCATGCCGTTGCGATTGTCCAGATGGTAGAGCGACGCCGAGAATTCATTGGCGGTTCCGATACCCCAGCGATAGTTGGCTGCGATACCCGATTTGTCGATGCTGCTGCCAGCGCCGTTGTTGTTGGCATTGGTGACCATGGCATTGAGGCGCAACGCTGCATTTTCACCGGTGTGCAGGTTGAAGTCGCCGGTCAGCCGCCGATAGTCGTGGCTGCCGATTGTCGTCGTCACTTCGTTGGAATCGATGGTCCGGGCCTGCTTCGTGACCTGGTTGACCGCGCCACCGGTTGAGCCACGCCCGAACAGCATGGACGCGGACCCGCGCAGCAATTCGATGCGGTCATTGGCAAATGTGTCGCGTTCATAGAACGCAGGGTCGCGCATTCCGTCGACAAAAATATCGCCGGTTCCGGCAAGTGAAAAGCCGCGCAGCCGGATGTCTTCCTCGCCGCCTTCAGCCGCCAGAAAGGTGATGCCAGCCGTGTTGTGCAGCACATCCTTGAGGGTATCGAGGTTGCGGTCGTCGATCAGCTTCTCCGTCACGACGGTGACCGACTGCGGAATATCGCGCAATTGCTGGTTGCCCTTGCCGATGGTGCTTGTGGTGGTACGAATCGTATCCTTGCCTTCTGGCGCCAGCGCCTTTTCCGTCACCGTCACGGTCGGCAGTGTCTTGCTGGCGCCGGTTGCAGCTGTCTGCGCCAATGCATTGATGCTGCCGGCCAACAGCAGCGCACCGATAGGCAGAAGCGCCGGGTTGCTGGAGAGTGCCGATGCCTGTTGGCTGGTGGCGGGAGAAGTTGGGGAGCGTCGGAGATGCCTGCGGGGTGCCATGGTTTGAAAGCCTCGGTTGGGTGGAGCAACATTGGCTGGCTACGTCCGCTCGCAGTGAAGGGACCTGGCTGGCTTGTGAATAAATGCAAGGATGTCGTATCTTAATGCAAATCATTCCCATTTGTAGTGGCAGGATCACAATTTTCGCTTCGCCATAGCGCAACGAAGCTTTACGAAAGTGCTGAAACTTGCTGCCCGGGATTGATCAAGCAGCAGCGCAAACCGCATCGACATCGGCGCGGTCTGACCATGCCTGCCCAGGCATTGAACAGAACTGTGCGCCACAATCGGCCCAGGCGCAGCGGCGGTTCAGCCGAACCTGTGTCCTGTCAATAACTCAGACGCTCGGGCCGGATGTCCTGCAGGATCGTGGTGGCGATCTCTTCGATCGACTTGGTCGTTGTCGACAACCAGCGGATACCGCTGCGGCGCATCATGGCTTCGCCTTCGGCCACTTCCATGCGACAGTTGTCGATCGAGGCATACCGAGAATTCGGCCGCCGTTCATGGCGAATCTCACTGAGCCGCTCTGGCGTGATCGTCAGGCCGAACAGCTTGGCCCGGTGCGGCAGCAGCGCCGGCGGCAACTGCTGGCGCTCGAAATCCTCAGGTATCAGTGGATAGTTCGAGGCTTTCAGTCCGTACTGCATGGCCAGATAGAGTGATGTGGGTGTCTTGCCGCTGCGGCTGACACCCACCAGAATCACATCGGAGTGCTCCAGGTCGCGGTTGGATTGCCCGTCGTCATGCGCCAGCGAGAAATTGATCGCCTCGATGCGGTCCTGGTATTCCTTGCTCTTGCTGGCATCGCTGAAGCGCCCGACCCGATGGCTGGACTTGAGTTGCAGTTCGGTTTCCAGCGGATGCACGAAGGTGCCGAACATGTCGAGCAACATGCCCTGGCATCCTTCCTGCAGGATTTGCAGGATCTCCATGTTGACCAGCGTGGTGAACACGATCGGCTTGTTGCCGTCGAGCACGGCTGCGTGGTTGATCTGGCGTACCACCTGGTGCGCCTTGTCGGCGGTGTCGGTGAAGGGCAGCCTGATATGCCGGGCCTTGAGTTCGAACTGGGCCAGGATGGCATTGCCGAAGGTCTCGGCGGTGATGCCGGTACCGTCGGAGATGAAAAACACGGTGCGATTGGGCATGGTGCAAGGCGTCCTGAGGCTAAGGGGAGGCCGCCGGCGTACTGGCGCGCGGCCCATGGTCGCACTCTACAATGTTTGCAACGCCCGCTGGCGACAGACACGATACCCATGGCCCATCCCCTCCCAGAACGCCAAGCACCATGCTGGGACCGCGCCATGGACCAGGCAGCATGCGGCATCTGCGCCGCCATTGCGCCGGAACCGATTTTCACAACCTCCGGAGTTTTCCCATGTCTGCATTGTTTGGACCGACCGCCCTGGTCGTACCGTTTGAGAACCTGAGAATGGGCGACGTCGAGTCGGTGGGTGGCAAGAACGCCAGCCTCGGCGAGATGATCGCCCATCTGCCCAGCGGCGTGAATGTGCCCACCGGTTTTGCGACCACGGCCTACGCTTTCCGCGAATTCCTGCAGCATGCCGGATTGCGCGACAAGATCAAGTCCTTGCTGGATGCGCTTGATGTCGACGACGTGCGTACCCTGGCGGCCACCGGCGCAAGGATTCGTGCAATGGTCCAGGCACAACCTTTTCCGAAGGACCTCGAACAGGCGATCCGCGACGCATTCGCGACCTTGAGCGTTGCGGCGCCCCACCTCTCGTTTGCGGTTCGCTCGTCGGCCACCGCCGAAGACCTGCCCGACGCATCGTTTGCCGGCCAGCAGGAGACGTTTCTCAACGTCGTCGGCATCGAAGACGTCTTGCACAAGATCAAGGAGGTGTTCGCCTCCCTGTACAACGACCGCGCGATCAGCTACCGGGTCCACAAGGGCTTTGCCCATGAGCACGTGGCGCTGAGCGCTGGCATCCAGCGCATGGTGCGCTCGGACCTGGGCGCAGCCGGTGTGATGTTCACGATCGACACCGAGTCGGGTTTCCAGGATCTGGTTTTCATCACGTCGAGTTACGGACTCGGCGAGACGGTGGTGCAGGGCGCCGTCAATCCGGATGAGTTCTATGTCCACAAACCGATTCTTCGGGCCGGCAAGAAGGCCATCGTGCGGCGCAGTCTTGGCTCCAAGCTGATACAGATGCAGTTCACCAGTGACGCTGAAAAAGCGGCACAGGGAACGCTGGTCAAGACCACCGACGTGCCGATCGAGATGCGCAACCGTTATTCGTTGTCGGACGCCGACGTCGAACAACTGGCACGTTATGCCCTGGTCATCGAGGAGCACTACGGCCGCGCGATGGATATCGAATGGGGCAAGGACGGCCAGGACGGCAAGCTCTATATCCTGCAGGCGCGGCCAGAGACGGTCAAGAGCCAGGCAGCCGGCAAGGTCGAGTACCGTTACAAGCTCAAGGGCAAGGGCCCGGTGCTGGTCGAGGGCAGGGCGATCGGTCAGAAGATCGGCACCGGCCCGGTCAGGCTGGTGCACAACCTGTCAGAGATGGACAAGGTTCAAGCGGGCGACGTGCTGGTGACGGACATGACCGATCCGAACTGGGAGCCGGTCATGAAGCGTGCCTCGGCGATCGTCACCAACCGCGGCGGCCGCACCTGCCACGCGGCGATCATCGCGCGTGAACTCGGCATTCCGGCCGTTGTGGGTTGTGGCGACGCCACTGAATTGCTCAAGGAAGGCGTGCTGGTCACGGTCAGTTGCGCCGAAGGAGACACCGGTTTTGTGTATGACGGACTGCTCGAGACCGAGGTCCAACAGGTCGAACGCGGCACGATGCCGCAGATCCCGGTCAAGGTGATGATGAACGTCGGCAATCCGCAGCTGGCGTTCGACTTCTGCCAATTGCCCAACGCCGGTGTCGGTCTGGCGCGGCTGGAGTTCATCATCAACAACAACATCGGGGTGCATCCCAAGGCCATCCTCGACTACCCCAGTGTCGATGCCGATTTGAAGAAGGCGGTCGAATCGGTGGCGCGGGGCCACGCGTCGCCGCGGGCCTTTTATGTCGACCGCGTGGCCGAAGGCGTGGCCACGATCGCGGCGGCGTTCTGGCCCAAGCCGGTCATCGTGCGACTGTCCGATTTCAAGAGCAATGAATACCGCACGCTGATCGGAGGAAGCCGCTACGAACCCGACGAAGAAAACCCGATGCTGGGCTTTCGGGGCGCAGCGCGTTACATCAGCGCGGAATTCGGTGAAGCCTTCGCGATGGAGTGTGAGGCAATGCTGCGGGTGCGCAACGACATGGGCCTGACCAATGTGCAGTTGATGGTGCCGTTTGTCCGGACGCTCGAGCAGGCGCGCAAGGTGACCGAACTGATGGCGGCCCATGGCTTGCGTCGGGGTGACGGCGCGCAGGCGGGTGATGAGACCGGTCTGAAGATCATCATGATGTGCGAGATTCCGAGCAATGCGATCCTGGCCAGCGAGTTCCTGCAGTATTTCGATGGTTTCTCGATCGGCTCCAACGACCTGACGCAGCTCACGCTGGGCCTGGACCGCGACTCGGGGCTGGAACTGCTGGCGGCCGACTTCGACGAGCGCGACCCGGCGGTCAAGTCACTGATCCGCATGGCGATCCAGGCCTGCCGGGCCCAGGGCAAGTATGTCGGCATTTGTGGCCAGGGTCCCAGCGACCATCCGGATTTCGCTGCCTGGCTGCGTGACGAAGGCATTGATTCGATTTCGCTCAATCCGGATACGGTCATCGACACCTGGCGACGCTTGGCCGGTTGAGCGCGTATCCGGCAGCACCCGAACCGCAGGGGGTGCGCTGGAAAACCCTTTAGGGGTCTTCCCTTGATCGGGCGCTGCGCAGGGTCGATGTAAGTGGTAGGTAAGGCCTGCATCGACTAATGGTGTTTTAGGCTTGGACGCTTGTGATGTTGCTGTTCGTGATTGCCGTCAAACTGCTCGCCGAAATTGCAATGATGGCCTTGCTGGGTCAATGGCTGCTTGGCAAACTGGCCGGCGAGCGGCGCGGGCAGAACCTGTTCTACCAGCTGCTGGGCGTGGTGGCCCGTCCGGCGGTTGCGCTGGCGCGCCGACTTGCGACCGGTCCGGTCGCGCAGCGCCATCTGCCCCTGGTCGCGTTTCTGTTGCTGAGCGTCATCTGGCTGGCTGCGACGCTGTCGAAAATCCGCCTGTGTGTCGAGATCGGAGTGGCCTTGTGCCGCTGAGCCGCTGGTTGCGCATTGCGGCCCTTCGGTGGCGGGCCAGGGCTTGCCTCGCGCTCGGGCATGACGGGCAGGCGCTCGAATGTTTTGGTGCAATGTTGCAATTGTCGCCTGAGGATCGCCATGCGATGGCCAGCCGCGCCTTCCTGTTGGCCAGGGTCGGCCATCGCTCGGAGGCGATTTGTGCGCAGCAGCAGATGGTCCGCTGCCATCCGAGACAAGCGTCGGACTGGTTCAATCTGGCCTATCTGCTCGCTGAAGACGGCCAGGACATCGCCGCCGAGGAGGCGTTTGGCAAGGCGATCGCGATCGACCCGCGGCAGGACCGTGCCTGGTATGGCCTGGGCCTGCTGCTTATTCGCCAATGCCGCCTCGATGAGGCCGCGGCGGCACTGCGCAGCAACACCGCGTTGCAACCGATGAGTCCGTTTGGCTGGTACCAGCTGGCGCGGGTCGAAATGGACCGGCAGTTACCGGACGAAGCCCACCGCATCCTGCACCATCTGCGCAGCTTCGAGCCGAAGGTGGCGGCCCAGTTGGCGCGCGAGCTGCAATCGTCTGTCGCTGGCGCCGGGTGAGGCAGCGTGAACCAGCCCGTACCCGACCACCATGAAAATCGCCGCGTCTATTGGCGTCGCAATCTGGCCGTGTCCACGATGCTGCTGGGCCTGTGGTTTGTTGTTACGTTTGTCGTGAGCTATTTTGCGCGGGAACTGAGCTTCACCTTTTTTGGCTGGCCCTTCAGTTTCTGGATGGCGGCACAGGGTTCGCTGCTGGTCTACGGCGCCATCATCTGGTTCTATGCGCATTACATGGCAAGGCTCGATGTGGAGCATGACGTCCAGGAAGGCGAGGACTGACCATGCCGAAGTATCGGGCGCCGATGTCTGCCGTCGGGGATCGTGCGTCCAGAATCGCGTTCAAGCACGATATTGATCGCATATACCTTTGGTACATGGCCGGCTTTCTGGCCTTCGTCCTGGCCCTGGCAATGCTCGAACAAGTGGGATTGCCGCGACGCTGGATCGGATCGATCTTCCTGCTGGGCTCGATCGGACTCTATGCCGGTATCGGCATCCTGAGCCGGACCCATGATGCCGTGGAGTATTACGTCGCGGGGCGCCGCGTGCCGGCGATGTACAACGGCATGGCAACCGGTGCCGACTGGATGTCGGCGGCGTCGTTCATTGGGCTGGGCGGCACCTTGTACCTCACCGGCTACGGCGGGCTGGCATTCATCATGGGCTGGACCGGCGGTTATTGCCTGGTAGCGCTGTTTCTGGCGCCTTATCTGCGCAAGTTCGGCCAGTTCACGGTGCCCGATTTTCTGGGCGACCGGTATGGCGGCAATCTGCCACGGCTGCTGGGCATCATCGCGGCGATCCTGTGTTCCTTCACCTACGTGGTGGCGCAGATTTCCGGTGTCGGCCTGATCACGTCGCAGCTGACCGGGGTGCAGTTCGAGCTGGGTATTTTCCTGGGGCTGGGTGGAATTTTGGTGTGTTCCTTCCTGGGCGGCATGCGTGCAGTGACGTGGACGCAGGTCGCGCAATACTTCATTCTGATCGTTGCCTACATGATCCCGGTGGTCTGGTTGTCCGTGAAGCAGACCGGTTTTCCGGTGCCGCAGGTGATCTACGGTTACCAACTGGAGAAGGTGACGGCGCTCGAGAAGAAATTGCTGGTCGATCCCGGCGAACTGGCGGTGCGCAAGGTTTTTGCGGAGCGTTCGGCCGAACTGGCCAAGCGGCTCAAGGCGCCGGCCGCAGCGCTGGCGGAGGAACGGCGAAAGACCAAGGCCCGGCTTGATCGGCTGAATGCGGCCGGTGGCACCGGGGCTGCCACCGATATCGCCGCGGCCGAAAAGGCGCTGTTCAGCCTGCCAGTGGACCCGCAGGCCGCGATCGCACGCTGGAGCAGTGCCAAATCCAGTGCAGACGCGAAGGCCGAGCCACTCAACGGCATGGTTCCCCACGGCCAGCCTTTCACTGGCGACCCAGACGGAAGCCCGGGGCAACGCCAAGCCTATGACGTGGCCCGGCGCAATTTCCTGGCCCTGATCTTCTGCCTGATGGTGGGCACTGCCGCGTTGCCGCATATCCTGATGCGCTACTACACCGTACCCAGCGTCAAGGAGGCACGCGAGTCGGTGGGATGGTCCATGGTGTTCATCTTCCTGCTGTATTTCACGGCGCCGGCGCTCGCGGTGCTGGTGAAATACGAGATCTTCACGGTGGTGGTGGGGACACCCTTCGACCAGTTGCCAACCTGGATCGCGTCGTGGAGCAAGGTCGATCCGTCGCTGTTGTCGGTCACCGACATCAACCACGATGGAATCCTGCAGCTCAACGAAATGAGCATCAGCGGTGACATCCTGGTGCTGGCCACGCCGGAGATCGGTGGCCTGCCGTATGTCGTGTCCGGACTGGTGGCTGCCGGCGGCCTTGCTGCAGCCCTGTCCACGGCAGACGGACTGCTGCTCACGATCGCCAACGCACTGAGCCACGACCTGTATTACAAGATGATCGACCCCAACGCCTCGACAGCGCGTCGCGTCGCCTTGTCCAAGATGCTGGTGCTGGTGGTCGCACTTGCGGCTGCGTATGTTGCGTCGCAAAAACCCGCCGACATCCTGTTCCTGGTGTCGGCTGCATTCTCGTTTGCCGCCGCCTCGTTTTTTCCTGCCCTGACGCTGGGCATATTCTGGAAACGTGCCACCGGCATCGCGGCCTCACTGGGCATGGCCGCCGGACTGCTGACGACAGGGTACTACATGGTCATGAACCAGCCCTGGCTGCGCAGCGTGTTCGGCGTGACGTCTGCGGTTCGCCTGTGGTGGGACATTCAGCCCATTTCGGCGGGCCTGTTTGGCGTACCAGTCGGATTTGCCGTGATCCTGCTGGTCAGCCTGGTGACGCGAAAACCCGACCGTGCGGCCGAAGCGCTGGTGGAGTACATCCGGTACCCGCGGCTGAACGCCGACCGTCCCTGAACCGCGTTGGCGCCCTTTGGCGTGACTGGGTAGACCGCGGCACGATCTGTGGCATATAATCGCGGGCTTCGCCTTGCCACACCTTGTTTAGACGCCGGGGGTGGCTTTACCGGCCCCAGATCCATACCAAGGAAGAGGGCCATCCACAAGGAGTATGCATGCGTCACTACGAAATCATTCTCATGATCCATCCGGATCAGAGCGAGCAGGTTCCAGCCATGCTGGAACGCTACAAGACCATGATCACCGCCGGCGGCGGCAAGATCCATCGGGTCGAAGACTGGGGTCGGCGCCAGTTGGTCTACATGATCAACAAGCTCGCCAAGGCCCATTACCTGTGTATCAACATCGAAGCCGACCAGGCCGTGATGGGTGAACTCGAGCATGCATTCAAGTTCAATGATGCCGTGTTACGCCATCTGACCGTGCTGCGCAAGAAGGCAGACATCACGCCTTCGTCGATGATGAAAACCGTTGAGCGCGAAGACGCACGCAAGGCCCAGCAGGCCGAGTTTCACGGTAACAACAACGATCGCAACAACAGCGACCGGAACAACGACCGCAACAACTGATTGACCCACGCGGGGTGAATGAGGCTGCCAACCGCCTGATCCTGACCGCCAGTGTGGTGGAACGCGATGCGATGCGTTACACGCCGGCAGGAATCCCGGCCCTGAACCTCAAACTGGAGCATGCCTCCAGTGTCGAGGAAGCAGGGCAGGTGAGACAGATCAAGGCGGCCTTGAAGGCGGTGGCACTGGGTGCAAATGCCGAGCGACTGGCAAAACAGGTCGCAGGCAGCGTCTGGAATTTCACCGGCTTTCTGGCCACACCCCGCAACGGTAAATCCGTCGTCTTTCACATACAGGAATTTTCGCCAGCTCCAACCCCGTTGTCTCAGCAGGTCGCGCCGCTTCAGTCAGACTGACCACTGCGCCTGCCAACCGAAGGAAATACCATGCCAGGACCCAAACGTTTCAACAAAGACAAGCGCCCCAAGCGCCCGGCCCAGAATCTGCTGTTCAAGCGCAAGCGCTTTTGCCGCTTTACTGTCACCGGCGTCGAAGAGATCGACTACAAGGACATCGACACCTTGCGCGATTTCATTGCCGAAAACGGCAAGATCATTCCCGCCCGCCTGACCGGCACCCGGGCGATATTCCAGCGCCAGCTCAACACCGCCATCAAGCGTGCACGCTTCCTGGCCATGCTGCCGTATAGCGACCAGCACCGCATCTAAGGGGTCACGAACATGCAAATCATTCTGCTCGACAAGGTCGTGAACCTTGGCAATCTCGGTGAAATCGTCAAGGTCAAAGACGGTTACGCCCGCAATTTCCTGATTCCTTCCGGACGTGCCCGCCGCGCAACCGCGTCGGCCAAGCTGGAGTTCGAAGCCAAGCGCGCCGAACTCGAAAAGGCCGCTGCCGCCAAACTGGCCGAGGCGCAAGCCGTCGGCGAGAAGCTCGGTGGCTCGACCTGCAAGCTGACCCAGAAGGCCGGCGTTGACGGTCGTCTGTTTGGCTCGGTCACCAACGCGGACATCGCCGAGGAACTGGTCAAGCAAGGTTACAAAATCGTCAAATCGCAGATCCGCATGCCCTCCGGCCCGATCAAGGTCGTGAGCGACACGACGGTGAGCGTGGCACTGCACACCGACGTCTCCGTGGATATCACCGTCTCGGTGTACGGCGAGACGGCCTGAGCGTCGGTCAATTGCCTCAAAGCGGGCCCGGTGTCATGCCGGACCCGCCCGCAAACACAAAAGCCACCAGGGCGCACGCCATGGTGGCTTTTGTGTTTGCGGGCGCGACTTGTCCCGCCATTTCCACAACTTGTGCACAGCCTCTGCCGGCGCTTGTCCCCAGCTTTTCACTCGACGCACGGCAACTGCCAGCGTAGCATCAAAGGCCAACCCTTCATGACCATGTCCGCCGTACTTTCCGCTGCAGATGATTACAGTGACGATCGCCAGATCGCCCAGTTGCGTGTCCCACCGCATTCGAACGAGGCTGAATCCAGTGTGCTGGGTGGCCTGTTGCTGGACAACGGCGCCTGGGATCGGGTGTCCGATCTGCTGACCGACGAAGACTTCTACCGCTATGAGCACAAACTGGTCTACGGCGCCATCGGCGCCCTGATCAACGCCAGCAAACCGGCCGACGTGATCACGGTATTCGAGCACCTGCAAAGCCAGGGCAAGGCCGATGAGATCGGGGGCCTTGCATATCTGAATTCACTGGCCCAATACGTGCCCAGCGCCGGCAATATCCGCCGTTATGCCGAAATCGTGCGCGAGCGGTCGATCTTGCGCAAGCTGGTCAGCGCCAGCGACGAAATCGCCACCAACGCCTTCAATCCCAAGGGCCGGCCGGTAGCCGATATTGTTGACGAGGCCGAGCGCAAGATCTTCCAGATCGGCGAGCAGGGCTCGCGCATGAAGCAGGGTTTTCAGGCCATGGATACCCTGGTCGTGGACCTGCTCGACCGGGTGCAGGAAATGGCCGACAACCCGAACGACGTGACCGGTGTACCGACGGGCTTCTACGATCTGGACCGTATGACGGCCGGCTTCCAGGCCGGAGACCTGATCGTTCTGGCGGCCCGTCCGTCGATGGGCAAGACCGCATTTGCGATCAACATCGCCGAGCACGTGGCCTTGAACGAAGGTCTGCCGGTCGCGGTATTCTCGATGGAAATGGGCGCCGCCCAGCTGGCGGTACGTATCGTCGGTTCGATTGGCCGCATCGACCAGAGCCATCTGCGCACCGGCAAGCTGACCGACGAAGAATGGCCGCGACTGACCGAGGCCATCGAGAAGCTGCGTACTATTTCGCTGCATATTGACGAGACCGCCGGTCTCAAGTCCAGCGAGTTGCGCGCCAACGCGCGCCGCCTGGCCCGCCAGTGCGGCCAGCTCGGACTGATCGTTGTCGACTACCTGCAACTGATGAGCGGCTCGGGCGGCTCCGACGAGAACCGCGCAACCGAACTGGGCGAAATCTCGCGCGGCCTGAAGATGCTGGCCAAGGAGCTGAAGTGCCCCGTCATTGCCCTGTCGCAGCTCAACCGCAGCGTCGAGCAACGGCCGGACAAGCGCCCGATGATGAGCGATTTGCGCGAATCAGGCGCGATCGAACAGGATGCCGACATCATCATGTTCATCTACCGCGACGAGTACTACACCAAGGATGCCTGCAAGGAACCTGGTGTAGCCGAAATCCTGATTGCCAAGCAACGCAACGGCCCGACCGGCGTCGTCAAACTGGCGTTCCTGCGCCAGATCACCAAGTTCGAAAGCCTGGCCAGCGGCAACAACGGGGATTTCTGAGAACTTGTGTGCCAGACCAATAAATTGCGCAGCAATTTTTGCTCTGGCACCAACACTTCGTCGGATGTCGGCTGTTCAACTTGTGTGCCAGACCCATAAACAAGCGCAGCAATTTTTGCTCTGGCACCAACACTTCGTCGGATGTCGGCTGTT
>JAGPBF010000010.1:32433-39920 GCA_018063505.1 Rhodoferax sp.
GCGCAGCAATTTTTGCTCTGGCACCAACACTTCGTCGGATGTCGGCTGTTCAACTTGTGTGCCAGACCCATAAACAAGCGCAGCAATTTTTGCTCTGGCACCAACACTTCGTCGGATGTCGGCTGTTGCTACAGCACCTCGCTGGCGAAATCGGCCAGTCGTGACCGCTCGCCGCGCGCCAGCGTGATATGGCCGCTGTGTGGCCAGCCCTTGAACTTGTCGACCGCGAAAGTGAGGCCGGAAGAGCCTTCGGTGAGGTAGGGCGTGTCGATCTGGGCCAGATTGCCCATGCAGATGATCTTGGTGCCAGGGCCGGCCCGGGTTATCAGGGTCTTCATCTGCTTGGGCGTCAGGTTCTGCGCCTCGTCGATGATGACGTATTTGTTCAGGAAGGTGCGCCCGCGCATGAAATTCATGCTCTTGACCTTGATCCGGCTGCGGATCAGTTCGCTGGTCGCGGCACGCCCCCATTCGCCGGCGCCGGTATCGGTCTTGCCCAGCACCTCCAGGTTGTCGTCGAGCGCGCCCATCCAGGGCCCCATCTTTTCTTCCTCGGTACCGGGCAGGAATCCGATGTCTTCGCCGACGCTGACCGTGGCGCGGGTCATGATGATCTCGGTATAACGCCGGTCATCGAGCACCTGTGTCAGGCCGGCGGCCAGCGCCATCAGGGTCTTGCCGGTGCCGGCAGTACCTGTGAGCGTGACGAAGTCGACCTCGGGATCCATCAGCAGGTTCATCGCGAAATTCTGTTCGCGGTTGCGTGTCGTGACACCCCATACCGCGTTCTTCAGATGGTTGAAGTCCTTCAGTGTCTTGAAAACCGCGGTCTTGCCGCGAATCTCGGTGACACGCGCATACAGGCTCGGTTCGCCAGGCGCCTCGAAGAACACGAACTGGTTTATCAGCAGGCTGGGGACCACCGGCCCGGTGATCCGGTAGAAGGTATGCACACCTTGCTGCCAGCTCTCCACCGTCTGGCCATGGGTGGACCAGAAATCTGTCGGCAGCGCCAGCGAACCTGCGTAAAGCAGGTCACCATCGGCCAGTGTCTTGTCGTTCTGGTAGTCGTCGGTGGCAAGGCCCAGTGCCCTGGCCTTGACCCGCATGTTGATGTCCTTGGACACCAGCACCACGTCACGCGCCAACTTGCTGCCTGACTTGTTGGCATCGCGCAGCTTGTGGCCCAGTGCCTCGACGACACCAAGTATCTGGTTGTCGGCCTTGCCCTGGGGCAGGCTGCTCGGCAGCGTGTAATTGAGCGCCTCGGTCTGAAAGAACAGCTTGCCGCCGGCGTCGCGATGCCCGGTGCTGTCCAGCCGCAGGCCGTCGCCGATATCGGCGCCGCTGCTGCCGGCCAGTGCGTCAAGCCAGCGACTGGTCTGCCGCGCATTGCGCGCGACCTCGGTCATGCCCTTCTTGTGACCATCCAGCTCCTCGAGAACGATCATCGGCAGGAAGATGTCGTGTTCCTCGAATCGGAACAGGCACATCGGATCGTGCAACAACACATTGGTATCGAGCACGAACAGTTTGGGCTGGCCGCTGGATTTGCGCCGGCGACTTCCGGTCGGCAAAGTCGCCACGGAATCGGACGCAGGCCTGGCCGCAGGTGTCGGTTCCACCGCACGCGGGTCGGTGACGATACGCAACGCAGGTTGGGGCGTGCTTGTCGCAACCCTTGCCGGAGCCGGCCGCGTCGGTTTTCGGGTCTCGACCTGCTGCAAAGGCAATTCTGCGACCGTTTCGTCGTGTGCAGGTATGTCGGAATTCTTGCGCCGGTTCTTGGATATGCCTTTGGCTGGGACGTCAAACGCCGAACTGGTCAACAAAGCAGCACGTTTGGTGGGCGCGGGCGGAAGAGGCATGGTCCTGGGTACTCACGGGAGGTTGGAAAACTGCACGAAGCCGCGACAAAACGGGCTACCCAGAAACAAGAAAGCCGCCCTGGACCAAGGCGGCTTGCTGGGAAAGAGCGGCGTCTGAAGTCAACGGCATGCGCCCATTATGCATGAGCCCGCAGACGTATTTCGGCGTGCCGTCAGGCTGCCTTTTTGAGTGCTTTCACGGCCTTGAGCACGTCGTCGACGTGACCGGGGACCTTGAGTCCGCGCCACTCTTCAACCAGCAGGCCATCGGCGCCTACCAGGAAGGTGCTGCGCTCGATGCCCTTGACCTTTTTGCCGTACATGATCTTGTTCTTGACCACACCGAACATGTGGCACATCTTCTCTTCGGTATCGGCGATCAGTTCGAACGGCAGTTCGAGCTTGGCCTTGAAGTCGTCGTGCGACTTCATGTTGTCACGCGAAACGCCGAAGACAGTGGCACCGGCCTTGACGAAGTCTTTGTACTTGTCGCGGAACTGCATCGCTTCGGTGGTGCACCCCGGCGTGTTGTCCTTTGGATAGAAGTAGAGAACCAGTGCTGCGCCAAGATGGCTGGTGTTCGTCACCTTGACGCCATTGGTTGCAACGGATTCAAATTCAGGGAGGGGTTTGTTGACAACGATCGCCATAGGTTGCTTGTGTCTCGCGTGCTGGATGTGTCAGGAACCGGACCTGGCACCCGCTCCAGACAAAGAGAAGATGGGCCGGACCGAAGCCGTGTATTTTAACCGCAAAACACCGGCTGTTCGCAGTCAGCCGGGCGCCTCTTCAATCAGCAAGGCCACGACGACCTTGCGGCCTTCGCCAGAGAGGATGTTATAGGTGCGGCACGCCGCATGGCTATCCATGGTCTCGATGCCAAGCCGGCGTTGCATCAGCGGCTGCAACCAGGCCGGATCGGGAAAGCGGATTCGGGCACCGCTGCCAAATATCACCAGCTCCGTGTCAAGTGCGGCCAGCTGCGCGAAATGGCCTGCATGCAGCTCGGAAAACCGCCTGCATGACCAGTCGATGCGCTCGCCGCCCGAGCCGATGATGACGCTGGCCTCGATGCGTTCACCATCGACTGCTATCCATCCTGCGCCATAAGCCGTGATGGTCTGGACGTTCGATTTGTCGGGATGGAGTTTCATTGTCGGTAAGCCTGCGCAACTGTGGTCAAATTATAGGTTTCCCGCTGCAGCGGCTATGGCTGGGGGCCCTCATGAAGATGATCCGCAAATCGACCAAACTCGACAACGTCTGTTACGACATCCGGGGTCCTATCCTCGAGTGCGCGCAGCGCATGGAGGACGAAGGCCACAAGATCATCAAGCTCAACATCGGCAACCTGGCGGTGTTCGGCTTCGATTCGCCGGAAGAGATCCAGCAGGACATGATCCGCAACCTTCCCAATTCTGCCGGGTACTCCGAGAGCAAGGGCATTTTTGCGGCCCGCAAGGCGGTGATGCACTATACGCAGCAGCAGGGTATTGCCGGCGTGACACTTGACGACATTTATCTGGGCAACGGCGCCTCGGAGCTGATCGTCATGGCCAGCAACGCGATGCTCAACGACGGCGACGAGATGCTGATTCCCGCGCCCGACTATCCGCTGTGGACGGCAGCGGTGTCCTTGTCCGGTGGTGTACCGGTGCATTACCGTTGTGACGAAAGCGCCGGCTGGATGCCCGATCTGGCCGACATCCGGGCCAGGGTGACGCCCCGTACCAAGGGCATCGTCGTGATCAACCCGAACAATCCGACCGGCGCCTTGTACTCCGACGCATTGCTGCGCGGCATCATCGACATCGCCCGCGAGTTCGGGCTGGTCATTTTTGCCGACGAGGTCTACGACAAGATCCTGTATGACGGCGCCACCCATACCGCCATCGGCTCGCTCAGCGACGACGTGTTGACGCTGACCTTCAACAGCCTGAGCAAGAGTTACCGCTCGTGCGGTTACCGCGCCGGCTGGATGGTCGTCTCGGGCGACAAGTTCGTGGCCAAGGACTACATCGACGGCCTGAACATGATGTCGAACCTGCGCCTGTGCCCCAATGTGCCAGGGCAGTGGGCGATACAGACTGCGCTGGGCGGCTACCAGAGCATCAACGACCTGATTGCCGAGGGCGGCAGGTTGCGCCGCCAGCGCGACCTGGCGTATGAGTTGATCACGGCCATCCCCGGCGTCAGCTGCGTCAAGCCGGCTGCAGCGCTGTACATGTTCCCCCGGCTCGACCCGAGTCTGTATCCGATCAAGGACGATCAGGCGTTCATCCTGGAGTTGCTGCAGGAAACCAAGGTCATGCTGGTGCAGGGCACCGGCTTCAACTGGAAAGGCTCGGACCATTTCCGCATCGTCTTCCTGCCCCACGAGGATGACCTGCGCGAGGCCATCGGGCGCATTGCCCGGTTCCTGGAGCTCTACCGCAAGCGCCACGATGACGAACGCGAACGCGAACGCGAACGCGCACAGGCATCGGTCAAGCTGGTCGCCGCACGCGCAGGATGACCGGCTCTTGATCGTATCTTTTCCCCAACCAACGAAGACTTCCCGAATGAACCCGATTCAAGTAGGCCTGCTGGGCATTGGCACCGTAGGCAGTGGCACTTTCAGCGTGCTCAAGCGCAACCAGGCGGAAATTTGCCGCCGTGCCGGTCGGGGCATCGAAATCACCATGGTGGCGGATCTGGATGTCGCACGGGCACAGGCACTGGTCGGCGACAGCGTCAAGGTCGTCAACGATGCCCGCGCCGTCATCGCCAACCCGGACATCGACATCGTGGTCGAGCTGATCGGTGGCTACGGCATTGCCCGTCAGCTGGTGATGGAGGCTATCGCCGCCGGCAAACACGTGGTCACAGCCAACAAAGCCTTGCTGGCCGTGCATGGCACCGAGATTTTTGCGGCCGCCCACGCCAAGGGCGTGATGGTGGCATTCGAGGCGGCGGTGGCCGGTGGCATTCCCATCATCAAGGCCTTGCGCGAAGGGCTGACCGCGAACAGCATCCAGTGGGTGGCCGGCATCATCAATGGCACGACCAACTTCATCCTCAGCGAGATGCGCAACAAGGGCCTGGATTTTGCCGTCGTGCTCAAGGAGGCGCAGCGGCTCGGATATGCCGAAGCCGACCCCACGTTCGACATCGAAGGCGTGGACGCTGCGCACAAGATCACGTTGATGTCCGCGATTGCGTTCGGCATCCCGGTGCAGTTCGACAAGGCCTATGTGGAGGGCATCACCGCACTTTCCGGGCAGGACATCAAATATGCAGAACAACTGGGTTACCGCATCAAGCTGCTGGGTATCACCAAACGCAGCCTCGACAGTTCGACCGGGGCCCTGCGCGGCATCGAATTGCGTGTCCATCCCAGCCTGGTTCCGGCCAAGCGCCTGATCGCCAATGTCGAAGGCGCGATGAATGCGGTGGTGGTGCAGGGCGATGCCGTCGGCACCACACTATATTACGGCAAAGGTGCGGGCAGCGAGCCCACGGCCAGCGCAGTGATCGCCGACCTGGTGGACGTCACACGGCTGCATACGGCCGATGCTGCCCAGCGGGTGCCCCATCTGGCGTTCCACCCGGATGCCATGAGCGATCTGCCGGTGTTGCCGATGGCCGAGGTCGTTACCGCGTACTACCTGCGTCTGCGGGTGGCCGATCAGGCCGGGGTGTTGTCGCGCGTCACTGGCATCCTGGCCGA
The DNA here is from genome assembly GCA_018063505.1 of Rhodoferax sp. Lineage (GTDB taxonomy): Bacteria > Pseudomonadota > Gammaproteobacteria > Burkholderiales > Burkholderiaceae_C > CAISIP01. The sequence goes on from JAGPBF010000010.1 coordinate 38,011, forward strand.
CGCCGGCATCAGCATTGACGCCATGCGCCAGCGTGAAGCCGATGAGGTGGAGTCAGAAGGCGGCGTTGCCTCGCAGGTGGCGCAGACAGATCTGATCATCCTGACCCATGAAACGCGCGAAGGCACGATGAACGACGCGCTGGCCCTGATGCAGCAGTTGCCCAGCGTGTTGCAACCCATCACCCGCATTCGCAAGGAGGAACTGGCCTGATGCGTTACATCTCCACCCGCGGTCACGACGCCGGCCAGCGCTTCTGCGACATCCTGCTCGAAGGCCTGGCGCCAGACGGCGGTCTGTATCTGCCCGCCTCCTATCCGCAGGTGGACGATGCAACGCTGACACGCTGGCGCAGGCTGCCGTACGCCGAGCTGGCATTCGAGATCCTGTCGTTGTATGTCGATGACATTTCCGCCGATGACCTGCGCGCGATCTGCCGCCGTACCTATACCCGCGAGGTATTCGGCACCGACGCCATCGTGCCGCTGCGTCCGCTGGTCGACAAGACGGGCAGTAGCGGCGGTGACGCCGCACCGCTGTATCTGGAGGCCTTGTCCAACGGTCCGACGCTGGCCTTCAAGGACATGGCCATGCAGTTGCTCGGCAACCTGTTCGAGTACGAGCTCAAACGTCGCGGCGAAACCCTGAACATTCTCGGCGCCACCAGCGGCGACACCGGCAGCGCGGCGGAGTATGCGATGCGCGGCAAGCGTGGCGTGTCGGTCTTCATGACCAGCCCGCGCGGGCGCATGAGTCCGTTCCAGCAGGCCCAGATGTTCAGCCTGATGGATGACAACATTCACAACATCGCCATCGATGGCGTGTTTGACGATTGCCAGGACCTGGTCAAGGCAGTGTCCGGCGACCTGGCTTTCAAGCGCAAGTACCGGATTGGCACGGTCAATTCAATCAACTGGGCCCGGCTGGTCGCGCAGGTGGTTTATTACTTCGCCGGCTATTTCCAGGCCACCACCGCGAACGCGCAGCAGGTACGCTTCACTGTTCCATCGGGCAACTTCGGCAACGTCTGCGCAGGCCATGTGGCACGCATGATGGGTCTGCCGATCGACCTGCTGGTGGTGGCGACCAACGAAAACGATGTGCTCGACGAGTTCTTCCGCACCGGCCGTTACCGCGTGCGCAGCAGTGCCGACACGCACGAAACCTCCAGCCCGTCGATGGATATCTCCAAGGCTTCGAACTTCGAGCGATTCGTGTTTGACCTGGTCGGCCGCGATGCGGCACGGCTGGGCGACCTGTTCGGCGCACAGCTGGCGCGGCAGGGTTTCTTCGACCTTGGCGCAGATGCCGTGTTCACACAGGCTGCGAGCCGCTTCGGATTTGCCAGCGGCCGCAGTACCCACGCTGACCGGTTGGCGACGATTCGTTCCACCTTCGAGGACTGCGGTGAGATGGTCGACACCCACACCGCCGACGGCATCAAGGTGGCGCGTGCGCATTTGCACGCCACCCACCCGATGATCGTGCTGGAAACTGCGTTGCCGATCAAGTTTGCCGCCACGATTGTCCAAGCGCTGGGGCGCCAACCCGTGCGTCCGCCCCAGTTCGAGGGCATCGAGCTACGACCGCGCCGCGTGACGGACTTGGCTGCCGATCTGCCCGCCATCAAGGCCTTCATCGCCGCGCATTGCGAGCCTGTGGCGGCCTGAGGACCGACGGCTTGCAAGTGCGGCAGCCACCTGTAAACATCACGGCGTCGCGTCGCCTGGACGCTGCGCAACGAAAGCACCCGAGATGAGCGTTACACGAGCACCCCTGCTGGCCCTGGATGACGCTATGGCGCGATTGCTGGCGCATGCGAAACCACTGACGGACGCCGAGTCGGTCTCCACCTTCGATGCGGACGGGCGGGTACTGGCACACGACGTGGTTTCACAGCTGCAGGTGCCGC
>JAGPBF010000137.1 GCA_018063505.1 Rhodoferax sp.
CCGTTGTCGGGCTTGCGCAAGACGCTGAAGATGGTGCCGATACTCACGTTCACGTCGACGTTGCTCGAACCGTCCAGCGGGTCGAACATCAGCAGGTATTCGCCTTTGGGGTAACGGTGCGGCACCACGTAGATGCCTTCCATCTCTTCGCTGGCCATGGCCGCCAGGTGGCCGCCCCATTCATTGGCTTCGATCAGCACCTCGTTGGCGATGATGTCGAGCTTCTTTTGCACCTCCCCCTGGATGTTCTCGGTGTCGGTGGCGCCGAGCACGCCGCCGAGCTCCCCTTTGTTGACTGCATGGCTGATGCTCTTGCAGGCGCGCGCCACCACTTCGAGCAGCAGGCGCAGATCGGACGGAATGAGCGCGTGCACCCGCTGGTGTTCGACCAGGTAACGGGTCAGGGAGATCTTGGCAGCCATGGTTCTGGGACCCCTCAATCTGCCAGCGCGCGGCTTACCACCTCGCGCACGTCGTTGCTCAGGTCGGGCTTGGCGGCCACGCGGGCGATCGCTTCGCGGGCTGCGCTGCGGTAAGGCTCGGCCAGTCGGCTCCAGCGGTCGAGCGCGCGCGCCAGGCGGGCGGCCAGTTGCGGGTTGAAGGCGTCGATTTCGAGCACGCGCAGGCTCCAGAACTGGTAACCCGCTGCATCCTTGCGGTGGAACGCCGCCGGGTTGCCGCTGCAGTAGCTAAAGAGCAGGCTGCGCGCGCGGTTCGGGTTCTTCAGGTGGAAATCGGGATGCGACATCAATTGGCGCACCAGCGCCAGCACATGGCCGCCGCGGTCGGACGCACCGGCCTGCAGCGCAAACCATTTGTCGAGCACCAGTTCGTCGCCCTTGAACATCGCGTGGAAGCGGCTCAAAGCCTCGTCGGCCAGCGGGTGTGCGCAGGCCACCAGTGCGCCAAGCGCGCCCAACCGGTCGGTCATGTTGCCGGCCTGCTTGAACCGGTGAAATGCACGGGCTGGCCATTCATCGCTGTTGTCGCCCAGGCAAAGCATGGTCAGCGCCATGCTGGCCAGCGCACGTTTGCCGCTGGACACCGGGTCGGGCTGGTAGGCGCCGGTGCTGGCATTGGTGTCGAACGCCTGCTGCCAATCGTCCATCAGGGCCACCGCCAGCTGCTGGCGCATCGCATCACGCACGGCGTGCACCTGCTGCGGGTCCACCACATCGAGCTGTTCCGAGATATAGGTCTCGGACGGCAGGCTCAGCGTCAGCTCCTTGAAGGCGGCGTCCAGTGACGGATGGCGCAGGATGCCACGCAGCGCTTCGATGAAGGCCGGCGTGAGCACCGCGCCGACCGGGTTTTCTGCCGGTTGCGCCAGCGCAGCGAGGGCGCAGCGCAGCGCCAGGCGCTGGCCGGCTTCCCAGCGGTTGAACGGGTCGCTGTCCGAAGCCAGCAGATGCAGCAGCTGATCGTCGCTGTAGTCGTATTCGAGCAGCACCGGCGCGCTGAATCCGCGCAGGATCGAGGGCACGGGTTCGGCAGCCACGTTGATGAAGGTGAGGGTCTCTTCCTGCTGGCTCAGCACGAAGGTGCGCGGTGCGCTGCTGGGCAGCGATTCGTCGGACAGCTGCAGCGGCATGTCGCGTCCGTCGGGCCCGACCAGGCCCAGGTTGACCGGAATCACGAACGGCTGCTTGTCCGCCTGCCCGGCGGTCGGTTTGCAGCTTTGCGCCAGCGTCAATCTATAGGTGCCGGCTGTGGCGTCATACACCCCGTGCGCCTTGACCCTGGGCGTGCCGGCCTGGCTGTACCAGTTCTTGAACTGCGGCAACAAGGCCGCCAGGTCCGAGCCCGGATTGGCGTCGGCCTGGGCCTGGGCGAAGTCGTCGCAGGTCACGGCCTGGCCGTCATGGCGCTCGAAGTACAGCTTCATGCCCTTGGCAAAGCCATCGCGGCCCACCAGCGTCTGCATCATGCGCACCACTTCGGCACCTTTTTCGTAGACGGTGACGGTGTAGAAATTGTTGATTTCCACATAGCTGTCGGGCCGCACCGGATGCGCCATCGGGCCGGCGTCTTCGGGGAACTGCGCGGTGCGCAGCACGCGTACGTCTTCGATGCGCTTGACGGCGCGGGCCGACGGCTCGGCGCAAAGGTCTTGCGAGAATTCCTGGTCGCGAAATACCGTCAGGCCTTCCTTGAGGCTGAGCTGGAACCAGTCGCGGCAGGTCACGCGGTTGCCGGTCCAGTTGTGGAAATACTCATGGCCGACCACCGATTCAATGTTCGAGAAGTCGGTGTCGGTGGCGGTGGCCTGGCTGGCCAGCACGTACTTCGTGTTGAAGATGTTCAGGCCCTTGTTCTCCATCGCACCCATGTTGAAGTCGCTGGTGGCCACCACCATGAAGCGCTCCAGATCCAGCGGCAGGCCGAAACGCGCCTCGTCCCAGGCGATCGACGCCATCAGCGAGTTCATTGCATGCTCGGTCTTGCCCAGGTCGCCCGGTCGCACATAGATCTCGAGCAGGTGCTCCTTGCCGGCGCGCGAGATGATGCGCTGCTGGCGCGACTCCAGCCGGCCGGCCACCAGCGCAAACAGGTAGCTGGGCTTGCGGTGCGGGTCGACCCAGCGCGCGAAATGGCGCCCGACATTGCCGTCGCCGGTCAGCATGCCGCTGTCGACCAGGTTGCCGTTGGACAACAGCACCGGGTAGGCCGCCTTGTTGGCGCGCAGTGTCACGGTGTAGGTGGCCATCACGTCCGGACGGTCCATGAAATACGTGATGCGCCGGAACCCTTCGGCCTCGCACTGCGTGAAGAACGAATCGTTGCTGACGTACAGGCCCATCAGCTTGGTGTTCTTGGCCGGCTGGCAGGTGGTGAAGATTTCCAGCTCGAACGCGCCGGCCTCGGCGGGTGGCAGGTTGTCGAGCACCAGCTGCTTGCCGTCGATCTTGAAACTGGCGCTGCCACCGTTGACCAGTACCCGGGCCAGGTTGAGGTCTTCGCCGTCCAGCCGCAGCGGCTGCACCGGCACGTCCGGGTTGCGGCGCAGCCGCATCTTGTTGAGCACCCGGGTCTTGGCCGGGTCGAGGTCGAAGGTCAGGTCGACGGTGTCGATCCAGAAGGCGGGCGCGCTGTAGTCGGCACGCTGGATGCTGACCGCCTGTCCTTGGTCATCACGTGGTGCGGGCATGAAGTGTCTCCAGAAATTGGTTGTCGATGAGTTCTTCGTAGTGGCGAATCGTGGCGATGACGTGGTCGCCGGCCAGTTGCCCGGCACTGTGGCTGGTGCACACCGCGACGGCCTTCATGCCGGCCCGGCGTGCCGCCTCGATGCCGAACGGGGCATCCTCGAACACGATACAGGCCTGCGGGTCGGCGCCGATGCGGCGTGCCGCTTCCAGAAAGATCGCCGGTTCGGGTTTGCCCGGCAGACCTTCGTCGCCACCCACAATCGCATGGGGCAAAGGGTCCATCTGCAGGTGGCGCATGGCAAATGCAATGTTGTGCTTGTCGCCCGCCGTGCCCACGCCGATGCGCAGGCCGCTGGCATGGGCCTGGGCGCAAAAGCGCTTGAAGCCGCGCACCTCGGCAAATACCGGCTCGAACAGGTCGCGGTAGATCTGCTCCTTCTCGTGAATCAGTTCCCAGGCCTCCTGCTTGTCGATCGGCCGGCCGAACAGCACTTCCATGCATTCGGCGCCGGTGCGGCCGGTGGTGCGGCGCAACAGGTCGTCCACGTCGATCACGATGCCGTGGCGCTGCACGAAGGTGACCCAACTCTGCGCGTGGTATGCCATCGAGTCGATCATGGTGCCGTCCATGTCGAAGATCAGGGCCTGGGTGCGCATGCTCATACGCCTTGCTTGAGCGAGGCTTCGATGAACACGTCGAGGTCGCCGTCGAGCACCTTCTGCGTGGCCGAGACTTCGACGTTGGTACGCAAGTCCTTGATGCGGCTGTTGTCCAGCACGTAGCTGCGGATCTGGTGGCCCCAGCCCACGTCGGTCTTGGTGTCCTCGAGCTTTTGCTGCTCTTCCTGCTGCTTGCGCAACTCATGGTCGTACAGCTTGGAGCGCAGCCGTTTCCAGGCCACGTCGCGGTTGCTGTGCTGGCTGCGTCCGTCCTGGCACTGCACGACGATGCCGGTGGGAATGTGGGTCAGCCGCACCGCCGAGTCGGTCTTGTTGATGTGCTGGCCGCCGGCGCCGCTGGCGCGGTAGGTGTCGGTGCGCACGTCGGAGGGATTGATCTCGATCTCGATCGAGTCATCGATCTCCGGGTAGACGAACACGCTGGCAAAGCTGGTGTGGCGACCGCCCGAGGAGTCGAACGGCGACTTGCGCACCAGCCGGTGCACCCCAGTCTCGGTGCGCAGCAGGCCGAACGCGTATTCGCCCGCGATCTTGATCGTGGCGCCCTTGATGCCGGCAGTGTCACCGGGGGATTCGTCTTCGATCGTGGTCGAGAAACCCTTGCGCTCGGCGTAGCGCAGGTACTGGCGCAGCAACATGCTGGCCCAGTCGCAGGCTTCGGTACCACCTGCGCCGGCCTGGATGTCCAGGAAGCAGTTCAGCGGATCGGCCGGGTTGTTGAACATGCGCAGGAATTCGAGTTTCTCGATTTCCGCGGCCAGCTTGGCCGTGTCGCGCTCGATCTGCAGCAGGCTGTCTTCGTCGCCTTCTTCCTTGCTCATGTCATAGAGCTCGGTGTTGTCGGCCAGCTCGGACGTGAGCTTGCCCAGCGACCCCACCACGTTGTCGAGCGATTTTTTCTCGCGACCGAGTTCCTGGGCCTTCTTCGGGTCGTTCCAGACCGTCGGGTCTTCCAGCGAGGCGTTGACCGTCCTCAGGCGTTCGGATTTGGCATCGTAGTCAAAGATACCCCCGTAACTCTTGGGTACGGGCGGCCAGGTCGCTCAGTTGGGTGCCGATCTGGTTGATGAGTACTGCGTCCATGGTGCTTGTCCTTGTTGTCGGGTGAGAGATCAACCGGGCATTTTCTCACGATGGCGAACGCGGCTCGCCAATGGCCATCATGCGGCTCAGGCGCCCAGAAATTCCTCGAGCAGCCTGGCCAGTTGCTCCGGCTGGTCGTGGTGCAGCATGTGGCCGGCGTCCTGCACCTCGGCGATGCGGTGGTCTGGCACGTGCTTGAGCCGTGCGTGGTACTCGTCACGGGTGAAGCTGCCGCTCCACCATTTCCACATTTCGTCGTCGGACGCCTCTACCGCCAGCACCGGCATGCTGATGCATTTGTAGACCTCCAGCAGTTCGTCGACCCGCAGCAGCTGTGCATTGACGATCTTGTGCGCCGCATGACCCATGATCTGCCACTTGCCAAGGTCATTCTGGCTCGCCCAATGTCGGGCCAGCCAGTCGGCCTTGTCGCGGCCGGCCTGGTCGCGCGCCAGCCGCGGGTTGGTCTTGGCCAGCCGCCGGGCCACACCATCGACGCCGTCGTAGCCGCGCAGATCGAGCGCGCCGTCGCGGTACTGCTTGAGTTGCTGCAGCCATTTTGCATACCGGGCAGGCGCCTGGTCGGGCGTCGTTGCCGGGCCGCCGAAGCCTTCGAGGTTGACCAGCCGGCGCACCCGCTGGGGCCGGATCCCGGCATACAGCATCACGACATTGCCGCCCATGCTGTGGCCGACCAGGTCGAACGGCTGGTCGGGCGAGAGATGGTCGGCCAGGAAGTCGAGGTCGGCGATGTAGTCGGGAAACCAGAAGTTGTCGGTCGGGCCGCCTTCGGTCAGGCCGTAGCCGCGCCAGTCGGGTGCGATGACGAAGCGGCCCTGCATGAAGTCATCGCTCAGCGCATCGACGGCAAACTGGAACGACGCGGCCACGTCCATCCAGCCGTGCACCAGCACCAGCGGTGCCTGGCCGGGAGAGGGTTCGCCCCAGCATCGGACATGGTATTGGTGGTCGCGCACGGGCACGAACAGGCTGCGGGAAGGGCGTTTGACTTGGTACATTAGGCCGATCATAAGGAGACAATCCGTGCGACGCAGTCAAGCAAATGACAGTTCGGCCGCAGCGCGCGCGCCCGACAACTACTTGTCGATGTACGGCGGCTTCGGCTGGAAGGTGCCCGATCGCTTCAATATGGCCCGGGTTTGCTGCGGCCGCTGGGCGGAAAATGCGGCCACTGCCCAGCGCGTGGTGATTCTGGCCGACGGCACCGACCAGACTGCACGCGGCTGGACCTTCGCCGAGCTGCAGGCAGCGAGCAACCGCCTGTCGAATGCACTGGCGGTGCTGGGTGTGCAGCGGGGCGACCGGGTGGCGATCATCCTGCCGCAGCGTTTCGAGACCGCCGTGGCCTACATGGCGGTATTGCAGATGGGCGCGGTCGCCATGCCTTTGTCGATGCTGTTCGGCCCCGAGGCGCTGGAGTTCCGGCTGCAGGACAGCGAGGCCGTGGTGGCCATCTGCGACGCGGCGGCCATCGGCGCGCTGGAATCGGTGCGTGCCAATTGCCCGCTGCTGGAGTCGGTGATCCGGGTCGGGCCGCACGCCAGTGACCGCAACCCGGAATATGCGGCGGTGCTGGAACAGCAACCGGCATCGTTCACTCCCTGCGACACGCAGGCCGACGAAGCGGCAGTGCTGATCTATACCAGTGGCACCACCGGCCAGCCCAAGGGCGCACTGATCGCCCACCGCGGCCTGATCGGCAACCTCAGCGGTTTTGTCTGCAGCCAGAACTGGTTCGGTTTCGACCCGGCGCGCAGCGGGTCGGAATCCGAGGCAGTGTTCTGGTCGCCTGCCGACTGGGCCTGGACCGGCGGCCTGATGGACGCCTTGTTGCCGGCCCTGTATTTCGGCCGGCCCATCGTGGCCTGGAACGGCCGCTTCAGTCCGCAGACCGCGTTCGAGCTGATGCAGACCTACCGGGTGTCGCACAGCTTCCTGTTCCCGACCGCGCTCAAGGCGATGATGAAGGCCTACCCGGAGCCGCGCAAGCAGTTTTGCCTGCAGCTGCAGGCCATCATGAGCGCCGGCGAGGCGGTGGGTGATGCGGTGTTCGACTACTGCCGCACGCAGCTGGGGGTGGTGGTGAACGAAATGTTCGGCCAGACCGAGATCAACTATATCGTCGGCAACTGCACAATGCAGTGGTCGGATGCGACCGCCAAAGCACAGCCGAAGCGTCGCAGTTCCCATGTCGGCTGGCCGGCACGGCCCGGCAGCATGGGCAAGGGTTACCCGGGTCACCGGGTCATGGTGATCGACGAGGCCGGGCAGGAGTGTCCGGTCGGTGTGGCCGGTGATGTGGCGGTCAACCGTTACGACGTGCACGGCCAGCCCGATCCGGTGTTCTTTCTGGGTTACTGGAAAAATCCGGCTGCAACTGCCGCGCGTTTCACCGGCGACTGGTGCCGCACCGGCGACCTGGCCACGCGCGATGCCGACGGGTATCTCTGGTACCAGGGCCGCGCCGACGATGTATTCAAGGCTGCCGGTTACCGCATCGGCCCAGGCGAGATCGAGAACTGCCTGGTCAAGCATCCGACGGTGCTCAACGCGGCGGTCGTGCCCAAGCCCGATCCGGAGCGCGGCGCCCTGGTCAAGGCCTTTGTGGTGCTGGCACCGGACGCCGCCGCCCGCCGGTCCGACTTGCCCGATGCGGCGGCCCAGGCAGCTTTCGACGACGCGCTCAAGGCCGGCCTGCAGGCACATGTGCGTGGCAAGCTCGCGCCCTACGAATACCCCAAGGAGATCGAATTTGTTGCCGAACTGCCGATGACCACCACCGGCAAGGTGCAGCGGCGTGTGTTGCGGCTGCAGGAGGAAGCCAGGGCGAAGGCGCGGGGCGGCGTCTAAACTCGGCCATTCGTACCATGTTTGGAAACACGATGAAGAATGTCCGGCTCGGACGCAGCGATCTGCAGGTCACGCCCATCTGCCTGGGCACCATGACCTTTGGTGAACAGGTGGCCGAAGGCGATGCCTTTGCCATCATGGACCGCGCCGTCGAGCGCGGTATCAATTTCCTGGACACGGCCGAGATGTATTCGGTGCCGACCCGCGCCGAGACCTTTGGCGCCACAGAGGCCATCATGGGCCGCTGGCTGGCGGCCAGGCCGGGTCTGCGCAACAGGCTGGTCATCGCCTCCAAGGTGGCCGGTCCGTCGCGCGGCATGGACTGGGTACGTGATGGCAAGGGCATGACGCCCGACGATATCCGCCGCTCCTGCGAGAGCAGCCTGAAGCGGCTGCAGACCGACGTGATCGACCTGTACCAGATCCACTGGCCCGAGCGCCATGTGCCGGCATTCGGTTCGGCTTATTACGACCCGGCCAGGGAGACGTCCGCCACGCCGATCCATGCCCAGCTCGAAGCCTTGTCCGCACTGGTCAAGGCCGGCAAGCTGCGCCATATCGGCCTGTCCAATGAAACGCCGTATGGCGTGCACGAATTCGTCCGGCTGGCCGAGCAGCACGGCCTGGCGCGGGTGGTCTCGATCCAGAATCCGTATTGCCTGGTCAACCGGGCCTACGACAATGGCACCGACGAAACCTGTCACCGGCTGGGGGTGTCTCTGCTGGCCTATTCGCCACTGGGTTTCGGCCTGCTGACCGGCAAGTACGACGCCAGCGGCTTCGACGGCCCCGATGCGCCCAAGGGTGCACGCATATCGGGTTACGAGTCGGTGCGCAAGCAGCGCTGGGGGCGGCCGGCATCGCTGGACGGCGCGCGCCGCTACAACGCGCTGGCGCGTGAACACGGCCTGACGCCGGCCAGGATGGCACTGGCCTTTTGCTACACCAACTGGCGTGTGGCCAGCACCATCATCGGTGTGACCACGCGCGCGCAACTCGACGAATGCCTGGATGCCTGGGGCACGACGCTGACGCCCGAGCTGCTGGCCGCCATCGACGCAATCCGGCTGGAGCTGCGCGACCCAGCGCAATAAGGACAGGAGCAGCCCATGGCACGGCGCGAGCATGTGTCCGAGACGCCGGCAACCCGCTTGCTGCGCGCGCACAAGGTGGAATTCACCGAGCATGTCTACGAATACGTCGAGCATGGCGGCGCCAACCACAGCGCCGAGGTGCTGGGCATGGATCCTTATGCCGTGGTCAAGACGCTGGTGATGCAGGACGAACGTGCGCAGCCCCTGCTGGTGCTGATGCATGGCAACCGCAAGGTCAGCACACGCAACCTGGCACGCCAGATCGGCGTCAAGTCGGTCGATCCCTGCCAGCCCGACGTGGCCAACCGGCACAGCGGGTATCTGGTCGGTGGGACCTCGCCGTTGGCGACCCGGCGCACGATGCCGGTGTATGTGGAGCAGAGCATCCTCGCGTTGCCCCGCATCCTGATCAACGGTGGCCGGCGCGGGTATCTGGTGGGTATTTCGCCTGCCGTCTGCACGCAGCTGCTATCGGCCCGGCCGGTGAACTGCGCACTGGCAGAATAGCGCCAATCACACAGCGCCGCGCATGGCGCGCCGGAGACATTGCCGATGGACGCTTCGAATCCCCTGTGGCCCTTGCTGGCCGTACTTGCCGCCTATCTGCTGGGTTCGTTGTCGTTTGCCGTGATCATCAGCCGCCTGATGGGTCTGAAGGATCCGCGCACCTATGGCAGCAAGAATCCGGGTGCGACCAATGTGTTGCGCTCGGGCAGCAAGGCCGCAGCGGTCGTGACGCTGCTGCTCGACGGCGCCAAGGGATGGCTGGCCGTGATGCTGGTGGCGCGTTACGGGGCTGCCTACGGGTTGCACGAGGGAACCATGGCGCTGGCCGGGCTGGCAGCTTTCCTCGGCCATCTGTTTCCGGTGTTCTTCCGGTTTCAGGGCGGCAAAGGCGTTGCCACCGCGCTGGGCGTGCTGCTCGGTTATAGCTGGGTGTTGGGGCTGGCAGTTGCAGCCAGCTGGCTGATCGTGGCCGTCTTCTTTCGGTATTCGTCGCTGGCCTCGCTGGTCGCCGCCGTGTTTGCGCCGGTGTATTACATTTTCGGCGACGGCGTGGCCTGGTATCTGGACAAGAGCATCCTGCTGGCCATGGCGCTGATGTCGCTGCTGCTGCTCTGGCGCCACGCGCAGAACATCAACCGCCTGCTCAAGGGCACCGAGCCGAAGCTCGGCGCCAGGAAAACCTGATCAGGCCTTCTGCGCCGCGTAGGCGCCCAGGCGCAGGATCAGGTGGTGGTTGAGCTGCACCCGCACCATCGCAGCCGCGAGAGCGGCCCGGATCTGGGGGCTGCCGTGTGCCGTGCGGTGCAGTCGCGGACGGCCCGACAGCAGGCCGTTTTCGTCGAGCACGATCGCCACATGGGGGTGGTTGGGTTTGCTCGAGCGGCGCATCACCACCGCCACCTCGTCGTTGTCCAGCCGCACGAAGGTGCCCGGCGGGCACAAGCCGACAACACGCACCATGGCGTTGCCGATCGCGTCCGAATGCTCGCCGCTTTCCTGGATGATCGAGCGCACCGAATCGGTGGCGCTGCGCCCGGCGCGTGACTTGCGCGGACTGATCATCGCGCCGTAGCGGTCGACCGTTCGCACGATACGCGCCAGCCGCTGTGCCGGCGTCAGCGATGCCAGCGGCCTGTCGTCGGCAATGTCGTCATGGTGGCGCATGACGATGTCCAGCCACAGCGGGTCAGTGATACCGCGCTCGACCAGTATCTGTCGGCCCAGCGCCATGTGGTTGCGGATACCCTGCTGCTGCGCGGCATCGGGCTTGTCCAGCTGGTTGGCCAGCGCGTCCTGCAGCGCGGTCATGCCGATGTTCATGGTCAACGTGGCATACACCATGCTGGCGCGCTCGCGCGGGTCGAGTTCCAGTTCGACGCTGATCAGATGGGCCAGCACTGCGCATACCAGCGCGTGTGATGCGCTGTAGCCCACCGGCGAATGGGTGGCCAGCTGGAACAGCAGATACAGCCCGGTATCGGTGTCACGCTTGAGCAGGGCCTGCATCCAGCGGTCATATTGACCCACCCGCTGCTCGAACTCCTGCACGCTTTTCGGACTGCCCAGAAGAATGCCCAGGCCAGCCTCAAGGTCGGCCCACAGGCCCAGCAGGTCTTCGTATTCGGTTTCGCTCTCGACGTTCAGGGTCACGTTGCTGGGCAGTGATGTTGCGGGGGGCTCGCGGGTCAATAGCGCTTTTCCAGCACCAGTTGTTCGTTGTTGCGCGTCATCTGGAAGCGGGTCAGGTAGCTGTTGCCCAGCAGGACGAAGGGCATCGAAATCGGGGTGATGACGGCTTCGATGTCGCGCACTTCGACGTCACTGAGCCGAACCGACGACAGCCGGACCCGCCAGCCAGGCACGACGCCGTTGGCAGTGGCCACCTGTACCGCCTGGCCCTGCTTGTATTGCAGGCCGATCCGGTCGGCGTCGCTGACGCTCATGCCGATGGTGGTGGCCCCGGTATCGACCAGGAACTGCACCGGGCGTGCGTTGACCAGCCCCTGCGAGAAGAAATGGCCCTGCGAATCTGCCGAGAGCACGATGCGGTTGCTGTTGGCGGTGTTGATCGGTTTGCCGACACTCACCGGCGAGCCTCCGATGCGCAGCGTCTGGCGTTGGCCGGCGATTTCGAGAACGGCACTGTCACCCTGGGT